>DASSJR010000419.1:0-2673 GCA_035691135.1 Nocardioides sp. | reverse complement strand
GGCGTACCCGTCAGCACCGTGTACGTCGCCGAGGGCGCCGAGCGCGACGGGCGGCTGCGCGAGACGTTCCGGCTCGCGAGCGAGCGCGGCATCGGCCTGCTCGAGGTCACCAAGAACGAGCTCGACCGGCTGACCTCTGGGGCCGTGCACCAGGGGCTCGCCGCCAAGATCCCGGCCTACGAGTACGCCCACCCCGCCGACCTGCTCGACCGGGCCGCCGAGCAGGGCGAGCCGCCGCTGATCGTCGCCCTCGACTCCGTCACCGACCCGCGCAACCTGGGTGCCGTGGTGCGCAGTGCGTCCGGCTTCGGCGCGCACGGTGTGCTGGTCCCGGAGCGTCGGGCGGCCGGCATGACGGCATCGGCGTGGAAGACCAGCGCGGGCGCCGCGGCGCGGATCCCCGTGGCGCAGGCGGTCAACCTGGTGCGCCAGCTGAAGTCGTACAAGGAAGCGGGCCTCATGGTGGTCGGCCTCGCGGCCGACGGCGACGTCAGCCTGCCCGACCTCGACCTCGCGGATGGTCCGCTCGTGGTCGTGGTCGGCTCGGAAGGCAAAGGTCTGTCGCGACTTGTCTCGGAGACCTGCGACCAGCTGGTGTCGGTCCCGATGGCCGGGCGGCTGGAGTCGCTCAACGCCGGCGTCGCCGCGGGCGTCGCGCTGTACGCGGTGGCCCGCGCCCGCGCCTGACCCCCGGCTACCGTTGAAGCATGGACCGCGGACGGCTGCTCCGGGGGCTGGCCCTGGCCGCGGTCTGGTTGGTGGTCACGGTCGCCACGGGGCTGGCGATCTTCCTGGGCAGCAGCCGCACCGTCGTCCTCGCCAGTCATGAGGCGGTGCTGCGCCCCACCCTCGACGGGTACGTCGTCCTCCGCACCGGCCCGGTCCTGCCCGACCTGAGGATCGCGTCCGGGCACCGGATCGGAGCCGACATCATCCTCGGCAAGACCAACGCCGACAGCACCGAGCAGCTGGTGCAGCGCTACGGCTACATCGCCAGCCAGCCGGACGGCCAGATCGCGAGGGTGCGGGGGTCGCTTGCGGACATGGCCCTCGACGCGGCTGTCCGCGGGGCCGTGATCGGGCTCATCCCGGTCGCCGTCTGGCTGCTCCTCGGCCCTACCCGGCGGCGCGAGCTGGCCCACCAGCACGGCCAGGCCGGCGTCGTGATCGGCGTGGGGCTCGTGGTGATCGGCGTGCTCGTCTGGAGCCCGTGGACCGATGAGGAACCCGTGGGAGACGACGCCGGTCAGTGGACGACCCTCTCGGACTACCTCGGCGCCGACATCAAGGTGCCTGAGGAGGTGGCGAGTGTGGAGGTGCGCACCGACGTCACCGCCGCAGGCGGGCGGCGCCTGATCCAGAGCGCCGTCGACACCTACGACAAGAGCCGGCAGTTCTACGAGACCGCCGCGGACCGCGCCAGGACCCTCGACCTGCGGAGGCCGGAGCCGGGCGACACGGTCGTCACCCTGATCGCCGACCGCCACGACAACATCGGCATGGACGGGGTGGCACGCGCGATCGCCGACGCCGGCGGCGCGAGCGCGGTTCTCGACGCCGGTGACGACACCTCGACGGGCCAGTCCTGGGAGGCGTTCAGCCTCGACTCCGTGACCAATGCTTTCGAGGGCTTCGACCGGTTCGGCGTGGCGGGCAACCACGACCACGGCAGCTTCGTGACCGACTACCTCGACGACCTCGGGTGGAGGATGCTCGACGGCGAGGTGGTCGACGGCCCGGGTGGCGCCACCCTCCTGGGCGTGGATGACCCCCGCTCCAGCGGACTCGGGAGCTGGCGGGACGAGACCGGCCTCAGCTTCGACGAGGTCGGCAACCGGTTGGCCGACGCTGCCTGCACCTCGGACGAGCGCGTCTCCACCATCCTGGTTCACGACACCAACCTGGCCGACGAGACGCTCGAGCGCGGCTGCGCCGATCTGGTCCTCGGCGGCCACCTTCACGTCCAGGTCGGACCGGTTCGCGTGCTCGGCAAGGACGGGCAGCGCGGATACAGCTACACCACCGGCACCACCGGCGGCGCGGCGTACGCCATCGCCATCGGCAGCAAGCCGCGCCGCGAGGCCACCGTCACGCTGATCACCTATCGGGACGGGCGTCCGATCGGGCTGCAGCCGGTGATCTTGCAGACCAACGGGATCTTCGAGGTCGAGGACTACCAGGAGTTGCGCTACGACTGAGCTCTTTGTGGAGCCGACCGAATTCGGTACAAGGAGCGCACTCTCAGGCCGATGGCGGGTGAATGCTGACCGCGAGGTGGTCAGCGCCCCCAATGAGAGTCCCTCCACGTCATCGGGCCCGGCCATGGTGGCGACCACATTTCGCCGTACCGTTCCGATGGTTTGCAGTCCCGAGTGCGGCAGCGCTCGGGGCACTGCGGGGGTCAGGACATGCGCGACGTCACCTTCGCGACCTCGACGGGGGCGCCGGGGGGTCCGGCGGTCGCCGACCGGTACTCGGGCACGCCCACGCAGGTGAGGAGCAGCCCATCGGTCGGCTCGCCCACCACGTCGTCGAGCTCGCTGTCAGCGAACGTCATGCCGGAGGCGGCGGCGCCCATCGCGTACGCGAGGAGGTGCAGCCGGCCCTCCACGATGCCCGAGCCGAGCTGGGCCTCGCGGTAGGCGCGATCGTCGAGCGACCCCACGTCGGCGA
>DASSJR010000418.1:0-9615 GCA_035691135.1 Nocardioides sp. | reverse complement strand
ACCGTCGGGTAGGTCGGCAGGCCGGAGACCGACTCGGAGCTGGAGTTGACGGCGTAGACCCGGCCGGAGAAGTTGCCCATGACCAGGTTGCGCACCAGCGCCTGACCGATCGTGGATTCGCGGCGGCTGGCCCCGATCACCGCGATCGAGCGCGCGTTGAAGAACTTCTCGATCGACGCGGCCTCCGCGCGGTGCTCCCGGTTGGCCATCAGGCCCATGGCGGTGTCGGTGGCGTCGATCGGGAACTCGAGGGTCATCACGCCCTCGTCGTACTCGCTCACCACGCGGTAGCCGGCGTCGCGGAAGGTGTGGATCATCTTCCGGTTGTCGGGCAGCACCTCGGCGAGGAAGCGCTCGACCCCGCGCTCGCGCCCGGCCTGGGCCAGGTGCTCGAGGAGCAGCTGGGCGATGCCGCGGCCCTGGTGCTCGTCCTCGACCAGGAACGCCACCTCGGCCTCCCCGGGGCGTACGACGTCGTAGCGGCCCACGGCGATCATCCGGCCGCCGAGCAGCACGATGAACGCGACCCGGTTGACGTGGTCGACCCGGGTGAACCGGAGGATGTCCTTCTCGGACAGCTTGGGCATCGGGCTGAAGAAGCGGTAGTACTTCGACTCGTCGGAGACGCGGTCGTAGAACTCGACCAGCAGCTCGGCGTCGGAGGGCGCGATCGGCCGGATATGGGCCGTTCGGCCGTCCCGCAGCAGGACGTCGGCCTCCCAGTGGCGCGGAGCCGCCGGGACACCTTCCTCGATGCTGGTCACCTTCGTGAATCTAGCGTGGCCACCCACACTCAGGGCATACCTCCGGCGTGCCCCCCGGTGAACGCCGGACGGCGCCGGGGAGAATGGCGCACATGGCCCGGCGTACGACGCAACCACCCCTGCCCGACGACTTCGAGGAGCACATCCTCGACACCAACATCAAGCAGGAGATGGAGTCGTCGTTCCTGGAGTACGCCTACTCGGTCATCTACTCCCGCGCCCTTCCCGACGCCCGCGACGGCCTCAAGCCGGTCCAGCGCCGGATCCTGTTCACGATGAACGACATGGGCCTGCGCCCGGACCGTGGCCACGTCAAGAGCGCCCGCGTCGTCGGAGAGGTCATGGGTCGGCTGCACCCGCACGGCGACACCGCGATCTACGATGCGCTGGTCCGGACCGCGCAGCCGTGGTCGATGCGGCTGCCGATGATCGACGGCCACGGCAACTTCGGCTCTCCTGACGACTCCCCGGCGGCGATGCGCTACACCGAGTGCCGAATGGCACCGCCCGCAGTGGCGATGACCGCGTCGATCGACGAGGACACCGTCGACTTCAAGCCCAACTACGACAGCCGCGAGCTCGAGCCCTCGGTCCTGCCCGCCGCCATCCCCAACCTGCTGGTCAACGGCTCGGCCGGGATCGCGGTCGGGATGGCCACCAACATCGCCCCCCACAACCTGGTCGAGGTGGTGCAGGCGCTGCGCCACCTGATCAAGCACCCCGACACGCGCACCGACGGCCTGATGCGGTTCATCCCGGGCCCGGACCTGCCCACCGGCGGCAAGATCGTCGGCCTCGAGGGCGTTCGCGACGCCTACGCGACCGGCCGCGGCTCGTTCAAGATGCGGGCCACGGCCCGGGTCGAGAACATCGGCCGCCGCAAGGGCATCGTCGTCACCGAGCTTCCCTACGGCGTCGGCACCGAAAAGGTCATCGAGCGGATCAAGACCCTGGTGCAGGGCAAGAAGCTCCAGGGCATCGCCGACATCAAGGACCTCACCGACCGCGAGAAGGGCATGCGCCTGGTGATCGAGGTCAAGAACGGCTTCCACCCCGAGGCGCTGCTCGAGCAGCTCTACCGGCAGACACCGCTGGAGGACTCCTTCGGCATCAACAGCGTGGCCCTGGTCGACGGCCAGCCACGCACCCTCGGGCTCAAGGAGATGCTCGAGGTCTTCCTCGGTCACCGGTTCGACGTCGTACGCCGGCGCTCGACGTACCGCCGCGGCAAGGCCGCCGACCGGCTGCACCTCGTCGACGGCCTGCTGATCGCGATCCTCGACATCGACGAGGTGATCCAGCTGATCAGGTCCTCCGACAACGCCGCCGCGGCGAAGGAGCGGCTGATCTCGGTCTTCGACCTGACGCCCACCCAGGCCGACTACATCCTGGACATGCCGCTGCGCCGGCTCACGAAGTTCTCCCGGATCGAGCTCGAGAAGGAGAAGTCGGAGCTCGAGCGCACCATCGAGGAGCTCGACGCGGTCCTGGCCGACGACGACCTGCTCCGGAAGGTCGTCTCCGACGAGCTGGCCGAGGTCGCCAAGACCTACGGGACGCCGCGCCGGACCGTCCTCCTGGAGTCGGCCGGCACCACCGTCACCGCCGCGGCCACCCCGCTCGAGGTGGCCGACGACCCCTGCTTCGCGTTCCTTTCCTCCACCGGGCTGCTGGCCCGCTCCAGCAGCGACCAGACTCCCGGGACCGGCGGTGGCCGCACCAACCACGACGTGATCGTCTCCGCGGTCCGGACCACCGTGCGCGGACAGGTGGGGGTGCTCACCTCTCGCGGACGGTTGCTGAAGCTGGGCGTGCTCGACCTCCCGGCGCTGCCGGGTGCCGCCAACGACCCGAACCTGCAGGGTGGGCTGCCGCTCAGCGAGGTGCTGCCCCTCGGTCAGGGCGAGCGGGCCCTGGCGCTGGCCTCGCTCACCACCGACGGTCCGGGCCTGGTCCTCGGCACCCGGCAGGGCGTGGTCAAGCGGGTCCACCCCGAGCTGCTCGCCCGCGACGAGTGGGAGGTGATCTCGCTCAAGGACGGCGACGAGGTCGTCGGCGCGCTCGAGCTCGCCACCGGAGACGAGACCCTCTGCTTCGTCAGTGCCGGTGGTCAGCTGCTGCACTTCGGCGCCGGCGGCGTCCGGCCGCAGGGGCGCTCGGGTGGTGGCATCGCCGGCATCAAGCTCGGCGCCGGCGACTCGGTGGCCTGGTTCGGCGCCCTCGACCCGGAGTCGTCCGTGCTCGTGACGGCGTCGGGATCGTCGACCGCGCTCCCGGGCACCGAAGCCGGCTCGGTCAAGGTGACGCCGTTCTCCGAGTACCCCTCCAAGGGCCGCGCCACCGGAGGTGTGCGCTGCCACCGGTTCCTCAAGGGCGAGGACATCCTGGTGTTCGCGTGGGCCGGTGACGTTCCCGCCCGCGCGGCGGCCGTCAGCGGCGCCCCCGTCGACCTGCCGGAGGCCACCGGCCGTCGCGACGGGTCCGGGGTCCCGGGCAGCCAGCCGATCGCGGCGTGCGCCGGGCCGGTCGCGCATCGCATCGACCCCGCCACCCGTGTGTCAGGCTGAAACCATGCTTCGTCGTACGCGCGTGGCGCTCGCCTGCGCCGTGATCGGACTGGGCCCTGTTCTGGGGCTCGCGGCGGGGTGCAGCGACGACCAGGGGTCGGTGTCCGACCGACGCAGCCCGGACGAGGTCATGGCGCTCGCCAAGACCACCCTCGACGAGACCAGCGGGGTCAACGTCTCGCTGAAGACCACGGACCTGCCGGCCGGGGTCACCGGCGTCAAGGAGGCGACGGGGGTCGGCGTGCACCCGCCCGCCTTCGACGGGTCCCTGACCGTGATGCTCTCCGGGACCGACTTCAACGTCCCGGTCATCGCGGTCGACAACAAGGTCTACGCCCAGATCCCGCTCACCCCGGGGTGGTCCGATGTCGACCCGGCCGAGTACGGCGCCCCCGACCCGGCGACGCTGATGAGCCCGAAGACCGGTTTCTCCTCCCTGCTGCCCGCCACCGAGGGTCTCAAGGAGGGTGAGAGCGTCCGGGGCGGGGAGGACAACAAGGAGGTGCTCACCGAGTTCACCGGCACGGTGCCGGACAGCGCGGTGCGCAACATCCTGCCGGGCGCGACGGGTGACTTCGACGCGACGTACACGATCACCGCCGACGGCGAACTCCGCGAGGCCGTGCTCACCGGGGTCTTCTACCCCAACACCGACTCGATGACCTACACCATCGGGTTCGAGGACTACGGCACCGAGAAGAAGATCACCGCTCCATGACCGAGCGGCCACGCCTGCTGCTCGGCCTGGCCTCCGTCGCCGTCGCCTTCGCCGCGGCCGACACCTACGTCGTCGTGCTCGCGCTGCCGGAGATGATGAACGCCGTCGGCATCCCGATCGACCAGCTCCAGCGCGCCGCCCCGATCGTCTCCGGGTTCCTGCTCGGGTACGTCGCGATGCTGCCCCTCATCGGGCGGATCGCCGACCTGCGGGGCCGGGTGCCCGTGCTGGTCGCGGCGCTCGTGGTGTTCGCCGCCGGCTCGCTGATCACGGCCCTCGCCTACGACATGCCCAGCATGGTCGTCGGCCGGTTCCTGCAGGGAGTCGGCGGCGGCGGGCTGGTGCCGGCCACCCTGGCCCTGGTCGCCGACCTCTACCCCGTCAACCGCCGCGGCGTACCGCTCGGCATTGTCTCCGCCGTACAGGAGGTCGGCAGCGTCCTGGGGCCGCTGTTCGGCGCCGTCGTCCTGGCCTTCGCCGACTGGCGGGTGATCTTCGGCATCAACCTTGCCGTCGGACTGGTGCTGGCGCTGGCGATCCGGAGCATGACGTTTGGTACCAAACGGAATGAAAACAGCCCGCCGGGCCGCCGTTTCCCAACAATGGATCGTGCCAAGGACTGGCCGGGCATCGGCCTGCTCCTCCTCACCATCGCCGCCGGCATCCTCACCATGACCCAGCCGGCCGCTCTCCTCCAGGACCTCACCTGGGGGCAGGCGTTCATCCCGTTCGTCTCCGACGGGCGGTGGCTGAGCCCGGTCGGGGTGGTCGCGATGGCGACCGCGGGCTTGCTGGTGGTCCGGTGCGTGACCGCCGCCCACCCGCTGGTCGACCTGCGGGGCTGGGCCGAGACCCTCCGGGCGGCGGACCTGACCGGCTCCCTGTTCCTCGCCCTCGCCCTGGCCGGAGTGATCCTGGCCTTCGCGACCGCCGACCCGAAGGTCCAGGTGTTCTCGGACCAGGGGGTCTGGTACCTCCTCGGTTCGGCCGCCGCCGCCGTCGCGTTCATCCTCCATCTACGCCGTGCAGACGATCCGCTGGTTCCGCGCGGCGCGATGCACCGTACGCCGGCCTGGGGCTCACTGGCCGTCAGCTTCTTCGTGGGCGCCGCCCTGATCGCCGCGCTGATCGACATCCCGCTCTTCGCCCGGACGACCGTCCACTCCGACAGTCAGCTGCTGGCCGCGCTGGTGCTGGTCAGGTTTCTGGTGGCGCTCCCGGTCGGAGCGGTGCTCGGGGGCTATCTCACCCGCACCCTGCCTGCCGGCGTGGTGACCGCGGCCGGCATGGCGTTGGCGGCGGTCGGCTTCGTCCTGATGAGCCGGTGGGGGCTGACCACCCTGGACGACCCCACCTCCACCATCCCGCTGCTGGTCGGCGGCTTCGGGTTCGGACTGGCCCTGGCGCCGGTCAACGCCGCCGTCCTGGCCAGCACCGACCACGAGGTGCACGGCCTGGCCACTGCGCTGGTCGTGGTCTCCCGCATGGTGGGCATGCTCGTCGGCATCTCGGCCCTGACCACGATCGGGCTGCGCCGCTACTACGCCGAGCAGGCTGACCTCGCCAACGTCCGCGACGTGTGCGGCGGGAAGAGCCGGTGTGCGGAGTTCACCCGGCTGCTCAGGGTCGCCGGCATCGCCCAGGAGCACACCGTCTTCGTCGGCGCTGCCCTCTGCGCCATCGTGGCCGGCGTGCTCGCCCTGCTGCTGTTCCGCTCAGCCCGCACCCGATCCATCGACGCGGGCGAGATGCTGCGCTCCGCAGGGTGACTGGTCTCGACTCGCGCGTCGCTCGACGACCATCAGCGGACCCGCGACGCGGCTCCGCTATGTTCTCCCCGTGTTCGACGACCTGATCGCAGCCAACCGGGCGTTCGCCGCCGACTTCGACCTGGGCGGCTTCGACGGCGTCGCCCATGCCGGCGTCGCGATCGTCACCTGCATGGACTCCCGGATCGACCCGCTCCGCATGGTCGGTCTCAAGCACGGCGACGCGAAGATCTTCCGCAACCCGGGCGGCCGGGTCACCGCCGCCGCCCTGGAGGCGCTCGTTCTCGGCGTCCACCTGCTCGGCGTGACCCGCGTCCTGGTCGTCCCCCACACCCGCTGCGCCATGACCGCGAGCTCCGAGGCCGAGCTTCGCCGGCGAGTCGGCGAGTCAGCGGGCCAGGACGCCTCGTGGCAGCAGTTCCACGTCATCGACGACCAGCTGGCCGCACTGGCGGAGGACGTCCGCAAGGTGCAGGCGCACCCGCTCATCCCCGACTCGGTCGAGGTCGGCGGGTTCGTCTACGACGTCGACACCGGGCTGCTCGAGCGTCACGTATGAGGCTGTCTGCCAGACTCGACACATGATCAAGCTGCTGATCTTCGCCGTGCTGTTCTGCCTCGTCGTCTGGGCAGGAGTCAGCATCCTGCGCCGCCGCTGAGCGGACCATTCCCCGT
Source organism: Nocardioides sp. (assembly GCA_035691135.1). Lineage (GTDB taxonomy): Bacteria > Actinomycetota > Actinomycetes > Propionibacteriales > Nocardioidaceae > Nocardioides. Next base: position 3,122 of record DASSJR010000418.1, on the reverse strand, counting down.
CGTGTGCTGACGTGGCTATCCGGGCGACCACTTCAGCACATGACCCTGGTCGGCTAGGTGTGCTCCTCAGGCATCGAGCGCCTCCACGTCGACCTCGTAGGCACCCTGCACGATGAACTCCTTGCGCGGGGCCACCTCGGACCCCATCAGCAGCTCGAACACGGAGGCGGCCTCGTCGGCGTCGTCGATGGTGATCCGCCGGAGGGTACGGCGGCGCGGGTCCATCGTGGTCTCCGCGAGCTGGTCGGCGTCCATCTCGCCCAGGCCCTTGTAGCGCTGGACCGGGTCCTTCCACCGCACGTTCTTCTTCGTGAGCTCGGCCAGCTTCCGCTGCAGCTCGTCGTCGGAGTAGGTGTAGACGTACTTGTCCATCCCCTTCTTGGGGTTGGTCAGCTCGATCCGGTGCAACGGCGGGACGGCGGTGTAGACCCGGCCCTCGGTGATCAGGTCGGGCATGTACTTGAAGAACAGGGTGGCCAGCAGGCACCGGATGTGGGCGCCGTCGGAGTCGGCGTCGGCCATGAAGATGATCCGGCCGTAACGCCGCGCCTCCAGGTCGAAGGTGCGGCCGGAGCCGGCCCCGACGACCTGGATGATCGAGGCGCACTCGGCGTTCTTGAGCATGTCGCCGATCGAGGCCTTCTGGACGTTGAGGATCTTGCCGCGGATCGGCAGCAGCGCCTGGAACTCGGAGTTGCGGGCGTCCTTGGCGGTGCCGAGCGCCGAGTCTCCCTCGACGATGAAGAGCTCGGTGCGCTCGTTGTCGTTGGCCCGGCAGTCGCGGAGCTTGGCGGGCAGCGCCGAGGACTCCAGGGCGTTCTTGCGCCGCTGGGTCTCCTTGTGCTGACGCGCCGCGAGCCGGGTCTTGGAGGCGCCGACCACCTTCTCCATGACCAGCTTGGCCTGGGCCTTCTCGGCACGCTTGTTGGAGGTGAGGAACTTCTTCAGCTCACCCGACACCACCCGCCGTACGACGCTCCGGGCGGCGGGCGTTCCGAGGATCTCCTTGGTCTGCCCCTCGAACTGCGGCTCGGCCAGCCGGACGGTGACCACCGCGGTCAACCCTTCGAGGACGTCGTCCTTGATGACGTTGTCGTCGTTGACCCGCAGCGCCTTGGTCGCGCGCATCACGTCGTTGAACGTCTGGGTCAGCGCGGACTCGAAGCCGCTGAGGTGCGTCCCGCCCTTGGGGGTGGCGATCACGTTGACGAAGGACCTGATCTCGGTGTCGTAGCCATGGTTCCACCGCACCGCCACGTCGACGTGGAGCTCCCGCTCCACCTCCTGCGGCGTCATGTGGCCCTTCTCGTCGAGCAGGGGGACGGTCTCGGTGAAGGTCTCCGATCCCTGCAGCCGCAGCACGTCGGTCACCGGCTCACCGGTGGAGAGGTACTCGGTGAACTCGGTGATCCCACCGTCGTGGCGAAACTTCTCCTCCCGCGGGTCGGGGCCGCGAAGGTCACGGATGACGAGCTCGAGGCCCGGCACGATGTACGACGTCTGGCGGGCCCGGGTGACCAGGTCGTCGAAGACGAACCTGGCGTCCTTGGTGAAGATCTGGCGGTCGGGCCAGAACCGCACCCGGGTGCCGGTGCGGCCCTTGGCCACCCGCTTGCCCTTCCGGGTCAGTCCCGACTTCGGCGTGAAGGCGGCCTCGGGACCCTCGCCGTCGAACACGCCGGCCGCCCCGCGCCGGAAGGAGATGCCCTGCTGGGCGGGGGCACGGTCGACATCGACGTCGAGCCGGGAGGAGAGCGCGTTGACGACCGAGGCGCCGACGCCGTGCAGACCGCCGGTGGCGACGTAGGAGCCACCGCCGAACTTCCCGCCGGCGTGCAGGTGGGTGTAGACGACCTCGACGCCGGGCAGACCGGTCTTGGGCTCCTTGTCGACCGGGATGCCGCGGCCGTCGTCATAGACCTCGGCCGAGTCGTCGGGGTGGAGCGTGACCTCGATCGACCTGGCCGCTCCGGCCAGCGCCTCGTCGACCCCGTTGTCGATGATCTCCCACAGGCAGTGCATCAGACCCCGGGTGTCGGTCGAGCCGATGTACATGCCGGGCCGCTTGCGCACCGCCTCGAGGCCTTCGAGGACCAGGAGATGTGCGGCGTTGTAGGTGTTGTCGATCGTGGGACTCCCAGCCTGCGAAACGAAACGGGCGTTGCAAATCCGTTGGTGCTGCAGGTCCGAATCTACCTGCGACACGCCGAGGGACTGCGCAGGCTCGCTTGCCGGGGAATCGCGCGGGGCCGGGTCTACCGTGGTCGGAACATGGTGTGTGGCTCAGGTCACGATCTGGGAACAACGTCTAGACCGTCACCGGGTTCGGGGCTTGGGACCCTCCGCCGTTGGGTAGAAGGAGTTCCGTGACCGAAGACGTGTCAGGCAACACCCCGAAGCGGGAATCTTTGATCCCGGCGACTACGTTGGACATGACACCGATGAAGAGAAATGAGGCCGATGTGACAACTGTTGTTGCCCCCTCAGCTCCCGTGCTGAGCGCCGAGGACCGCTGCGACCGCTGCGGTGCCCAGGCCTACCTTCGCGTCGAGCTGCACACCGGCGGCGAGCTTCTCTTCTGCGCTCACCACGCGCGCGAGCACGAGGACAAGCTTCGTCAGGTCGCCGTGAACTTCGTGGACGAGACCCACCGGCTCGTCGGCACCCAGGGCTCCGCATCGCTCTAGGAGCGCTGACCGCCCGCTGACCCAGACCATCCACGCGGCCCCGGACCACCCGGTCCGGGGCCGCTGTCATGCCCGGGTGCGTCGCCCGGGCGCTGTGGGAGGGTGTCCGGCATGAGCCTGACCGAAGTCGTGGTGGGCATCGCGATCGCCGTCGGGCTGATCGGCATCCTGGTCCCCGTGCTGCCGGGCAGCGCACTGATCCTGGTGGCGATCCTGCTCTGGGCGCTCGAGCTCGGGTCCGCCACCGGCTGGGCGGTCTTCGCTGTTGCGGCCGCGTTCCTGGTCGTCGGCACCGTCGTGAAGTACGTCGTCCCGGGGCGGCAGCTCAAGGACGCCGGCATCCCCGCCTCGACCCAGTGGACCGGGGTCGCCCTGGCGGTGCCGGGCTTCTTCGTGATCCCCGTGGTCGGCGCGTTCGTGGGCTTCGTGGCCGGG
>DASSJR010000417.1:0-2232 GCA_035691135.1 Nocardioides sp. | reverse complement strand
GGCGAGATGGTGCCCGGCAACGTCGGCTACCACCTGGCCACCTCGTTCGACGAGATCTGGCTTCAGCCCAGCGGCGACCTGGGACTGGTGGGCTTCACCGCTGAGTCGTTCTTCCTCCGCGACGCCTTCGACAAGCTCGGTGTCCAGGTACAGATGGGGCAGCGGTACGAGTACAAGACGGCGGCCGACATGCTGCTGAAGTCGTCGATGACCGAGGCCCACCGGGAGATGGTCACCCGGCTCGTCGAGTCCTCGACCGAGACCCTCGTGCGAGACGTCGCTGCGGGACGTGGGCTGTCGGAGGACGAGGTCCGCTCGATCGTCGAGGTCGCACCCTTGTCGCCGGAGGAGGCGCTCGAGCGAGGGCTGGTGGACCGGATCGGCTACCGCGACGAAGTGTACGAGGATCTCCGCGGGCGATTGGGTGACGTAGCGCTGAAGTACGTCGAGCGACTCGGCAAGGGCGCGCGGCACCAGGCCGGGGCAGCGCTGGCCCGGCGCGGCAAGCCGGTCGTCTCCCTGGTCCATGCCGCAGGGCCGATCCATCTCGGCCGCAGCAGCTCGACGCCGTTGTCGTCCAGGTCGGTCGGCTCCGACACGGTCGCCGCCGCGCTCCGGTCGGCGGGTTCGGACGACTCGGTAAAGGCCGTCGTCCTTCGCATTGACAGCCCGGGCGGCTCGTACGTCGCCTCCGACACGATCCGTCGCGAGATCATCGCGCTCCGAGAGACCGGCAAGCCAGTGATTGCGTCGATGGCCAACGTGGCCGCCTCCGGCGGCTACTTCATCGCGATGGCGGCCGACAAGGTGCTGGCGAGCGCCGGGACCATCACCGGATCGATCGGTGTGCTGGCCGGGAAGCAGGTGATTCGCGAGACGCTGGAACGGATCGGCATCAACCGGGAGACCGTCTCCGCCGGCCGGTACGCCGACATGTTCTCCTCCAACCGACCCTTCGACGAGGAGGAGTGGGCGCGCCTGGAGGGCTGGCTCGACCGCGTCTACGACGACTTCACGAGCAAGGCCTCGAGGGACCGGGGCATGCCGCTCGAGGACCTGCGAGCAGTCGCTCGCGGCCGGGTGTGGACTGGTGCCGACGCGTTGCGCCGGGGCCTCGTCGACGAGCTCGGCGGCCTCGAGCGGTCGGTGGAGCTGGCTGCCGCAGGCGCAGGAATCGCCCGCGGGGACGTCGAGCTGCGGGTGACGCCGAAACCGAAGTTGTTCGAGCGCTTGATTCCGGCCGACAACAGTGAGTCGCCTGCCGCGGCGACCGCCCTCGGGGTCAGCGAGTTTCTCGACGGGGGCGGGCTGCCGCTGGTCGAGCGGTTGCTCGCGGTCTCGGGCATCGCGCCCTACGGGGTCCTGTCGCTCCCGGCCGCGTGGCGCTTGCACTAGACCCGACTCCGGTGCCTAGGTGACCGCGGTCTCGGCGGCCCGCTTGATCGAAGCGGCCTCCGTCTCGACGTACCGCTTGGTCAGCGACCGCGTCAGCAGCCAGCCGACCCCAGACAGCGGACCGGACACGGTCACGGCGAGGGTGAGCCGGCTCCCGTCCGGGTGTGGCTCGACGACGTGGCCCGCGGTGACGGTGACACCGGGTGAGCTCGACGCCCAGGTGTACGACGACCCGTCGGTCAGCTCGGTGACCGTCCATACCGCCGTGGGCAGCCGGGGTTGCTGCAACCGGGTTCGGGAGCCGACGGCGAGTGGTCCGGCGTCGAGACGCTCCACGGCGTTGACCGTCGGGATGCGCTCAGGCCATCGCTCGACGTCGACGACCACCGCCCAGACTCGCTCCGGCGTGGCTGCGATGGTGGCGGTGCGCTGAAGGCCGGGCATGCCCTGAATGTAGCCACCGGTCCGCGTCGGTGGATCACGCTCCACTTCGGGGGCGGGTGTGCACGGACCCACGGGGTACGGACGCGCGTGACTTCCGAGGAGACCGAACACTTCGTGCGCGTCCGTGGCGCCAGCGAGCACAACCTGCGCAACGTCGACGTCGACATCCCGCGCGATGCCCTGGTCGCGTTCACAGGAGTGTCGGGCTCGGGCAAGTCGTCGCTGGCCTTCGGCACGTTGTACGCCGAGGCACAGCGCCGCTACTTCGAGTCCGTGGCGCCGTACGCGCGCCGCCTGCTGCAGCAGGTCGGTGCGCCGCACGTCCAGGAGATCACCGGCCTCCCGCCGGCGGTGGCCCTGCAGCAGCGCCGCGGAGCGGCCACGTCTCGATCC
>DASSJR010000416.1:0-29400 GCA_035691135.1 Nocardioides sp. | reverse complement strand
TTCCCTCGCCATCGCCGTGGCATCCGTGGCGGTGGCGGCGTCGGTCGTCGGCTGCGGCCAAGACACGCCAGCGGTCTGCGGCTCGGTGAATGACCTGAAGTCGTCGGTGGAGAACGTGACCCGGGTCGACGTCACCAGCTCCGGTGCTCTCAGCGACCTCAAGTCCGGACTGTCGGCCGTTCAGAGCGACCTCGCCCAGGTGAAGTCCGACGCCACCTCGAAGTTCGGCAGCCAGATCGATGCGGTCGAGCGCAGCTACGACGCGCTCAAGACAAGCGTCGAGTCGGTGCAGTCCGGAGCCACGGCGGCCACCCTGGCCGAAGCCGGGGCCGCACTCTCGACCTTCGGGACCGACGTGAAGAAGCTCATCACCGACATCCAGTCGACCTGCTGACGGCGGCGGACTCGTCCGTCCCGCCCCACCCGAACGGGCCACCCGCACGTGGCCTCTCCGGGTCACCACCAGGGGTCGCCCGTTCCGTGCTTGTGCAAGGCCGTTTAAAGATCAGCCCTTGCGGCTGCCGCGGCCGGGACTCTTCAGGTCAAGGGACTGCGCTTCTTCTCGAGCCACTCGGGGGCGCTGTTCGAGGAGAGGACACCTCATGTGCAAGCCCATCAAGAAGTCGGTGGCCACCTGCGTGCCGTTGCTCGTCGCGACCGCCCTGGTCGTCACCGCAGCGCCCGCGGACGCGGCGCCCAACAAGATCGGCCCCGTCAAGGGCCTTGACGTCACCGTCACCAAGCCGGCCGGCCCCTACGTCGTCGCGTCGGACTGGAACGACCTGGCCGGTGCCACGGCGTACCGGGTCAGCCTGAGCATCGGCGGCACCGTGCTGTCGAGCGACAAGGTCACTGATTCTGACTGGACGGTCAGCACCACGAGTGGGGCCGGGTCCAAGGTCACGGTGAAGGTCATTCCGCTCGCCGGCAAAAGGCCCGGCAGGCAGACCAGTGCGACTGCCACCCTTCCCGACCTGACCGCACCCAGGGGCACCTTCGAGGTCGTCCAGACCGAGGCCGGCGGCCGGGACGCCACGATCACGCAGCTCTCGCTCAGCGACGACGTGACGGCGGAGGACAACATCCTCCGCACGATCAACTGGGGCGACGGCACGCCGACCCAGTCGTGGAGCGGCGCGAGCCACTCCTACCCAGCGGACATGGCCGCCTACGAGCCGACCGTGACGCTGGAGGATGCCGCCGGCAACGTGCGGGTGGTGCACCTCGCCGCTGTCGTGGTCGGCGACCACCTTCCTCCCACGGGAGGATTCGGCGCGACCAGCACCGGGTGGGCGCGCTGGACCAAGATCGCCCTCACCGAGACGACCCAGGTCGGTGACAACTTCGTCGACCCCGCCAACGTCATCACTCGGACGGTCGCCTGGGGCGACGGCACCACCGACACCTGGACGGGCAGCGTTGCGCCGACGCACGTCTACGCCGCCGCGGGCAGCTACCACCCCGAGGTCTCGCTGACCGACCAGGCTGGGAACGAATCGGCGGCGGCCATGGCGAACACCGTGGAGGTGGCGGGTGACACCGGCCGACCGAGGGTCTCGTTGACCAAGCCGTCGACGCGTCGCACCTGGGTTCGCAAGTGGGTGACGCTGCACGGCAAGGCCAGGGACGCGGCCACTGGAGTGAAGGTGGTCAAGCTCCGCCTGATCGAGAAGCGCGGCACCACCTGGTACGCCTACCGCAGCAGCACCCACCGCTGGGTGCGCGGCGGCACCCAGGCCGGGGCGCTCCGCCGGGCCACGGTCGCCAAGGTGAAGCCCACCGCCAGGAACAAGTGGTCCTTCCACGTGAGCGGCCTGCGGAAGGGGCGCTTCGTGGTGCAGGTCAAGGCCATCGACAACGTCAAGAACCGCTCCAAGCTCCGCACCGTCAGCCAGTCGCTGACGCACAACTGACCCGCGCCGAGGCTCCCGCCGTCCGGTCAGGCGGGGGCCTCGGCGTGACAGCCCCTCGAGCCGTCAGCGGGCAAAGTTCTGGACGACGAACCACGTTCCGTTGGCGCTCCTGGCCACACCCAGCCCGATCACCCGCGGCCTGGAGGACAACAGGTTGTGGCGGTGCTCCGGCGAGCGCAACCACGCTCGCACCGTGCGTCGTGCGACCTGCGTGGCGGTCATGCCCGACGACACGGGGTACTTGGCGAGGTTCTCGCTGACGTAGGACCGGTTGCACTGGCTCAGTACCCGGGCCAGCCTGCGGTGGATCAACGACCCGGTCTGCGCCAGATGGCGGGCCCAGCTCTCTGCCATCCGGTCCACGCACGCGTTGCCCCGGACGGCCCGCCGGTCCCGCTGCACCCGTGCATGGTTGGTAGCGACGACCACCGCGGACTCCAACCGGTCCGCATACGAGGGTCCGGCCGAGGCCGGGGAGCTGCCCATCAGGCCGAGGGAGGCGGATGCGCCGAGCAGGATGAGGAGGGCAGTGAGGGGGTGCTGAACCAGTTGCATCGGAACTCCCAGCAAGCGGCGGGTTTCGGACCGTGCACCCGGGCGTCAGAGCCGGCTGCCCCCTGCTGGACTGCCGCGACGGGTCGGACGACTCGACCCGGACGGCGTCACGACCGGCAGGATTCCCACGGCTCATGCGCGTCAAACCCGTCGCTTCGACGGAGGCCTGGATGCGAGCTGGCCACACGTCACGCTCACCCGCATCGGGGGATTAGACGGACGAGGCCGGACGCCATGCTCCAGACATGGCGGGCACGCGACGACCGTCTCGGCGATGGACCCTGCGATGGGGCGATCTCGCCCGCGCCTTCGTGGCCCTCGTCGGAGCCACGCTGGGACTCCTCCTCGCGTCGTGGATCGTGCCGGACTTCCACGTCGGCGGGGTCGGCCAGGCCTTCCTGGCGGCGTTCCTGATCTTCGTGATCGGTGCGCTCCTCCGCCCGCTGCTGGTGATCATCGCGACTCTCCTCGGTTGGGTCGGGGCGATCCTGATCGGCCTGTTCGGCCAGGCGCTGGTGATCTGGCTGGTGCTCTCGGCGGTGCCTGACGACCAGACCAAGCTCTGGTCCTCGTTCCTCGCGTCCTGGATCGTCGCGGCTGTCGCCACGCTGTTCGTCTGGGTTGCGACCGCCGGCACCGACGACGCGGTGACGGCCAGCTTGCTGCGCAGTGCGCGACGCAAGCGCCCGCCCGTTCTCGAGGACCCCGACGTTCCGGGCGTGATCTTCGTGCAGGCCGACGGGGTGCCCTTTCCTGTGCTCGAGTGGTCTGTTCGTGCCGGCACCCTGCCCACGCTGTCCCGCTGGGTGCGGAGCGGTTCGCACCACATGGCGGAGTGGCGACCCAAGCTGCCGGCCACCACCCCAGCCAGCCAGATGGGCATCCTCCACGGCACGATCGAGGGCATCCCCGCATTCCGCTGGGTGGACCGCTCCGAGGGCCGCGTCTACGTCGCCAACAAGCCGGCCGACGCGGCGGTCATCGAGGCGAAACACTCGAACGGGCGTGGGCTCCTCGTCGATGACGGCGTCTCCGTGAGCAACCTGTTCACCGGCGACGCCCCGACGGCGTACGCGACGATGAGCGCGGTGCGTCGCACCCAGGAGACCCGGCAGACGCGAGTCGCCGTCTCGCAGTTCCTGGCGCGACCCGGGGGTCTGGCCCGCAGCATGTCCCGGACGTTCAGCGAGGCCGCACGCGAGCGGTTCCAGTCTTCCCGCGCCCGGAGGCGCGACGTACGTCCCCGGGTGCACCGCGGATGGAACTTCGCGCTCGAGCGAGCCGCCCTGAGCGGAGTCATGCGCGACCTGAACACGAACCTGGTCGCGGACGCCATGCTGCGCGGCCGCCGGTCGGTCTACGTCGACTACGTCGACTACGACGCGGTCGCCCACCACGCCGGCATCTCCCAGCCCGAGTCCCTGGCCGCGCTCGAGGGGATCGACGCAGTGCTGGCGCAGCTCGAGGCGGTGGCCGCGGTGGCGCCCCGGAAGTACCACTTCGTGGTGCTCTCCGACCACGGCCAGTCGCAGGGGGAGGTGTTCGCCGACCGGTACGGCGAGGACCTGTCCGCCCTGGTGCAACGGCTGTCCGACTCCGAGGTGCTGGCAGCGGCGTCCAACGAGGAGAGCAGCGGTTCCCTGAACTCGATGATCGCGGGCTCGAGTGATGCCGACACGGTGCTCGGCCGCGCCCTGGGAAAGGCGTCCGACCGGCTCGCGTCGCAGAAGTTCGAGGAAGCCGATCGCGCTGCCGCCACCGAGCGCGCGCACAGCGAGACGGCCGGGAACGGGGATCAGTTCCTCGTGTTCGGCTCAGGCAACCTCGGCCTGATCTACGTGGCGGGTGAGTCCCGGCGGCTCACCGTGGAGGACCTGACCGAGCGGTTCCCCGCCCTGCTCCCGGGTCTCGTCGCGCACCCGGGCATCGGCTTCGTGGTGGTGGACACGCTGGAGTACGGCCCGGTGGCGGTCGGGGCGAAAGGGGAGCACCGGGTCCGCGACGGCGTGGTGCTCGGGGAGGACCCGCTCGCCCGGTTCGGGCCCGAGGCGCCCGGCTTCGTGCTGCGTGCGGCGTCCATGCCCGAGGCCCCCGACATCTACGTCAACAGCCTGGTCGACGACCTGGACGAGGTGGCCGCGTTCGAGGGGCTGGTCGGCTGCCACGGCGGCCTGGGTGGCTGGCAGGACCGGGCGATGATCGTGTGGCCGGAGGAGCTGCCCGGCCCGGAGGGCATGGTGGTCGGTGCGGACGCCGTCCACGACCTCCTCGTGGGCTGGCTGGAGCTGCTGGGCCACCGGCAGGGGGACCGGCTACCCGGATCCGCCGATCCCGCCGGCACCGCGGTGCGAACGGCCTGAGGCCGGGACGTCACGCGTCACTCGGTCGTGCGGTTCTCGGCTCGCGCCTGAGCCGCACGTGCGCTGGACACCGACTTGATGCGCGAGGAGAGCAGTGCGACCGCCGAACCGATGAAGACCACGTTGAAGAGGATCTGTACCAGGACCAGGGCCCGGGCGGCCTGACCCGCCGCATGAACGTCTCCGTAGCCGACGCTCGCCGTCGTGGCGGCGGTGAAGTAGAGCGCATCCAGACGGGTCTCCATCTCGGCGAACTGGCTCGGGTCGCGCTGGTCCATGGTGTAGAAGACGAACGAGAACGCCACCATCACCGCCCAGATCGACACGATCAGGCCGTCGACCCGGCGGTCCGTGTCATCAAGGTGCAGCCGGAGCTGGCGCACGACGCCGACCACTCCACCGATCCCGATCAAGAGTGCGCTGCATCCGCGGATCACGTTGACCCGGTCGACGTCGGCGGCCACCGGAGCCACGAAGTAGACGGCCACGATCGCCACGAGGATCCCGAGGAGGTGTGCCCAGCGGCGCCATCCGAACATCGATCACCTCCGGTTTCCTGCGGCAGGACGACCGTGGCACTCTCACGCACCCACTGGTTCACCCGCTAAGGGTGAGGGACGCGGCGGGTGCCGGCACCACGCTGTTCTCACGCTGCCGACGGTCGGCAGCCACCGGGAGGCGGCGCCATGGCCCTCGCCCGAGTACGCGCTGCCACGAAGCGTGTGATCGAGTTCGCGCAACGGGTGGTCAGCACGGTGCCGGTCGTCCGGAGCATCGTCACCGGGCTGGTTCGGATCGAGCTGATCGACCGGTCGATGGCGATCGCTGCCCAAGCGATGCTGGCGCTGGTGCCCTTGATGGTCGTCCTGACCGCGTTCCTCCCACCCGAGGTCACCGACCTGGCGCTGGACCGGTTCCGCGACCTCACCGGGATCGGTGAAGGCGGGAAGGGTCTGGTCCAGACGAGCGTGGACCCCGACCAGGTGCGTGCCCAGGTCGGAGCCATCGGCCTGGTCATCACCCTGCTGTCCGCGACCAGCTTCGCGCGTGCTGTGCAGCGGATGTACGAGCGCGTCTGGGAGAAGAGGCACATCGGCGGCATGGTCGGGATCCGGCGCAGCAGCCTGTGGCTGGTCGGCTGGTTGATCACCCTGCAGACCCTGGCGGCCCTGGGCCTGGTGCTGACGAAGGTGACCGACCTCGGGGCGGTGCGCTACCTGCTGCAGGGGATCGGTGCCAGCCTCATGTGGTGGTGGACGTCCCGGGTCCTCCTGTTCGGGCGGGTTCCGTGGAGGAGGCTGCTCTTCGGCTCCTTGCTGACGGGCTACTCCCTGGTTGCCTACAGCTGGGGGTCGACTCTGGTGATGCCCGCCTACGTTGCCTCCAGCGCCGCCGCGTTCGGCACACTCGGCCTGATCCTGGCCATCACCACGTGGTTGGTCGGGTTCGCGGGGGTGCTCGTGGTGGCGGCCGTCACGGGCCGGGCCGTGGTCGAGGACACGGAGGTACGCCACCTGGCGCTTGCCGTCGCGAGACGGGTCCCCGTGCTGCGATCCCGGGTCTCAGGCGGGGTGACCGGCTGAGGCGGCAGGCACGTCGTCGGCCGGACCGGTCGGCCCACCGGTCAGCAGCTCGATGACCAGCAGGATCAGGCCGGCGACCGCGACGACGCCGAGCGTCCAGGCGCCGGTCGGGTGGTCGGCCAGGACGTAGACGAGCACCGCGCCACCGAGGACCACGACCCGCAGCGGAACGTGGTAGTTGTACAGGAACGCGCCGACCGGCCCGGTGCCGAGTCCGGCGCTGTCCCGCCGGTGCCGAATCGCGTCGAGCCCCCGACCCACCCCCTGGCGTACCCGGACGGGCGCTCCCTCGGAACCGCTCACCCACGCCACGAACGCCACCGCCAGCGAGACCACGAGCACGGCCCGAAGGTTCAGCCTGATGAACTGGACGAGCTGGTCGAAGATCACTCCGGCGGCGTCCGCCGGGAGACGGTCGCTCGGGATCGCGTCGAGGTAGGTGATGCGGAAGAGGTTCAGCGCCGCGCCCAGCAGCACCATCGAACCGGCGATCACGATGGCCCCGATCGTCAGCGTGCGCCGGCGACGGATGGAGACGGCCACTGCCGCGCCCAGCAGGATCAGGGCGATGATCGGCAGCGCGCGTGCGGCCGCGTCGAGCAGCCGGAAGGCGGTCTGGGCCTTGGCCAGGTCGGCGGACTGGAACAGGGTGATCTCGGTCGTCACCGCCGGGATCCGCGACGCGAGGGTGAAGCCGGCGTCCACCAGTCGCTGCTTCACGCCGTCGATGAGCGGCGCCAGGTTCAGCTGGACCGCGTCGCCGTTCACCTCGACGGCCTCACCGGTCTGGCCGGTGAGGATCGCCACCATCTGGGTGTGTGCGACCCGGTTGGCCTCCACCCAGGCGTCCGCGAAGGCGTCCGAGGCGACCAGTCGACCCACCTGGTCGTTGACGAAGTTCTCGACCCCTGCCGCCAGCGGCGGGGTCAGCGCGGTCAGGCTGGCCACGGCGCGCGGCGGAAGGCCGCGCTGGGAAAGCGCGTCGATCGCGTCCTTGGTGACCGCCTGGACGTCGATCAGGTCGACGATGCGGGCGGTGAGGCGGGCAGTCACGGCCGCCTGAACCTCGGGCGAATCGGCAAGTGGCGCGACCGTCTCGACGTACCGATCGGTGTCCGACACCTCGTCGTGCGCCCAGGTGGCCAGGATCGACAAGGGCGCCAGCACCCCGACCAGGACGAGGCACACGGCGATCACCGGCACGCGCCACCAGCCCCCGCCGTGCCTTGTGCTGGACGAGGACGTGGTCGCGTGGAGCTCCCGTTCGAGTCTCGCTACCTCGGCGCGGAGCCGGGCGACCTCCGCGGCGTCGTCGGCGGGCCCGGTGGTCATGTCGCAGGCTGGGCCGCTCCGGAGACCGGCGCCGCGCTAGTTCGCTTCTCCTCGCTGCGCAGCATGAGAGCCGCGACCACCGCGATGAAGCCGTACGAGAACATCCAGACCGCCACCACGATCACGAGCACGCCGAGCGAGACCTCCGGATTGACCAGCAGGAAACCGCCGGCCAGTGTGCTGAGCACGCCGAGTGCGAGGTCCCACCCGCGACGGTGCGACTCGCTCGAGCGGATGGCTCCGACGATGTCGGTGACGCCCGCGGCCAGCCACCACACCCCGAGGATCATGCCGATCACCAGGACGGTCTGCAGTGGCGAGCGCAGGCACAGGAGGCCGAGCACCAGGGCGAGCGCACCGAACATGCCGGCGATCGCGCGGGTGCTGCCGTCGACGTGCCGCGAGGCCACCGCAAGGACCAGCCGGAAGATCCCGGTGATGACGAACTGGATTCCGATCAGGATGGCCAGCACCTTGAGTGTCTGCTCCGGCCACAGGACCAGCACCAGGCCGAGCCCGATGGTGACCAACCCGTAGGTCAGCACCAGCCCCCAGTGGTCCACCAGCCGGCTCATCGACAGGGGGACGCCCGCGGGGGCGTCCGACGGAGTTGTGGTGCTCGCGGAATTCTCGGTCATCGTGGCCTCCTGGGCAGGGCGACTCGGCCTCAGGTCACAGTGCGCCGACGGTGCGGCAGCAGCCTCACCTGATTCGGGTGGTCGATCCGGGGTATTCGTTCATCGGTTTCGGGGGAGGTGGCGACCCCGCCGTCCGAGCAGGGTGCGGTGCGGGAAGCCGTCATCGGCTGGGACGCGGGGAGGTGCTCGGCATGGCAGGACGACAGGATCAGCTGCAGGCGACGGTGGTGGGGGCAGGTCGCAGACGAGTGGTCGTCGAGGGGGTGGCAGCGCTGATCGGTCTGGCCGCCCTCAGCGCGGCGCTCTTCGGGTTGCTGACCTGGGCGGTCGTGCAGCTCGTGCGGATGCTTGCGACGGGACCCTGATAGAGGTCGGCGTTCGTCTCGCCGGGTCTCGACACGCGGGTCGCGACTTCGCAGGCTCAGTCGCGCCGCTCGCTCGACCACCACCACCGCATCCGCTGACGCGGCTGCGGTCAGATCAGGTGCAGGTTTCGGGCCACCGCGAGGGCCTCGCTGCGTCGCCCGACCGAGAGCTTTCCGTAGAGGCTGGACACGTGGGTCTTGATGGTGTTCTCCGAGACGAACAGCTGGGCCGCGATGTCGGCGTACGTCGAACCGCGGGCGAGCTCGTTGAGGACCTCCCGCTCCCGAGGGCTGAGCGCTGGCCGGACGACGGATTCGAGTGTTGCCTGCCGCTCCCGGGGTGTTGCCGTGGTCGGTGCGTAGGCGGAGGTGATGTCGGGGCGTCCGGCCGCTGACTGGTTGAGCTCGTGCACCCACGGCGTGGACGCGACGCGGTCCAGCGCGGCGAGCAGCGATGCCATGGGAGTTCCCTGGTGCGACCATCCGAGGAACGGGACTGCGTTGCGCCGGACCTCGGTGGCCAACGCGGCCTCGCGCAACCGGTCCAGGGCCTGCTCGTGGTCGCCGAGCGCGTCCCGCAGCTGGGCCTCACAGGTCAGTGCGAGGGCTCGGGTGGCCGGCTGCGAGAACATCACGTCGAGTGCGGCAGCGGCGAACTCGTCGACGGCCGCTCGCCGGTCCCCGAGCAGGTCGTCGCGCAGGCCGCGGGCGAGTGCCGCCTCGCCCACCGCACCGAGCACGGCGAGCTCGTCCGAGACTTCCTGCAGGAGGGCGTGGTCGCAGGAGAGGCTGGCCAGGAATGCCCGCTCGAGCAGCACCACCGTGTGCAGATGGTCGGGCAGCGGCGGAAGGTCGATCAGGGTTTCAAGGGTCCGCTCCGAGGAGGAGACCGACCCCGACATCAGCGCCAGGCGCGCATCGCGCATCCGCAACCAGAACCGGGTGACCAGGTCGGCCGCATGCACCATCTCGCCGCCGGACGGCACCGACTCGACCGTCTTCCACGGCAGGTCGCACAGGGAGCCGAGCTGGAAGGCGACCGTGGCTCGGGTCTGCGCGAAGTGCCGCCACGGCACGTCCTCCCTCAGCCGGTCGAGTGCCTCCTGGGCGACCTCCGTGCAGGCGCTCTCGCGGCCCTGCATGTAGTGGGTGAACGCGAGGTGGGTCATCGCGCGGAGCGCCAGGGCGGTCAGGTCCCGGGTGCTGCACAGGGAGATGGTGGTGGTGAGGTTGACCTGCGCCTCCGCCAGGTCACCCAGCCAGCTCTGGGTGATCCCCAGCTCGCTGAGCAACAACGGCAGCTCGGGCAGGTGTTGGTTCGTGCGTCGGTGCGCGACCAGCATCACCCGCTGGGCGTGACCGACGGCTGCATACATCGGCTCCAGGCCCAGCCGGGCACGCATCAGGCGCATGCACGCCGTCCGGGCCGACGTCGGGTCCCTCGTCTGCTCGACCGGGAGCGAGCGGTCCATCCAGTGGGTTGCCGACGGCATGTCGTTGCCGAGCCACCGCTCGACCGCGATCGGGAACCAGCATTCGGGGTTGGCCTCGACCGCCGCAGGGTGTCGAGAGAGGAACTCCGCGATGCTCCCGCCGCGGCCCTGGGTGGTCAGGGCGATGCCGTGCTCCGCGACAACGGCCGCGGCCTCGTCGAGCGCGTTGGCCGCCATCAGCCTGGGCAACGCCCGTGAGCTGTCACCGCGTGCGAGGTCGAGCCGTACGGCTCGAACCACGGTCGCCCTGGCGCGCGAGACGTCGACACCTCCGGCAACGAGTCGGCGCCGCGTCACTTCCGCCATGAGGGGATGAATCCGGTACCGGACTGGCTCCTCGACGTCGTCCACGCCATCCGGCGCGAGCTCGGACGGCAGTCGGCTCACGAGGAGCCCCGTGGTCTCCAGGTCGGCGAGGATCGCGTCGGCGCGTGAGTCGTGGGAGAGGTGCCTGGCAGTCGCCGTGCGAACGATCTCGTCCCCGGCGAGGCACAGCAACAGGTGACGCTCCGGGGGCTGGAGCGCGGCAAAGACCTCCGTCGCCACCTGGTCCGCCACCGCCACGCCGCCGACGGCGTACCGGTCGGCCGCCGCGATCGGATCCGGGGCGGTGGCGATCGCCCGCGCGGTCAGGACCACCAGGGCGCACCAGCCCTGGGTCCTGTCGGACACCGCCCGGAGGACGGCCGGGTCTTCCGTCCGCGCGTGCTCGATGACCAGCGCGGCGGATTCGGCGGGGTCCATGCGGAGGAGCTCCCCGCGCAGGGTCGTGGAGTAGCCGAGGAGCTCCGGCACCAGCTTCGTCAGGGGTAGGTCCCAGCGGGAGAGCAGGAGCAGGCGCATGTCGAGCGGCGCCTCGTTGAGGCGGCTGTCGATCATCCGCAGTGTCGACGGCGGAAGTTCATGGGCATCGTCGATGACCACCAGGCGTGGCGACGGAGTCGCGTCCTCATCCTGTCCCGCCGCGGACTCCAGCAGCTTCCCCAGCCGCGCGGGCGTCCAGCGTCGTTCCGCGTGAAGCCAGATGACCTCGCTCGATCGTCCGGACCGTCGCAGCCACCCGCTCACCCCGAGCGTCTTGCCGGCACCCGCCGGCGCGACGAGCACGGTCAGAGGGTTCTCCGAGGCGCGGTCCAGGCGCTGCCACAACCGCGCGCGAGGTACGTAGACGCGTGGCAGCCGGGGCACCGTCTGGCCGAGGGAGTCGGCGCCGGCCGACGCCGCTCGATGGGCGGGCGCCGTCGCCCTCCCCGCCGGGTGGGAATCGGACACGTCCGTCGGCACCACGGACCCCCTTTGCGCGCGCACGTTGTCGGAGGCGGTGCCCCATCACCGTTCGCTTGTCATCGACGGTAGCGCAGGGCTGGCGTCAGGCGACTCATCCGTCATGGAGTAGCCGCACTCCCCTCGGCGAAGACGGAGCGGAGGGCCCGGTCCTGCTCGGTGCTCAGGCTGGTGAGGATCTTGCCGGTGGGGCGGTGCTCGGTGAACGCGGTCTCGACGGCGTCGATGACCGCGTCAGGGCCCAGCACGAAGAGTGCCGACGTTCCGGGCGTGACCCGGTCTCGTACCTTGTTGATGAAGTTGTCGTTGATGCCGACGTCGGTCAACGAGCCGGCGAGCGCACCGCCCGCGGCGCTGGTCGCCGCGCCGAGCAGGGGGACGAAGAAGACCATTCCGAACAGGAGCCCCCAGAAGGCGCTGCCGAGGCTCCCGCCGGGGCCGGTCAGAGCCAGCTGTTGAGTTCGTGGCTTGCCCCACGCCAGCTCCCAGGACACCGTGGCCGCGTCGCGAGGGACGAGGATCTCCCGGCCCACCAGCGACTGCAGGGCCGTCGCGGCCGCGTCGGCCCCCGTCGGGGTGTCGAACGTCCACGCGGCAAGGGTGCCCATCCACTCTCCTCACGCAGGGAACTCGTCGGGACTAGGCGTCGAGGCGTTGGCGCTTGACTCGACTGTCCAACTCGGATCTCTTCGGTGCCTCACCCGTTGCTCGTGAACGGAGCTCCCACCCGCCTCGCCCGAAATCAGTGAGGCGCGGTGCGACCCCGGTGCCTAGCGTCGGCTTCGCCGTCGCGACGACAGGGTCGGGCGTGCGGCGTGAGGGAGAGCCCGGTGACCAAGGTCCTGATCCGAGTCGATGCAAAGCTTTCGGACGAGCTGATGACCGCCTTCCCCCAGCTCATGGCCCGCAACCATCCGGCCCAGACCACGCTGGTGGGCGATCTCTCCGACCAGGACGAGCTCCAGGGCGTGCTGAACCTGCTGCGCTCCCTCGGCATAGACATCGTGGAGATCCTGACGCTTCCCGAGTGAGACGGCTGCGGGCCCGGCAACCACCGGACATGCAACGTTCTCGCCGACCGTGCGAAACACCGCCCGGGGATGTTTCCATCCGCGCGCTCATTGGTAGGGTCACCCGTGCAACAGGTGCAAGTTCCAGCAGGTCGACGCCCGCGGAGTTTGTGATCCAACGGCGTTTCGTTTTTGTGGTGCTAATCCACATGTCGGAGCGACGTGTCACCGCATCTGATGCGGGGCCGTCGAAGTGACGGCTTCATCGCACCGATATAGGAGTACAGAGCAATGGCTCAGGGCACCGTGAAGTGGTTCAACGCCGAGAAGGGTTTCGGCTTCATCGCGCAGGAGGACGGCGGCGACGACGTCTTCGTGCACTACTCGGCGATCCAGACCCAGGGCTACAAGTCCCTGGACGAGAACCAGAAGGTCGAGTTCGACGTCACCCAGGGCCCCAAGGGCCCCCAGGCGGAGAACGTTCGTCCCCTCTGATCAGCTGACGCTGAACCCGAAGCGTCCGGACAGCACCTGTCCGTACCATGCTTCATCCGGGGCCCCGACCTGGTCGGGGCCCCGGTTCCATTCGGGTGGTTTGTTTGATCCGATTGGGCCAGATTTCAACCAACGAAGTTTAGGGCCGCCCCCGAGGGGGCAAAGTGTTGTGTGGGAGAACCTGTCAACGTCCCATCACCTGCGAGGAGCAAGCGGTGCACGATCAGTTCGACGTCACTCTGGAGGACTCAGACCTCCTCGGCGAGGTTGAGCTCACCACCAACCTGATCATCGCCGCCACCGAGTCCGACCAGCCGCTCTCGACGGCCGAGATCGACCGGATCCTCGGCATCGCCCCGGGTCTCGACAACTAGCGGGGCGTTCTCACCGGCGCGACCCCGACTTTCCGCGCCCGAACCTCGGAGCGGTACGACGCCCACCGTCTTGGTAGGTCGTCGAGATCTGCCCGGGTGAACCTCAGGAAGTCCGCGGTCTCCACCAGGCGTTGCCCTCCGGGCGTTTCCTCTCCGACGAGCGCGATCGCGTCGTCCACCGCGGCGATGAAGTTGTCGATCATCGGCTTGCGGGCGGTCGTGATCGTGGCCCAGATGTCGCCGTCGAGCACCCGGAAGATGTCGCCTCGGCGCCCTGGAGCCCGCTCCTTGATCAGCAGGCCGGTGTCGACCAGGTAGCGGACCGCCCCCGAGATGGCCGCGGGGCTGACCTGCAGGCCTTCGGCGAGCTGAGCGGCGGTGTAGCGGTCGGAGTCCTCGGCGAGGACGTAGGCGAAGACCCGGGCCGGCATCCGCGGCATGCCCGATCCTTCGAGCGCCTGGCCGAACCGCTCGACGGCTCGGAAGAGGGAGTCGCTGCTCATGCCGTGCATCATAACCTTTTGAATCTTCACAATGTTATGAAGCAAATGTAACCTCGAGACATGACAGTCATCCAGATCGCGGGGCTGGAGAAGTCCTTCGGCTCCGTGCGTGCGCTCGACGGCCTCGACCTCGAGGTCGAGGCGGGGGAGGTGCACGGCTTCCTCGGGCCCAATGGCGCCGGAAAGTCCACCACCATCCGGGTCCTCCTGGGCCTGCTCCGCTCCGACGCCGGCACGGTCACGATGCTCGGTGGCGACCCGTGGCGCGACGCGGCCACCCTGCACCGCCGCATCGCCTACGTTCCCGGCGACGTCAATCTCTGGCCGAACCTCACCGGCGGTGAGGTGATCGACCTGCTCGGCCGGATGCGTGGTGGTCTCGACGAGAACCGCCGCGCCGAGCTGCTCGACATGTTCGAGCTCGACCCCAGCAAGAAGTCGCGCACCTACTCCAAGGGCAACCGGCAGAAGGTTGCGCTGGTGGCAGCCCTGTCCACGGGGGCGGAGCTGTTGCTCCTCGACGAGCCGACGTCCGGGCTGGACCCGATCATGGAGTCGGCGTTCCGCCGGTGCGTGGTCGAGGCCAAGGGCCGGGGCGCGACGGTGCTGCTCTCGAGCCACATCCTCGCCGAGGTGGAGGCGCTGTGCGACCGGGTCAGCATCATCCGGTCCGGCCGCACGGTGCAGAGCGGCACGCTGGCCCAGCTGCGACACCTCACCCGCACCACGGTCGTCGCCGAGACGGCCCGCCGGGCACGTGAGCTCTCCACATTGCCCGGGGTGCACAACCCCGAGTACCTGGACGGTCGGGTGACGTTCGACGTGGACTCCGACGACCTCGACGCCGCCATGCGTGTCCTCACCGCCGTCGGACTTCGATCGTTGACCGCCCACCCACCCACCCTCGAGGAGCTCTTCCTCCGGCAGTACGGCGACCAGGTCGAGTCATGAGCGTCGAGTCATGAGCACCGCGTTCATCGGCACCGGGCACCTCATCCGGCTCATCCTGCGCCGGGACCGGCTCCGGCTCCCGCTCTGGATCGTCTCGCTCACCGCGGTGACCGGCCTCTCGGCGAGTGCCGTGATCGACGTCTACGGCACGCCCGAGCGGATCGCCGCCTACGCGGCCACCGTCGGCGACTCGGCGACCAGCGACATGATGAACGGTCGACCCGATGCCCTGGACACGATCGGCGGGATCGTGGCCTACGAGACCACCATGACTGCCCTGGTGGTCGTGGCGCTGATGGTGAGCTTCCTGGTGGTGCGGCACACGCGGGCCGAGGAGGAGTCCGGCCGGTTCGAGCTGCTCCGGGGAACGGTCACCGGGAGACATGCGGCCACGGCGGCCGCCGTACTCGTTGCCGGGGCCGCCTCGGTGCTGGTCGGCGTCCTCGACACCGCCGTCCTGATGGCCAACGACCTGCCGGCCGGGGCCTCGATGCTTCATGGTGCGGAGCTGGTCGGCGTCGGTTTCGTCTTCACCGCCGCGGCCGCCGCGGCAGCCCAGGTGACGGCCTCGTCCCGGGCCGCGCTGGGCATCGTGGGCGCGTTCCTCGGGGTGACCTTCCTGCTGCGCGGCATCGGCGACGTCGGCGAAAACCTGCTGACCTACACCTCGCCGCTCGGCTGGGCGCAGGCGGTGCGGCCGTTCGGCGACGCCCGCTGGTGGCCGATCCTCCTGCTGCTCCTCGTCGCAGGGGCGATCCTCGCGGCCACGGCGTACCTCACCGCCCACCGGGATGCGGGCGCCGGACTCATCCAGCCACGGCCCGGCAGACCACGCGCCCGGGCCTCGCTCGGAACCGCCCCCGGGCTCGCCTGGCGGCTGCAGCGAGGCCAGGTCCTGTGGTGGGCCTTCGGGATGGCCGTCAGCGGTGCGTTGTTCGGCTCCGTGGGCCCGGAGGTGCTGGACATGGTGAAGAGCAACCCCGACCTGGCGCGGGCGATCGGTGCCTCCGGCGACGAGATCGTCGACTCCTACTTCGCCACCACCATGGCCATCTCCGCGGTCGTGGGGACCGGGTTCGGGGTCACGTCGGCGCTGAGGCTGCGCAGCGAGGAGAACGCCGGCCGGCTCGAGCCGCTGCTGGCGACCGGCATGTCCCGCACCCGGCTGGCCACCGGGTTCCTCAGCGTGACGCTGATCGGGATCCTGCTCGAGCTCACCGCGATGGGCGTGGCGGCCGGGGTGACCTACGCGATCGTCTCGGGGGACTCCTCGGGGGCCGGATCCCTGGTCGGTGCCGCCGTCGCGCTCGCTCCGGCGTGCCTGGCGGTCTGCGGGGTCGCGTTCCTGCTGACCGGCTGGTGGCCGCGCGCGGCCCTGGCCGCGTGGGCGGTGCTCGCCTTCGCCTTCCTGCAGGTCTACCTCGGCCCGCTGCTCCGCATGCCCGACTGGTTGTCGGCGGTCTCTCCGTGGTGGCACCTTCCGCGCCAGCCGCTGGAGGCCTTCGCACCGGCCCCGGCGTTCGCCGTCCTCGCGGTCGCCTTGGTCCTCGGCGTCGCCGGTCTGGTCGGGCTGCGCCGCCGCGACATCGGCTGAGGCGTCCCCCGGTCAGCAGGTCGCGAACAGCACCGGACCGCTGCTGAGGTCGGAAAGGACGTACTCGCCCGGCACCGGATCCAGGGCCAGGGTCACCAACGACCCCTCCGCGGTGACCCGGTCGACGGTGAACCGGTCGGAGAAGTCGCCGCCCTGCCCCGGGGCCGGACCTCGAGCGAGCACGCTGCGAGTGTCGGCGTTGACCTTGGCCTGGTCGTCGTTCTCGAACCCGAGCACCACACGGATGTCGCGGCCCGGCTGGACTGAGATCGAGAACCCCGTCACCGGATTCACCTCGCCGGCGGCCTCGATCAGCTCCTTCGCCTGGGCCTGGTCGGCCTGGTCGGCCGACGACATGGCGAGCGCCTGACAGGCGATGGTGCCGGAGTAGATCGCCGCCGAGACCGGTTCGCCCGTGGCGTCCAGGATGTCGTCGAAGCCCTCGAGGCCGTCGTCGTCACCGGTCACGGTGTTCATCGCCTGGTCCAGGTAGCCGGCGCGGTCGGAGGTGACGATCAGCTCCCGGTCGGCGTCGAGGGCGACGTGCGAGAGCTCGGGGGTCAGGGTCGGTGAGATGTCGGCGAGTACGTCGCCGCCGCCCTCCCACACCCCGGTGTCGGACTGGGGTGGGTCATAGCCGAGGCCCTCGAGCCGGTCGGCGAGCGCCTCGAAGTCGAACGAGTCAGGGGTGCGCATCAGGATCACCGCCCCCTGGTCCGACTGGCTCAGCAGCTCCCACTCCAGGGTGGCAGGGGAGAACCCGTAGTTCTCATGGAGGGTGGTGGCGGACTGGAGCAAGGCCGAGGTCGAGGTGAGGTCTGCCTGAAAGCCCTCGTCCAGAAAGCTCTCGACCTGTGGAATCCCGGACCCGCTGCCGACGTGGGCGCCCAGCTCCTGGCGCACCGCGGCCCAGTCCGTCCAGGTCAGGCGTTGCGCGTCCGGTGGTGCGAGAGCGGTCGCGCGCTGCAGGTCGGTCAGCCGGGCGGAACGCCACCACAGAAGGCCAGCGACGACCAACGCCAGTACCAGCAGGCCGGCGCCGACGGCCAGCAACCGTGCCCGCACCTGATCTCCTCGTACGTCGTCCGGGGGTGACCCGTGTCCACACGGGCAGCACCCGGGTCTGATGTGACACTAGCGCCATGGCCCCGAGCGTCGACTCCAACCGCCCGGACGTGCTCGCTGCCGGTGCGGTCGTATGGCGCCGGCGACGCGAGGTGCTGCTGGTCCACCGGCCGACGTACGACGACTGGTCCTTCCCCAAGGGAAAGCTCGACGCCGGGGAGTGGCTTCCGGCCGCGGCGGTGCGCGAGGTGGGAGAAGAGACCGGCCTGGCGATCCGGCTCGGGCCGCCCCTGAGCACACAGCGTTACCTGAACGGCGACCGGATGAAGTCGGTCTACTACTGGGTCGGCTGGGCGGTGGGCTCCGACGACGTGAGCGGCTACCTGGTCAACTCCGAGATCGACGACGTGAAGTGGCTGCCCTGGGAAGCCGCCATGGAGCGGCTGACCTACCCCTATGACCGCGAGACCCTGAAGGAGTCGCGCCCCTACCGCCGGAAGAGCCGCGCCCTGGTCGTGCTCCGCCACGGTTCGGCGGAGTCCCGGAAGGCCTGGTCAGGCGACGACCGCAAGCGTCCGCTCGACGAGGAGGGACGGCAGCAGGCCGAGAGACTGATTCCCCTGCTCGCGGCCTACGACGTCTCCCGGCTGGTCACCTCGAGCAGCACTCGGTGTCGCAAGACCGTGTCGCCGTACGCGGACGCGTGCGGGCTCAAGCTGGAGGAGTACGACGGCCTGAGCCAGGAGGACGCGTCCGCGGAGTCGGTCGTGGAGGTCGTCGACGACCTCCTCGAGACCAAGGAGGGGTCGGTGCTCTGCACCCATCGTCCGGTGCTGCCCAGCGTCCTGGAGGCCCTCGGGGTCGAGGTGGTGCGCCTGCCTCCCGCCGGCATGCTGGTCGTGCACCACCGGGCGGGCGCAGTCGTGGCCACCGAGCCGCACCAGGAGGCCTAGGCAGGCCCTCAGACGCGCGTTCATGTGACGGTCGTCTCGTTGCCGCCGGGCCTTGTCAGAACGGCTCGCCCGAGTTCACCCTGCGTTCACCCACGCCGACAGAGCCGGTCACCTCTGCTCCCTAACTTTCCTGATGTCAGACACGACAAACACGACTCAGGAGACTGAAGTGAAGAGCTCGTTCTTCCGCCGGGCCATTGTTCCCGGCGCGACCGTTCTCGCGCTGGCCCTCACGGGCTGTGGCTCGGCCAACGAGTCCAACGCGGCCGAGAGCAACAGCGACCTTTCCGGCACGCTGAGCGGTGGTGGCGCGAGCTCCCAGGAGGCCGCCCAGAACGCCTGGCGCGCAGGCTTCCAGGAGCAGAACCCCGACGTCACGGTCAACTACGACCCGATCGGCTCCGGTGGCGGCGTCGAGCAGTTCGCCTCGGGCGGGTTCCCGTTCGCCGGCTCGGACGCCTACCTCACCGACGACGAGGGCGCGCTGTCCTCCGCCACCAAGCAGTGCGGCGCCGAGCCGATCCAGGTGCCCGACTACGTCAGCCCGATCGCGGTCATCTTCAACATCGACGGCGTCGACGAGCTCAACCTGAGCCCCGACACCCTCGCCGGAATCTTCAACAACGAGATCACCACGTGGGACGACCCGGCGATCGCCGAGGACAACCCCGACGCCGACCTTCCGTCCGAGACGATCACGGCCGTGCACCGCTCCGACGAGTCGGGCACGTCCGAGAACTTCACCAACTACCTCAGCACGGTGGCGCCCGACGCCTGGCCGCACGGTGCGGTGGAGACCTGGCCGATCAAGGCCGGCGAGGGCGGCAGCGGCACCTCCGGTGTCGTGGACGCGGTCACCAACGGCTCGAACACCATCGGGTACGCCGACGCCAGCCAGGCCGGCGACCTCGGCAAGGCCTCGATCGAGGTCGGCGGCGAGTTCGTCCAGCCCTCGGCGGAGGCAGCGGCGAAGATCTTCGAGGTCTCGCCCCAGGCCGACACCGCGTCGGACACCGCCATGATCTACGACCTCGACTACAAGACCGAGGACTCGGGTACCTACCCGATCGTGCTCGCCTCGTACCTGATCGCCTGCCCGACGTACGACGACCAGGCGACCGCGGACCTGGTGAAGGGCTACCTGTCCTACATCCTCAGCGACGAGGGTCAGCAGACCGCGGCCGAGAACGCGGGCTCCGCACCGCTGCCCGCGGACCTGGCCGGGCAGGCGCAGAAGATCGTGGAGGGCATCAGCGCCGGGTGACCGACGCGCATACGGGTCCACCGGGACTCGACCGGCCGAAGCCTCGGCTGGTCGGGTCCCGGTGGCCGTGGTCAGGGCCGGGGGCCCATGTGATCCGAGAGGGAGCAACACTGTGTCCGTGGTAGGTGAATCTCCGCCGAGGGAGACAAGGACCCGCCGACGCGGCGACGTCGTCTTCCAGGGGCTGGCCCGAGCCGCCTCGCTGCTGATCATGCTCGCCCTGGCGGGGGTCGCGATCTTCCTCGGCCTCGAGGGACTTCCGGCCATCACCGCCTCGTCCGAACAGCTGGGCGCCGACAACGTGGTGCTCTATGTCTGGCCGTTGCTCTTCGGGACGATCCTGGCGGCACTGCTCGCCCTGCTCGTCGCGGCACCGCTGTCGATCGCCCTTGCCCTGGTCATCTCCCACTACGCTCCGCGCCGGATGGCGCGTCCGATCGGCTACGTCGTCGACCTGCTGGCCGCCGTTCCGAGCGTGGTCTACGGCCTGTGGGGCATCCAGTTCTTCGGGCCGCGCCTCGTGCCCCTCTATGAGTGGCTCGAGGACCATCTGGGTTTCCTGCCGTTCTTCGAAGGGCCGGCCTCCAGCACCGGTCGCACCATCCTGACCGCCTCCCTGGTGCTGGCGATCATGGCGCTGCCGATCATCACCGCCATCTGCCGCGAGGTCTTCGCGCAGACGCCGGTGCTCGAGCAGGAGGCCGCCCTGGCTCTGGGCGCGACCAGGTGGGAGATGATCCGGCTGACCGTCCTGCCCTACTCACGCTCGGGAATCGTGTCGGCGATCATGCTGGGTCTCGGTCGCGCCCTCGGCGAGACCATGGCCGTGGCCATGGTGCTGTCGGCCACCGGTGTCGTGACCTTCAACCTGATCTCCTCGGTCAACCCGTCGACCATCGCGGCCAACGTGGCGCTGAAGTTCCCCGAGGCAACCGGGATCCAGGTCAACATCCTGATCTTCAGCGGCCTCGTTCTCTTCCTCGTCACGTTCCTCGTCAACTTCCTCGGACGCTGGATCGGCGCCCGTGGCCAGGTGAAGGGAGCCCGCTGATGACGACCGTCAAGGAGGGGCCGGCCCGTCAGTCCGGCAACGGCACGATCCCGGTGGTCCGCCCGCAGCTCCCACGGTGGGCGCCGCTGCTGGTGGCCGGATGGGCGCTCGCCGTCGCGGTGCTGCTCATGATCTTCCTGGGCTGGGGCCTGGTCGGCACCGGCGCGACCGCCGGGCTGGTCTACCTCGTGGCGCTGCCGCTGTGGTCCTCGGCCGTGGAGGGCGGCCGCAAGGCCAAGGACCGCTTCGCGACGGGGCTCATGTGGCTGGCCTTCGTCGTGGCCATGCTGCCGCTGGTCACCCTGGTGTGGCAGGTCCTTAGCAACGGCCTCCCGGTGATCTCCGGGCAGTTCCTGACCTACAACATGCGCAACGTCGTCGGCGAGGGCGGCGGCATCTACCACGCCATCATGGGCACCGTCATCATCACCCTCTGGGCCACCCTGATCTCGGTACCGGTCGGCGTCCTGGCCGCCATCTACCTCGTCGAGTACGGCGAGGAGAAGAAGCTGGCACGGGCCGTGACGTTCCTGGTCGACGTGATGACCGGCATCCCCTCGATCGTGGCCGGCCTGTTCGCCTACGCGCTGTTCGTGATCTTCTTCGGCCCCGGTGTGCGCATGGGCTTCGGCGGGTCGGTGGCGCTGTCGGTGCTGATGATCCCGATCGTCGTACGCGCCACCGAGGAGATGCTGAAGCTGGTCCCCAACGAGCTGCGGGAGGCGTCGTACGCGCTCGGCGTGCCGAAGTGGCGCACGGTCACCAAGGTGGTGCTGCCGACGGCGATGGCGGGCATCATCACTGGTGTGATGCTGGCCGTGGCCCGGGTGGCGGGTGAGACCGCGCCGCTGCTGATCATCGCCGGCGACACGGACTCCGACAACTTCAACGCCTTCGCCGAGCGAATGGCGACGCTGCCCGTGTTCATCTACTACTCCTACACGCAGCCCGGCGTACCCCCCGAGTTCGGCCAGGCGCGCGCCTGGGGTGCGGCGTTGGTCCTGATCACGATCGTGATGCTGCTCAACCTGACCGCCCGGGCCGTCAGCAAGTACTTCGCCCCCAAGACCGGTCGCTGACCGAGGAGAACATCAGTCCCATGGCCAAGAGCATCGACATCTCCGACCTCGACATCTACTACGGGGATTTCCTCGCAGTCGAGGGCGTCAGCCTGACGATCCGCGCGCGCTCGGTGACCGCCTTCATCGGCCCCTCCGGGTGCGGCAAGTCGACGTTCCTGCGCTCGCTCAACCGGATGCACGAGGTGATCCCGGGCGCGTGGGTCGACGGCAAGGTGGTCATCGACGGGCAGGAGCTCTACGGGCCCAACGTCGACCCGGTCGAGGTGCGGCGGCAGATCGGCATGGTGTTCCAGCGCCCGAACCCGTTCCCGACGATGTCCATCTACGACAACGTCCTCGCGGGCAACCGTCTCAACTCCAAGCGGATGAAGAAGGCCGAGGCGGACGGGATCGTCGAGCGCTCGCTCCGGGGAGCCAACCTCTGGACCGAGGTCAAGGACCGGCTCACGAAGCCCGGGGCCAGCCTTTCCGGCGGTCAGCAGCAGAGGCTGTGCATCGCCCGCGCCATCGCCGTCGAGCCGCAGGTGCTCCTGATGGATGAGCCGTGCTCCGCGCTCGACCCGATCTCCACCGCCGCGATCGAGGACCTGATCCACGACCTGAAGCAGGACTACACGATCGTCATCGTGACCCACAACATGCAGCAGGCCGCGCGGGTCTCCGACGAGACCGGCTTCTTCAACCTCAAGGCCGCCGGCCAGCCCGGCCACCTCGTGGAGTTCAACTCCACCGAGAAGATGTTCGCCGGCCCCGACAACCCCGCCACCGAGGACTACATCTCCGGCCGCTTCGGCTGAGGCTGCCCCCTCTTGCGGACGTCATACGATCTGCGGGTAATAGCCGGCGGATCGCATGACGTCCCCGGCTGTTCCACAGGCCAGAAGTCTGCGGCGTGTGGGTGCTGTGCCCCGGGAACGCTCCCCGCATGCAGAGCAACAACCCCGGGTCCACAAGACGTACGGCGTCGCTGCGGATGGCGCGGAGAATGCGGGCCGAGCGATTGGCCGCACACCAGGCTGGCGTCGCCTCGAGGATCCAGTTGTACTCAGCGGGAATCACCCGGCATGAGGTCCGCGCGAATCTCAGTGCCGGCCGGTGGCAAGCCATCGGGAGGCAATCCGTCCTGGTCCACGGAGGACCAGTCGCCCGCGAGAGTCTCGAGTGGGCCGCGGTTTTCGAGGCTGGCCCGAGAGCGTTCCTTGACGGGGCGTCCGCTCTCGTCGCGGGCGGACTGAAGAAGTTCGACGTCGAGGTCGTGCGTGTGTCCGTGCCGCGCGGTGCGCGGGTTCGCCGAGCCCGTGGGATCGACGTCAGACAGACCCGTCGCTGGGCCGCCGAGGACCTCGCACCCGGGACCGGCGTGCCGCGCAGCCGCAATCCGGTCGCTGCCGTACGCGCCGCGCTCTGGGCCAAGTCTGACAAGCAGGCTGCCCTGGTGCTGACCATGACCGTCCAGCAAGGGATGGCGACGGCGGAGCAACTGGGGCTGGAGATGTTGCGGGTCAGGCGTGATCGTCGCCGTCCGTTCATCAACGCTGTCATCTTCGATCTGCTCGGAGGCGTGCGTTCGCTGGGGGAGCTCGACGTGGCCCGCGAGCTCCGGCGTCGAGGACTACCTGAGCCGACCCGGCAGCTGCTCCGGAAGGGGCGCAACGGCACCTACTACCTCGACGTCATCTGGGACGACTGGGGCGTGGTGGTCGAGATCGACGGCATCCACCACCTGTGGGCTCACAACGTCGTCGGGGACGCGCTCAGGCAGAACGACGTGACTCTGCAGAACGCGAGGGTGCTCCGCATGCCGCTGCTCGGGCTCCGGGTCGCCGCAGACGAGTTCTTTGCCCAGATCGAACAGGCGCTGGTGGACGCGGGGTGGTCGCCGCCGCTCGGCAAGCCGGCCTGAAACCTCACGGTCAGGTGCGCAACGTCATGCAATCCGTCGGTTATGGGCGGCAAGCCGTATGACGTCCCGCAGGGGCTAGAAGACGACTTCGATGAAGAAGTGGCTGATCCAGTAGCAGATGGCGGCGGCGAGAGCGGCCATGGGGAACGTCAGCACCCAGGCGATCAGGATCGAGCGGGCCACGCCCCAGCGCACCGCGGAGAGGCGCTTGGTGGCGCCGACACCCATCACGGCCGAGGTGATGGTGTGGGTGGTGGAGATCGGCGCCTCGAACGCGTACGCCGTCGTGTAGAGGACCGAGGAGGCGACCGACTCGGCCGCGAACCCGCGGGGAGGGTCGAGGGCGATGATCCGGCGCCCGAGGGTCCGCATGATCCGCCAGCCACCGGAGTAGGTGCCGAGCGAGATCGCGCCGGCGGCGCAGAAGATGACCCACACCGGCAGAGGGTCGCCCTTCGCGACGTACCCGCCCGTGAGCAACGCCAGGAAGATCACGCCCATCGTCTTCTGCGCGTCCTGGAGGCCGTGACCCAGTGCCATCGCCGCCGCGGAGACGGTCTGGGCGAGGCGGAAGCCACGGTTGGCTCGGTGCGGGTTCATCCGTCGGAAGGCCCACATGATCGCCACCATCACCGCGAACCCGAGTGAGAAGGCGACGACCGGCGAGACGAGCATTGGGATGACGACCTTGTCGATCACGACGTCCCAGTTGGCCGAGGCGCCGGCAGCGACCGCCGACCCCACCAGACCGCCGATGAGGGCCTGGGATGACGAAGAGGGGAGGCCGAGCCGCCACGTGATGAGGTTCCAGGTGATCGCACCCAGAAGGCCGGCCATCACGATGACCAGCCCGTGCGAGCCGTCGCCGGGGTCGATGGTGTCGGAGACCGTGGTCGCCACCTCCTGTCCGAGGAAGGCGCCGACGAAGTTCATGACCGCCGCCATGGCCAGTGCGACCCGGGGCGTCAGCGCCCGCGTCGAGACCGAGGTCGCGATGGCGTTGGCCGCGTCGTGGAACCCGTTGGTGTAGTCGAAGATCAGGGCGACGACGACGACCGCAACGATGATTGCGATCTCCATGCTGGGGTCAGCTCTCCTTGACCGCGATCTGCTCCACGGTGTTGGCCACCTTCTCGAACGCGTCGATCGCGGCCTCGAGAGACTCCACGATGTCCTTGAGCTTGAGAACCTCCATCGCCTTGAACTCACCGGAGAAGAGGTTGGCGAGCGTGCGGCGGTGGTTCTTGTCGCCGGTGTTCTCGAGCCGGTTGACCTCGATCCAGTACTCCTCGAGGGAGGACATCGACTGCAGCTGGGGCATCGCGGCGGCGGTGATCTCGGCGCAGCGCTGGATCACCTCGACCTGCGCGGACAGCTCGGGCGGCATGACCCTCACCTCGTAGAGGAGGATCTGATCGACGACCTCGTCCATCATGTCCATCACGTCATCGAGGCCGGAGGCCAGGGTGTAGATGTCCTCCCGGTCGAACGGCGTCACGAACGTGCTGTTGACGCGCCGGATGATGGAGTGCGTGGTCTCGTCGGCGGCGTGCTCGGCCTCCCGCATCCGGCGGGCGATGTCCTCACGGTCGCCGTCGGCGGAGAGCATCTCGGCCAGGAGGCCGGCCCCCACCACGAGGTGTTGGGCGGACTCGCTGAAGAGGTCGTAGAACGTGCTGTCGACGGGGCGGAACTTGAGACGCACGAGGAAACTCCTGATGAGGAGGACGGAACCTCGGCCATGCTAGGGGGTGAACTCTCCGGGAACGCAAATCAGGGGCCGGCCCGATGCTTCCGTTGCCGCTCCACGAGTGTGGCCTGCAGGTCGGTCTCGCCCGTGTTGTGCGTCCAGTCGCCGTGGGAGTCGAGTGTCCAGGCGGCCGTGCCGGGGTCGAACGCCTGGTCGAGCAGGTGACGCACCTCGCCCACGTTGTCCGGGTCGGGCAGCCGCACGAGCACCTCGACCCGCCGGTCGAGGTTGCGGTGCATCAGGTCCGCCGAGCCGATCCAGACCGAGGGCTCCCCTCCGTTCTCGAACCAGAAGATCCGACTGTGCTCCAGGAAGCGACCGAGAACCGACCGCACCTCGATCGTCTCCGACAATCCGGGTACGCCGGGGCGCAGGGCGCAGATGCCCCGGATCAGCATCTCGATGGGCACCCCCGCCTGGGAGGCGAGGTACAGGCCGTCGATCAGGGTCTCGTCCACCACCGAGTTCGCCTTGATCCGGATACGGGCCGGACGTCCGGCCCGGTGGTTCTCGATCTCCGTGTGGATCTGCCTCATCAGCCCGCTGCGGATCGAGTCGGGGGCGACCAGCAGCTCCTCGTACGACGCATTGCGGCTGTATCCGCTGAGGTTGTTGAAGAGGTGGGCCACGTCCTCGCAGATCGGCTCGTGGTCGGTCAACAGCCCGAGGTCTTCGTAGAGCCGCGAGGTCTTCGGGTTGTAGTTTCCGGTGCCGATGTGGACGTAGCGGCGGATGCCCTCGGCCTCGTCGCGGACCACCATCGACAGCTTGCAGTGGGTCTTGAGCCCGATCAGCCCGTAGACCACGTGGCACCCGGCCTGCTCCAGCTGGCGCGCCCACCGAATGTTGGCGTGCTCATCGAACCGGGCCTTGATCTCGACGATGACCAGCACCTGCTTGCCGGCCTCGGCGGCGTCGACGAGAGCGTCGATGATCGGCGAGTCGCCCGAGGTGCGGTAGAGGGTCTGCTTGATGGCGAGGACGTGGGGGTCGGCCGCGGCCTGCTCGAGGAAGCGCTGGACGCTGGTCGCGAACGAGTCGTAGGGGTGGTGCAGGAGTACGTCGTGACGTCGGGTGGCCTTGAAGACGTCGACGGGTGTTGCGGACTCGACCTCGGCGAGGTGCCGGTGGGTCACCGGGACGAAGGTCGGGTATCGCAGGTCCTCGCGGTCCAGGTCGGCGATGCCGTGCAGCCCGCTCAGGTCGAGGGGGCCGGGCAGCCGGAACACCTCGTCCTGGGAGATCCCCAGCTCGGAGACCAGCAGGTCGAGCACGGCGGACGAGATCGACTCCTCCACCTCGAGCCGGACCGGAGGGCCGAAGCGACGCCGCAACAGCTCCTTCTCCAGCGCTGCCAGCAGGTTCTCCGC
Organism: Nocardioides sp.; assembly: GCA_035691135.1. Taxonomy (GTDB): domain Bacteria; phylum Actinomycetota; class Actinomycetes; order Propionibacteriales; family Nocardioidaceae; genus Nocardioides. The sequence continues at coordinate 2,512 of DASSJR010000416.1, read as the reverse complement.
GTCGTCCTCCTCGACATCGAGGTCCTCGTTGCGGGTGACCCGGAACGCGTGCGCCTCGAGCACCTCCATTCCGGGAAAGAGCCGCTTGAGGTGCTCGCCGATGACGTCCTCGAGGGGCACGAACCGCTGGTTGCCGAGCGGCACGAAGCGGCTGAAGCTCGGCGGCACCTTGACCCGCGCGAAGTGCTCCTTGCCGGTCTTGGGGTTCCGCACCAGCACGGCGAGGTTGAGCGAGAGCCCGGAGATGTAGGGGAACGGGTGGGCGGGGTCGACGGCCAGCGGGGTCAGCACCGGGAACACCCGGTCCTTGAAGAGGCGCTTGCAGTGCTTCTGCTCGTCCTTGTCGAGGTCGGACCATCGGATCAGCTCGATGTTCTCCTCGGCAAGCGCCGGCACGAGGTCGTCGCGAAAGAGGCGGGCGTGCCGCTCCATCAGGACCCGGGTCCCGCCCCAGATGGTCTCGAGCACTTCCCGTGGAAGCAGGCCCGACGCGGCCCGGACGGCGACCCCGGCCGCGATCCGGCGCTTCTGACCCGCCACGCGGACCATGAAGAACTCGTCGAGGTTGGTGGCGAAGATCGCGGTGAACCGGACCCGCTCCAGCAACGGCAGGCTCGGGTCCTCCGCGAGCTCCAGCACCCGCTCATTGAAGTGCAGCCAGGACAGCTCGCGGTCGAGGAACCGGTCGTCGTACTTCTCCACCGCGGCGAGCGCCGCGTCGTCCGGTTCGTAGGGCGGCTCGACATCGAAGGCCTCGTGCACCCCCGTGTCGGTGAGGGGCGCGGTCTCGGCAGACATGGAGCCAGTGTGTCACCGGTGGGTGAACAGCGGGTGTCGTCGAGCGTGTGCCGCCGGTACCTTGCCACCGTGGCTTCCAGTGAACGGCTCCGGGCAACCCGACACCACCTCGAGCGCCAGTCGCTCCGCGCGGCCATGGGGCTGCCCGAGCGCGTCCAGCGTGTGCTCGCGGGCCGGCGCGTCGTCCGCGACGGACAGACCCTCGCCGCGGACGTGCAGCTGATGCTGCGGATGCAGAAGCTCGCCCGGGAGCCCGGACCGGAGACACTCCCGGTCGAGGACGGTCGGCGCGCGGTCCTGCACCAGTCGGCAATGGTCGGGGGCGCCCAGCCCGTCGGCGCCGTACGTGACCTGCGCGCGGGAGGCCGCCCGGCGCGCCTCTACGTCCCGTCGGGGGATCGTGCCCAGAGCCCCGGCCCGCTGCTGGTCTTCTTCCATGGCGGGGGCTGGGTCTTCGGCGATCTCGACTCCCACGACGCGCCCTGCCGGTTCCTTGCCGAGCGGGCGGGCGTGCGGGTGCTCTCGGTCGATTACAGGCTGGCGCCCGAGCACCCGTTTCCGGCGGCCTACGACGACTGCCTCGCGGCCTACCGCTGGGTGGTCGACCATGCTGCGGACCTCGGCGCCGATCCCGGTCGGCTGGCGGTGGGCGGCGACTCGGCCGGCGGTTGCCTGGCGGCCACCACCGCCCTCGCGGCCGCCGAGGACGGGCTGCCGGTGGCCGCGCAGATGCTGATCTACCCGGGAACGGACATGCGCGGCGGCACCGAGAGCCGGGCGATGTTCGGCGAGGACTTCTACCTGACCACCGGGTTCATCGACCTGGCGCGCTCGCTCTACGTCCCCGACCCGAACACCCACGACGATCCCCGCGTGTCCCCGCTGGTGGCCAAGGTGCCCGACGGCCTCGCGCCGGCGTACGTCGTGACCGCGGGTTTCGACCCGTTGCGCGATGAGGGTGAGGCCTACGCCCGCAAGCTGGCCGAGGCCGGGGTCGAGGTCGAGCTCAGGCGGTTCCCCGACCAGATCCACGGCTTCTTCAACGTGGTCGGGGTAGGGCGCAGCTCTCGAGCGGCGATGGCCGAGATCGCGGTCAAGCTCCGGGCGGCGCTGCTCAACGCCGGCTGAGCCTCGAGACCCGCACCCGACCTCCGGTTAGGGGGTCTGCCACGCGCCGGCGGTTGAGGTTTTGAGCGGAGTCACCGAGACCCGCCTGCGGCACCGGTGGGGGTGGCCCTGCGCGGGTGCGGGGGTTTCGAGGCTCGGGCCGTGAGACGGCCCTCGCACCTCAACCTCCGGTTAGGGGGTCTGCCACACGCCGGCGGTTGAGGTGTTGAGCGGAGTCACCGAGGCCCGCATGCGGCACCGGTGGTTGAGGTGCGAGGAGCGCCAGCGACGAGCCTCGAAACCCCGGAAGTGGGGCAGGTCCGGGACCGTGGTGGTGGTGGTGGCCCTGCGCGGGTGCGGGGGTTTCGAGGCTCGGGCCGGTAGACGGCCCTCGCACCTCAACCTCCGGTACCCGACCGCTGCCCTGCCCACGGCTCCGGAGTGATCAGTAGACGAGAGCCTGCACGTCGGGGCGCAGGACCTCTTCGGCGAACACGGCGGCACCGGCGATCCGGACCCCGTCGATCACGTCGTCCTCGCCGATCCCGCGTCGGGCCGCGCACTGCGAGCACACGGTGACCTGGCCACCCGCGAGGATCGCGGCCAG
>DASSJR010000415.1:0-7205 GCA_035691135.1 Nocardioides sp. | reverse complement strand
TGAGCGTGACGATGCTGCCGTGCTCGCCGCGCGAGAGCATCTCGGCGACCAGCTGGAACGCGCCCCAGACGTTGGTGCCGGTGGAGCCGCCGACGCTTCGGCCGGTGCGCTCGTACACCAGCCGCATGGTCGCGATCGAGGCGGCGTCGGGCACCTGGATCATGTGGTCGACCACGTCGATCATGAACGACGGCTCCAGGCGCTGGCGGCCGATCCCCTCGATCCGCGACGGCCGGCCGCTGTAGGCCGAGGCGTCGCCTGACCACGCGGAGAAGAAGATCGAGTGCTCCGGATCGACCACGCACATCCGTGTCGCGAAGCGGCCCAGCCGGGCGTAGCGGCCGATGGTGGCGCTGGTGCCGCCGGTGCCGGCGCCGACCACGATCCATTCCGGCACCGGATGGCGCTCCAGCGTCATCTGGCTGAAGATCGACTCGGCGATGTTGTTGTTGCCGCGCCAGTCGGTGGCGCGCTCCGCGTAGGTGAACTGGTCGAGGTAGTGGCCGCCGGTCTCGTGCGCGAGGCGTCGCGACTCGTCGTAGATCGAGGAAGGGTCGTCCACGAGGTGGCAGCGGCCGCCCTGGAACTCGATCAGCTCGATTTTCTCCTGCGACGTCGACCGGGGCATGACCGCGACGAACGGCAGGTCGAGCAGCCGCGCGAAGAAGGCCTCCGACACGGCCGTGGAGCCCGACGAGGCCTCGACCACGGTGGTCCCTTCGCGGATCCACCCGTTGCACAGGGCGTGCAGGAACAGCGACCGGGCCAGGCGGTGCTTCAGCGAGCCGGTGGGGTGGACCGACTCGTCCTTGAGGTAGAGGTCGATTCCCCACCCGGCGGGGAGCGGGAACACGTGCAGGTGGGTGTCGGCGGACCGGTTCGCGTCGGCCTCGACCCGGCGGATCGCCTCGTTCAGCCAGGCCCGGGCGGCCGGGTCCGAGTGGTCGCCGACCGTGCAGCAACCGCCGTCGCCGGCCATGTCAGTCGACGTCCTCCTTGGACTTCATCTCCTCGAACCGCTCCTGCATCCGCTCGGCTCGAAGCTCCACACGGCGTGCGAACGCCTGGCGCTGCCGGTTCAGCAGGAAGTACGACGCGACGCCGGACACCACGAAAGAGATCACGATCGGCCACAGGATCGGCACCGTGTCGGCGAGGAGCATCCAGACCCCGACGACGACCGCCAGGCTCGCCACGAACAGCCCGAGCCGCAGGGCGGTGTAGATGACGAATTCCTTCACCAGACCAGCCTAGGCCGTGACCAGGGCGTGCTTACATTGGAGGCGTGAAGTTCCTCCTGGTCGTCATTCTCCTGGCGGTCGCGATCTACTTCACCGTGCGCGTGATCCAGCGCCGCGGGATCCTTCCGGCGCGGAGGCCCGAGCAGCGGCCCTTCGGCCCGGACGACGACCCCGACTTCCTCCGCGACCTGGACCGGAAGCGCCGGCGGCGCAAGCCCGAGGATCCGGACCCCAGCAGCTCCTGAGCCTCGGGAGGCGTCAGCCTCTCGTCTCGACCTGCGCGGCTCCGCTCGCGTACGAGTGCTGGCTGGTCGAGGAGAAGAAGTTGATGCCGATGAAGTTGAACCACAGCGTCGCCAGCGCGACCAGGGCGACGATCGCGGCGTTGCGGCCTTTCCACCCGGCCGTCGACCGGGCGTGCAGGTAGGCGGCGTAGACCACCCAGGTGATGAACGCCCACACCTCCTTGGGATCCCAGTTCCAGTAGCTGCTCCAGGCCTGGTGCGCCCAGATCGGCCCGGTGATCAGCACCGCGAACGTCCAGATCGGGAAGCCGAAGGAGTGGAGGCGATAGGACACGCGGTCCAGGACGGCCGGCGACGGGACTCGGGCCAGGTAGCCGGTCTGGCGCGGACGGGCGCGGTCCTTGACCAGGTAGAGCGCCGAGCAGATGCCGGCCAGGGTGAAGGCGCCGGTGGCGAGGATCGCCGACACCACGTGGATGACCAGCCAGGGCGAGAAGAGCGCCTCGGTGAGCGGCGCGACCGGCTCGTGGAGCCAGATGACATCGACCATCAGCAGCGACAGCACCAGCGTGACCACGATCGGCCCCATCCACGCCAGGCCGAGGCGGCTTCGCAGCAGCAGGTAGGCCGCGGCGACCACGAAGGTGCCGCTGAGCGTGAACTCGTACATGTTGCCCCAGGGCACGCGGTTGGGGTCCGCGGCCATCCCCCGCCCGACCAGGGCGACGAAATGGGCCACGACCGCCATCCCGGTGAGGATCAGCCCGAGCCGGCCGAACATCGCGGTCCGGCCGGTGGTCACGACCTCCTCCGCCGGGAGCCTCCGCAGGGACGCCCACTCGATCAGGGTGGAGATCAGGGCGAGGAAGTAGAGGACGCCGGCCACGGCGACGAACTGGTTGCTCAGGATCTCCCATGACTGGTCGGTCACGACTCCTCCTCCCTGCGGTCAGCAGGTGTCCCCGCGCCGAGCGCACTCACGATCTCATGCAGCTCCGAGGCCACGTCACCGCCTCCGGAACGGTCGAGCCCGGCGACCTCGACGTAGGTGCGCCCGTCGCGGCGGCGCGCCCGCGCCCAGATCCGCCGGGGCCGGACGTAGAGGGAACCCAGGAGCCCGAGCAGGGCGAGTACGACGCCCGCGAGCGCCACCAACTTGCCGGGGGTCCGGCTGACCTGGATCTTGTTCCACTGCTGGAGCCCGTCGAAGCTGACCGTGCCCAGGCCGTCGGGCAGCTTGGCCTGCTGCCCGGGCGCGAGGTCCACGCGGAACATCGAGCCGTCCGGCTTCCGCACCAGGTCCGCGTCGGCCTTGTCGAGCTGGTAGACCGACTGTGGTTCACCGGAGTCCATGCCCAGGTCACCCTCGTAGACCAGCATCGAGATCGCCGGGTTGGTTGCCTGCCCGAACGCCGAGAACGGACCGGTCTCGTCGGTGAACGCGTAGGTGGGGTAGAACTCGCCCTCCAGCCCGATCTGGGTCGGCCGGGCGTCGGGCGCCTTGACCACGCCGAAGGACCGGAACGACTGGTCGGTGGGCAGGAAGATGGTCGGTCCGCTGTAGGCGACGTCGCCGTTGCCGTCGCGGATGGTGATCACGGGTGCGTAGCCGTGGCCGATGAGGAACACCTCGGTCCCGCCGATCTTGAGCGGATGGTTGACCTTGAGGTCGTAGTCCTTGGGCTCGGCGTTCGGGGTCTCGCGGTACTCCAGGTGGGAGACGAATCCCCTCGCCTGCCCCTTGCTCGGACCCTCGGTCAGCCAGTCGACGTCGAAGTCCTTCACGTCGAAGGTGAAGGGTTCCATGGCGTCGGCCGAGAACAGGCTGCCCGGCACGAAGTCGTCGTATTGTGTGAGGTTGTTGGAGAACCCGTTGCCCACCACCAGGATCACGCCCCCGCGGTAGCCGAAGAGGCTGCCCACCGCGAAGCCGACGAGCACCACCAGCACTGAGACGTGGAAGAGCAGGTTGCCCGCCTCTCGAAGGCGGCCGCGCTCCGCCGACACGGCGTCACCGGCGCGCACGACGCGGAAGTGTCGCTTCTTCAGCTCCGCCTCGGCGGCCGCGAGTGCCTCCTCCGGCTCCGCATCGGTGTCGTACGACGTGTGGTCGGGGAGACGGGTGAGGTTGCGCGGGGCCGGCGGGGGCGCGGCCCGCATCGCTTTCCAGTAGACGAAGGTCCTCGGAATGAAGCAGCCGACCAGCGAGACCATCAGCAGGATGTAGATCGCGGAGAACCAGGGCGAGCTGTAGACCGAGAACAGTCCGAGCTTCTCGTAGATCGGGGTGAGGGTCGGGTGCGCGTCCTGCCAGTTCGCGGCCTTCAGCGAGTCCACGTCGCTCTGCGGAACCACCGAGCCCGGGATCGCGGCCAGGGCGAGCAGGAGCAGCAGGATCAGCGCGGTCCGCATCGAGGTGAGCTGTCGCCACGCCCACCGGAGCATCTCGGTGAGCGTCAGCTCCCCCGGCCTGCGCGGGGGCGTCACCTCGGTGTCGCCGGTGTCCCGAGGACGCACTGACTGGTTGGTCGGGGTGCTCATACAACCGTCTCCGTGGAGGAGACGAGGTTGATCTGCAGCCAGGTGACGGCTTCGGCCCACCAGCCCGTCACCAGCAGCACCCCGACCGCGACCAGCATCAGCCCACCGGCCCGCATCACCCACAGCTGATGACGGCGTACCCAGCCGAAGGCACCGAGCGCGCGCTGGTAGGCGACCCCGGCGGCGATGAACGGCAGCCCGAGACCGAGGGCGTAGACCGCGGAGAGCACGGCGCCGCGCGCGGCGGTGGCCTCGTTGATGGACAGTGTGGTGATCGCGGCCAGCGTGGGCCCGATGCAGGGCGTCCAGCCCACCCCGAACAGGAACCCGAGGACCGGCGCGGCCGCGAGCCCGACCGCGGGCACGCCGTGGACCCGCCAGTCACGCTGGAGCAGGGGAAGGATTCCGGCGAACACCAGCCCGAGCAGGATCGTGAACGATCCCAGGACGATCGTGAGCTCGCGGCGCCACGTGACGAGCCACGCGCCCAGGGCCCCCGACAGCGTCCCGAGCGCGACGAAGACGACGGCGAAGCCCAGGACGAACAGCACCGCGCCGGCGGCCATCCGGCCGCGGTGCGCATGCTCGAGGTCCGCGCCCGACAGTCCGGTGGCGTAGGAGAGGTAGCCGGGCAGCAACGGGATCACGCAGGGCGAGAAGAAGGAGACCAGCCCCGCCAGCAGCGCGACCGGGATGGCCAGGAGGAGCGAGCCGGAAGCCGCGGTGTTGTGAAACCACTCGCCCATCAGGCCGCCCCGCCACTCTTCTCTGCCGCCACGTCCTCGACCACCTCGACGAGGGTGGTCCGAGACGGGAGCTGACCGATGATGCTGGCCGCCACCCGCCCCTCGGCGTCGAGCACGACGAAGCTCGGGATCGAGTTGGGCGTCAGAGTCCCCGAGAAGGCGAGCATCGCCTCACCGTCCGGCGAGAAGTACGACGGGTACGGCACGTCGAACGTGCGCACAAAGCTGCGCGCCTGCTCGGTGGAAGCGTCGCGGATGTTGATGCCGACGAACTGCGCCCGGTCACCCATCTCGCGCGCGACCGCGACCACGTCGGGCGCCTCGGCCCGGCACGGAGCGCACCACGACCCCCACACCACGGCGACCACCGGCCTGCCGCGGAACTTCACCGTCGACAGCCGGTCGCCCTCGAGGTCCCGTCCGGAGAGGGTGATGGGGGCTTCCCGCTCTTCGGGCGCGACCTCGACCACGTCGCCGGCTCCGCTGACGTACCCCTTGTCCCCGGTTCCCTGCAGGCTCGAGCAGCCCACGAGCAGCACGGAACACAGCAGGAGGGGAAGAAGACGGGCGGGTGTGCTCAGGGTTTCCGCTCCTCGGTGGCTCCACCGGCCGAGAACGGCGCACCCTTGTCGCGAGCAGGGATCAGGTCGGCTGCTGGCTCGGAGTAGGACAACCGGGTCAGGGTGTCGTCCCGGAAGTGGAGCGAGGTCAACGAGCAGAGCGTGCACTGCCGGTTTCGGGGATTGTGCAGGAAAGACCTCTGTTCGACGTGGAGCCGAGTGATCCAGATCGGCAGCTGGTGGGAGACGATGACCGCCTCATGGCCCTCGGCCCGCTTGCGCGCGTCCTCGACCGCGGACATCATCCGGGCCACCAGCTCCTTGTAGGGCTCGCCCCACGAGGGTCGGAAGGGGTTCCAGAGGTGCCGCCACGCAGCCGGGCGGCGCAACGGCCGGACGGTCTTCCCGAAACGCTGGCCCTCGAACACGTTGGTGGACTCGATCACCCGATCGTCGGTGACGATCTCCAGGCCGCGGGCATCGGCCAGCGGCCGAGCCGTCTCCTGCGCCCGCTCCAGCGGAGAGGCGACCAGATGAGTGATGTCGCGGTCCTTGATCGTGCCGGCGACCTGCTCGGCCATCTGCTGTCCCAGCTCGGAGAGGTGGTAGCCGTCGCTCCGGCCATAGAGGACGCCTCCCGGGTTGTGGACCTCCCCGTGGCGTAGCAGGTGGACGATCGTCTCCCCGCCGGCTGATCCGCTCATCGGGGTCCCCGCGGATCGTTTTCGGGGTCCCCGCGGAAGGGCGAGCGCAGCGAGAGGTCTTGTGGGGTGTCAATGGTGGAGCCCCAGCGCAGCGATTTCGTGGGGTGAGTCATTGGTCTCCTTCTCTCGCCGCTGCCCGCGCGGCCGTGGGCAGGGCGTCGAGCACGGTCTGCACCGCGCGGTCGTCGTGGGCGGCTGAAAGGAACCACGCCTCGTACGCCGACGGCGGCAGGTGAACGCCGGCGTCGAGCATGGCGTGGAAGAAGGCGGCGAACGCGGAGGTGTCCTGATCGGAGGCGTCGTCGAAGTCGCGCACCGCATCGCCGCGGAAGAACACCGAGAACATCGTGCCGTTGGACTGGACGACGTGGGGCACGCCGGCTGCCGTCAACGACTCGGCGACCGAGGCCTTGATCGTGTCTCCCGCAGTCGTCAGGTGGGCGTAGACCTGCTCGGTGGCCAGCCGCAGGGTGGTCAACCCGGCGGTGGTGGCGACCGGGTTACCGGACAGGGTCCCGGCCTGGTAGACGGGTCCCTCGGGGGCGAGGCGGGACATCACGTCGGCCCGGCCGCCGAAGGCTGCGGCGGGGAAGCCGCCGCCGATCACCTTGCCGAAGGTGACCAGGTCCGGGGTCCATCCCTCGGTGGCACCGTCGAGCCCCCACTGGCCGCGGCGGGAGGCGCGGAAGCCGGTCATCACCTCGTCGCTGACGAAGAGCGCGCCGTGCCGCGCGCAGGTCTCGGCGAGGAAGGCGTTGAACCCGGGCTCGGGCGAGACGACTCCCATGTTGCCCGGCGCCGCCTCGGTGATCAGGCAGGCGATCCGGTCGCCGTACTCGGCGAACGCCTTCTCCACCGCGGCCCGGTCGTGGTAGGGCAGGACGAGCGTCAGCTCCGTCGAGGCCTCCGGGACCCCGGGAGTGCCGGGGACTGCGAACGTCGCGAGACCCGACCCCGCGGAGGCCAGCAGGGCATCGACGTGGCCGTGGTAGCAGCCGGCGAACTTGACCACCAGGTCGCGCCCGGTGAAGCCGCGCGCCAGCCGGATCGCGGACATGGTGGCCTCGGTGCCCGAGGACACGAACCGGACCCGTTCGACCGGGGTCCGGGCGACGATCTCCTCCGCCAGCTCGACCTCGGGCGTGGTGGGTGCGCCGTACGACGTGCC
>DASSJR010000414.1:0-8431 GCA_035691135.1 Nocardioides sp. | reverse complement strand
TCGCGCGCCCAGACCTGCTTCATGACGTCCATCGTCGTGCTCACCCAGGCCCTGCTCGGCGGGGCGTCAGTCGTACGGGTGACCCAGTGCATGCAGATGTTGGGCGAGCACGCCCGCTTCGCGGGCGCCCGGTAGGAGTCGCCGAACTGGTCGCGGGGATCGGTCGGGCGGGCGAGCATCGCCGTGGCCTGGCGGCGCTCCGCGGGGCCGAGCGACGGCAGCGCCTGGGCCAGGTCGCGCAGCGCGAGGGTGGCGTCCTGCCCGCGGCCGAGGCCGTCGAGGACAGCATCGGCCCGGCGCAAGGCCCGGTCTGCGGCTGCCTCGCGGCCGGAGACGGTGGGAGGGTCGCCCGCGGCGGAGGTGGAGACAGTCGGCAGCACCGTCGCCGACACGGCCAGCGCCACCGCGGCGATGACATGGGTAGGACGCATCATGGTTCCCCCGGTGGTGGTCAGGTGGTGGCGGAGATCTTCTCGATCAGGGCAGTGGTGGAGATCGCAGGCGTCCGCGGCAGGTAGACCACCTCGCAGATGTCCTCGAACTCGTCGAAGCGTCCGGCCCAGTCGTCACCCATCACGAGGACGTCGGCGCCGTACTTGGCGAGGTAGTCGCGCTTCAGCTCGAGGCTCTCCTCCACGAACACCTCGTCGACCATCTTCAGCGCTGCCACGATCTCCATCCTCTCTCCCTGGCTGAAGACCGGCTCCCGCCCCTTCTTGCGCCGGTTGAGCTCGTCGGCGGACACGCCGACGACCAGGCGGTCGCCGAGCGCCGCTGCGCGCTCGATCACCCGGAGGTGTCCGACGTGGAAGACGTCGAACGTTCCGAAGGTCATCACCGTTCGTGACATGTCGCGCATTCTGGCACCCCGGCGGTCATGGGGGAGAATCAGCCGCGATGAGTGCCACGATCACGATGGTCACAGCCAACCCCGCCGCCGACGAGGAACGCCGCCGCGGCCTGCGGCGGATGCGCAGCCTTGCCGTCAGCCTGCTGCTCTTCGCCGCCGTGGTCTACCTGGTCACGCTGGACCAGGACGGTTTCCTGGGCTTCGTCAACGCCGGCGCCGAGGCTTCGATGGTCGGCGCGATCGCCGACTGGTTCGCCGTGACGGCGCTGTTCAAGCACCCGCTCGGCATACCGATCCCGCACACGGCGCTGGTGCCGCGGAAGAAGGACGAGCTCGGGCGGGGCCTCGAGGAGTTCTTCGGCGAGAACTTCCTGCAGGAGGGGATCATCCGCGACCGCGTGGCCGCGGCCACCATCTCGCAGCGGCTCGGCGTGTGGCTCAGCGACCCGGTCAACGCCCGCCGGGTGGTGGACGAGGTGTCCGACGTGGCGGCGATCGCCCTGGGCCGGGTCAAGGACGAGCACATCGTCGAGCTCGTCGACTCGGTGCTAGTGCCCCGGTTCCGCGAGGAGCCCATCGCACCATTGCTGGGAACGTTCCTCGTCGAGGTCGTGCGCGACGACCTCCACCACGGCGTCGTCGACCTCGCCCTCGAGGAGCTGCACCGCTGGCTCCTGCAGAACCCCGACACCTTCGCCGCCGTGCTCAGCGAGCGCGCGCCGTGGTGGGCGCCACCGCGCCTCAACGAGGCGGTCACCACCAAGATCCATACCGAGGCGATCCGGTGGCTGGCCGACATCCGTGACGACCCCCAGCACCACGCCCGCGCGGCGCTGGACTCGATGCTCGCCCAGCTCGCTCAGGACCTGCTGTTCGACGAGGGCACCCAGGCACGGGCGGAGGGGCTCAAGCTGCGCCTGCTCGACCATCCGCAGTTCTCCGCCACCGGCATCTCGCTGTGGAACGCGCTGCGCCGCGCCCTGCTCGGAGCGCTCCGTGACGAGAAAGGGGAGCTGCGGTCGCGCCTGCAACGCGAGCTCACCGCCTTCGCCGAGCGGCTCACCACCGACGAGGAGCTCCGTCGGCGCCTCGACGCCCTGGCCGCCGACGCGGTGGTCTTCGCCGTGGAGCGGTACGGCGCCGAGCTCACGACCGTCATCACCCACACCATCGAGCGCTGGGACGGCCAGGAGGCCGCCCGCCGCATCGAGCTGCACGTCGGCCGCGACCTGCAGTTCATCCGCATCAACGGCACCATCGTGGGTGGCCTGGTCGGGCTGGTCATCCACACCGCGACCGTCGTGATGAACTAGGTCCGTGGCAGACCCGATCGAGGTCCCGGTACGTGACGCGATCCGGCTCGGCCAGTTCCTGAAGCTGGCCAACCTGGTCGAGTCCGGGGGAGAGGCCAAGCCGCTGATCGCCGACGGCGCCGTCACCGTCAACGGCGAGGTCGAGACGCGCCGGGGTCGCCAGCTGGTCAGCGGCGATGTGGTCTCCGTGGGCGGACACTCCGCCCGGGTCGTCGCCGGCTGAGACTCAGGAGTCTGGGTAATCCAGTGTCATCTGGCTGTCATTTCAGCGTGTCGGCAACCACTTGCCACTGGACTACCTGCGGGGAGGTCAGGCGACGCCGAGCAGGTCGACCACGAAGATCAGGGTCTCGCCGGGCCCGATGACACCGCCGGCCCCTCGGTCGCCGTACCCGAGGTGGGGCGGGATCACGAGCTGGCGGCGGCCGCCGACCTTCATGCCCCTCACGCCCTGGTCCCAGCCGGAGATGACCTGGCCGACGCCGAGCCGGAAGGACAGCGGCTGGCCGCGGTTGTAGGACGCGTCGAACTCCTCACCGGTCGAGTGCGTCACGCCGACGTAGTGCACCTCCACAGTGGATCCCCTGGTGGCTTCCGCGCCGTCGCCCTCGGTGATGTCGGTGACGACGAGGTCGGTCGGCGGCTCGGGGTCGAAGAACTCGATCTCGGGCTTCTCCACGTCTTCCTTTCGGTTCCTGAGGTTGCTCTGCAACCGTCTCGAAGGGTCAGGTCTGGTAGAGGTAGTTGCCGAGCTGGTCGCGCTCGAACTCGAGGTGGGCGATCCGGGCCTTGACGACATCGCCGATGCTGATCATCCCCGACAGCTTCCCGTCCTTGATGATGGGGACGTGCCGGACCCGGTGCTCGGTCATGACCTGCATGAGCTCTTCGATCTGGTGGTTGGGCTCGCAGGTGTGCACGACCGAGGTCATGATGTTGGTGACCGGACCGTCGAGGATCGCGTCGTCACCATCGTTGAGGCGGCGTACGACGTCGCGCTCGCTGACCATGCCGCCTACCTCGGTGCCGTCAGGGCTGACGATCACGGCACCGACGTTGTGATCGGCCAGTAGCGCGAGCAGATCGCGCACAGTGGCCTCGGGCTTGATCGTGATGACACCCGGGATCGGCTTCCCGGCGAGGACCTCGCTGATTCGCATGGCCTACCTCGACTTTCGATGGGCTTCCTTTGGGCCAAGAAATCCCCGTCTGTGTCAACGCTAGCCCATCCTCAGACGTCCGGGGAGTCCTCGTCCACCGGGACGTGTCGCCGGCTTCGCAGGTCGTGGACCGAACCCGGCCCCACGGGAATGGAGTCGGGGTCCGAGCCGTCGTCGGGCATACCTCCGAGGAAGGCCAGGGCCGCTTCGTGGAGGTGTCCGTTGGAGGCGAGCGCATTGCCGCCGAACGGTCCGTCGTTGCCGTCCAGCGCGCTGAAGCGGCCACCTGCCTCGCGGACGATCACGTCGAGAGCGGCCATGTCGTAGAGCTCGAGGTCGGGCTCGGCCGCGATGTCGACGGCTCCTTCCGCGAGCAACATGTAGGACCAGAAGTCGCCGTACGCGCGAGTGCGCCAGCACCTCCGCGAGAGCGACAGGAAGTCGTCGAGGCGGCCGCGCTGGTCCCAGCCGTGGACCGAGGAGTAGGAGAACGATGCGTCCTCGAGCCGGCGTACGTCGGAGACCTGGCACCGGGTCGCCTTGAGCAGGGAGCGGCCGGTCCAGGCGCCGTTGCCCGCCGACGCCCACCAACGTCGCTGGAGCTGGGGTGCCGACACCACGCCGAGCACCACCTCGTCGTCCACGACCAGTGCGATGAGGGTGGCCCAGACCGGCACGCCGCGCACGTAGTTCTTGGTGCCGTCGATCGGGTCGACGACCCAGCGTCGTTGGCTGTGCCCCGAGGTGCCCTGCTCCTCACCGATCACCGCGTCGCGGGAGCGGACCCGCGAGAGGGTCCGTCTGATTCCCTCCTCGACCGCCTCGTCTGCGTCGGTGACCGGGGTGAGGTCCGGCTTGCTCATCACGTGGAGGTCGAGGGCCTTGAACCGGGCCGACGTCAGCGAATCGGCGTCGTCGGCCAGCACGTGCGCCAGGCGCAGGTCGTCGGTGTAGTCGGTCGGCCCGGGGGGTGGCATGGAGGACAGGCTATGCCCATGGATGTGCCCTATCGTCTAGCCATGGAACTCAACGGTCTCCCGCTGCACCCCCTGGTGGTGCACGCGGCTGTCATCCTGGGCCCGGTCACGGCGCTCACCGCGATCGCCTACGCCGTCTTGCCCTCGTGGCGCTGGCTGATCCGGTGGCCGATGGTGGCGCTGGCGGTCGGGACGGTCGGAACCCTCTTCGTCGCCAAGCTCGCCGGCCAGGCTCTGCTCGAGGAGCGAGCACCGGACCTCTCGAGGGTCGACATCGCTCAGATCACGGTGCACCAGGATCGGGCCAATGTGCTGCTGTGGGTGTCCCTCGCCTTCCTGGTCATCGCCGTGGTCGCCGCGCTGACCGTGGGAGGGCCGAGCTCCCTCGCATCTGGGGCCGGGGCGCGCGACTCCCGGGGCACCGCGGTCACCGCTGGCGTTCTGGGTCTGGTGGTTGTCGGGGCCATCGCACTGCTGGTGCTGACGGTGCTCACCGGCGACGCCGGATCGCGCGCGGTCTGGGGATCGTAGAAACTTCTACCAATTATCCGAAACGGAGTCGGAAGCGCTCTCCGGTGGGACTCTGGCGATGCCAGAAGAGCGCCCGGACCTCTCGGGGCCGCTAGCCCCGGGCTCATTCGTCGTCTCGCGGCCTGTCCCGAGGTGCGCATCATGACGAAGAGAACCGGCCGCGCGTTGAGCGCGACCCTGGCCGCCGGCCTGGTGCTGTCCCTGGGAGGTGCGGCTCTCGCCGCGCCTGTGGGGGCGTTGAAGCAGTTCAAGGTACCGACGGCGAGAAGTGAGCCGCGGGCGATCACCAACGGCACGGACGGCAACCGCTGGTTCACCGAGGGCACGTCGTTCACCAATGCCCCGCCCAAGGTCGCCCGGTATCACTCCAGCTGGCGCCATCACCGAGTTCGACATCGAATGCAACGGTTGCATCCTCACCGACATCGTTGAAGGCCCGGGCGGCATCCTCTACTTGACTTCCAACAATTCGATCCTGGTGCGCTTCGACCTGAACACGCTGACCCAGCTGTCGTCGATCGACATCCCAAACAGCAATGCCGTCGCGGGCAGCATGGACGTGCGCGGTAGCGAGGTCTGGTTCACCGACTTCAACAACGACGCCCTGTGGCGCTACGACATCACCGCGGACGCGTTCGCAG
Organism: Nocardioides sp.; assembly: GCA_035691135.1. Lineage (GTDB taxonomy): Bacteria > Actinomycetota > Actinomycetes > Propionibacteriales > Nocardioidaceae > Nocardioides. The sequence goes on along the minus strand of DASSJR010000414.1, from coordinate 2,959 downwards.
TTCCCGCTCGTGGTCCAACCTTCCGACCTGGTCATCGACAGCACTGGCGGCGTGTGGTTCACAGCACCCGACGACCACAGCGTCGACCAGTTCGACCCCGACACCGGGACAGTGACCCCTTTCCCGGTCCCGGACGGGCTCAGTCCTCGGAGCATCACCATCGCGTCCGACGGGCAGCTCTGGTTCACCTCGAGGTTCGTGCCTCAGGGCGTGGGACGCCTCGACCCGACGACCGGAGTGGTGACCACAGTCCTTACGCCGAGCAACCCTGGGCCGGAGGACATCGACGCATCGCCTGACGGTTCGGTCTGGTTCACGCAGACCACCAGCGGCAACGTCGCCAGGATCGACAACACCCTCACGATCACCGAGGGCAAAGCGGTCAAGGGTAGTGGTCCGCTGGGGATCGTCGTCGCGCCCAACGGGGACCCGTGGTACGCCATGACGGACGCCAACAAGATCGCGACGTTCCAGCTGAGGTAGCTGCTCGGACCTGTCGATTGTGCACAAACGGCAGGTCCGGCGACGCTTTTCATGCCGTTTGGTACCAAACGGCATGCTCCGCGAGTCACCAGGCGGGCTCGCTGCGGGCGGTGAGCAGTCGGCGGAACGACTCGACCCGATCCGGGTCGGCGTCGCCGGCTGCCATCGCCGTATCGAGCCCGCACTCCGGCTCGTCCGTCCCGTGCGTGCAGCCACGGGAGCACTCCCCGGTCAGCTCCTCGAGATCGGGAAAGGCCCCGATCAGCTGACCGGGCTCCACGTGCGCCAGGCCGAAGGACCGGATCCCCGGCGTGTCGACGATCCAGCCGTCCCCATCAGGGAGCGGGAGCATGAACACCGACGTCGACGTGTGCCGGCCACGGCCGGTCACCACGTTGACGTGCCCGATCTCGCGGTCGGCGTCAGGCACCAGGGCGTTGACGAGGGTCGACTTCCCGACCCCGCTGTGCCCCACCATCACGCTGGTCCGGCCCCTCAGCCGATCCCGCAGCTCGGTCAGGTCGGACCCACGCTGGGTCACCACCCACGGGACGCCCAGCGAGCGGTAGGTCGACAGCAAGGTCTCGGGATCGGCCAGGTCGGCCTTCGTCATGCACAGGAGCGGGTCCATGCCCGCGTCGTACGCCGCCACGAGGGCCCGGTCGATCAGGCCCGTCCGGGGCTCGGGGTCGGCCAGGGCGGTGACCACCACGAGCTGGGAGGCGTTGGCGACGATCACCCGCTCGACCGGGTCGTCGTCGTCCGCGGTGCGCCGCAGCACCGTGGTCCGCTCTATCACCTCCACGATCCGGGCCAGCGAACCTTCGGCCCCGGAGGTGTCGCCGACCACCCGGACCCGGTCCCCGACCACGACCCCCTTGCGACCCAGGGGCCGCGCTTTCATCGCGGTCACCACCGCGTCGTCGACGACCAAGGTGAAGCGGCCGCGGTCGACGGTGACGACCACTCCGTCGACGGCGTCGTCGTAGGTCGGGCGCTCCTTGGTGCGTGGGCGGGTGTGACGGCGCGGGCGTTCGTAGTGCTCCTGGTCGTGCTCGGTCCACCGGCCGGTCGTCACGGCGTCCCCAGCAGACCGGTCCAGAAGCCCGGGAAGTCGGAGAAGGTCTTGGAGGTGGTGCCGATGTCCTCGACCAGCACGTCCGGCACCGCGGCGCCGACGACCACACCGGCGTGGGCCATCCGGTGGTCGGCGTAGGTGCGGAAGATTCCGCCGTGCAGCGCAGCCGGCCGGAAGGAGAGCCCGTCCGGGCGCTCGGTGACGTCGGCGCCCAGCCCGCCGAGCTCCGTGGCCAGGGCGGTCAGCCGGTCGGTCTCGTGTCCGCGGATGTGGGCCACGCCGCGCAGGTGCGACGGGGAGTCGGCGAGGGCGCAGAGCGCGGCCACCACCGGGGTGAGCTCTCCGACGTCGTGGAGGTCGAGATCGACGCCGTGGATCGCCGCGGACCCGGTGACGCGCAGCCCGTGGCCGACGTGCTCGACCTGGCAGCCCATCAGGCCGAGGATCTCGCGCAGCGCGTCGCCGGCCTGGGTGGTCTCCTGCGGCCAGTCGCGCACGACCACGCTGCCGCCGGAGACCGCAGCCAGGGCAAGGAACGGCGCTGCGCTGGAGAGGTCCGGCTCCACCACGTGGTCGACTGCCGCGACCGGTCCGGGAGCGACCGACCACCGGTTGGCGTCGGTGTCGTCGACCTCGACGCCGCGCTCGCGCAGCATGGCGACGGTCATCGCGATGTGGGGAAGGGAAGGCACCGGCTTGCCGTCGTGGCGCACGTCGACGCCGTGCTCGTAGCGGGCGCCCGCCAGCAACAAGCCGGAGACGAACTGCGAGGACGCCGACGCGTCGATGACCACCGAGCCACCGGCGACCGCACCGGCCCCCCGGACCGTGAACGGCAACGAGCCCCGGCCGTTGTCCTCGATGTCGACGCCCAACCCCCGCAGGGCGGTCAGCACCTCGCCGACCGGCCGGTTGCGCAGGTGGGCGTCGCCGTCGAACGAGACGGCCCCGGTGGACAGCCCGGCGACCGGAGGCACGAACCGCAGCACCGTCCCGGCCAGACCGCACTCGATCCGGGCATCGGAGCGGAAGGCGCGGGGAGTCACCGACCAGTCGTCGCCCGTGGTGTCCACGCCCGAGCCGAGTGCGGTGAGGGCGTCGGCCATCAGCGTGGTGTCGCGGGAGCGCAGCGCGCGCCGGACCACGGACGGAGCGTCCGAGATCGCGGCCAGCACGAGGGCGCGGTTGGTGACGGACTTGCTACCCGGCAGGGACACCTCGGCGTCGATGGGACCGGTGACCGACGGTGCCGGCCACGGGTCGGCGAGCCGGGTGGTGGTCACCGGCAAAGGCTATCCGCCGGAATCACCGCAGCTGAGCGGCCGCCAGCTTGGCCTCGCGCCGGGCGGTGGCCCGCAGGTGCCGCGCCTCGCGGCGTACGTCGCGTGCGGTCCGGCG
>DASSJR010000413.1:0-9887 GCA_035691135.1 Nocardioides sp. | reverse complement strand
GGTGGTCGCGGGCCGGGTCACCGAGACCGGCGACGTCGCGATCATGATGGTCGAGGCCGAGGCCACCGAGCAGACCTGGGACCTCGTCCAGTCCGGCACCCAGGCTCCGACCGAGAGCGTGGTCGCCAGCGGCCTCGACGCCGCCAAGCCGTTCATCAAGCAGCTCATCGAGGCGCAGGTCGAGCTCGCGAAGCAGGCGGCCAAGCCGGTCCAGGAGTTCCCCGTCTTCCTCGACTTCGAGGACGACGTCTACGACGCGGTCGAGGCCGCCGTCAAGGCGCCGACGGCCGAGGCGCTGACCATCGCGGGCAAGCAGGAGCGCGAGGAGAAGCTCGACGAGATCAAGGCCTCGTTGCTCGAGCAGCTCGCCGGCCAGTTCGAGGAGCGCGAGAAGGAGATCGGCGCCGCGTTCCGGGCGCTCAACAAGCAGCTCGTCCGCGAGCGGGTCCTGCGCGACAAGGTCCGCATCGATGGCCGTGGTCTCGCCGACATCCGCCCGCTCCACGCCGAGGTCGGCGTGATCCCGCGGGTCCACGGCTCGGCGCTGTTCGAGCGGGGCGAGACCCAGATCCTCGGCGTGAGCACGCTCAACATGCTCACCCTGGAGCAGAAGCTGGACACCCTCTCCCCGGAGAAGACGCGGCGCTACATGCACAAGTACGTCTTCCCGCCGTTCTCCACCGGCGAGACCGGCCGGGTGGGCTCGCCGAAGCGTCGGGAGGTCGGCCACGGCGCGCTGGCCCGCCGGGCGCTGCTCCCGGTGCTGCCGACCCGCGAGGAGTTCCCCTACGCGATCCGGCAGCTCTCGGAGGCCATGGGTTCCAACGGCTCCACGTCGATGGGTTCGGTGTGCGCCTCCACGATGTCGCTCCTCCAGGCCGGTGTGCCGCTGCGTGCCGCCGTGGCCGGGATCGCCATGGGCCTGATCTCCGGCGAGGTCGACGGTGAGACGCAGTACGTCGCCCTCACCGACATCCTGGGCGCCGAGGACGCGTTCGGCGACATGGACTTCAAGGTCGCCGGCACCCGCGAGTTCGTCACCGCGCTGCAGCTCGACACCAAGCTCGACGGGATTCCGGCCGAGGTCCTGGCCGCCGCCCTCGACCAGGCCAAGGACGCCCGGATCGCGATCCTCGACGTGATGGCCGAGGCCATCGACGAGCCCGAGGAGATGTCGGTGCACGCCCCGCGGATCATCAGCGTGCGGGTGCCGGTCGACAAGATCGGTGAGGTCATCGGCCCCAAGGGCAAGGTGATCAACCAGATCCAGGACGACACCGGCGCCACGCTGTCGATCGAGGACGACGGCACCGTCTACATCGGTGCCACCAACGGCGAGGCTGCCGAGGCGGCCCGGGCCGCGGTCAACGCGATCGCCAACCCGACCATGCCCGAGGTCGGCGAGCGCTACCTCGGCACCGTGGTGAAGACGACCAACTTCGGTGCGTTCGTCTCGCTGCTCCCGGGCAAGGACGGCCTGCTGCACATCAGCAAGCTGCGCTCCCTGGCCGGCGGCAAGCGCGTCGAGGCCGTCGAGGACGTCGTGTCGGTGGGCCAGAAGCTCCAGGTCCAGATCGCCGAGATCGACGACCGCGGCAAGCTCTCCCTGGTCCCGGTGGTCGACGAGGACGGCTCCTCCGAGGACACCGAGGACTCGGACCAGGAGTGACCGACCCCTCTTCGAGGCTGACCCGCCCGTTTTCGGTGGTAGAGGAGGGCGCTCAGCGCCCGTCTCGAAACCCGGGCGGGTCAGCGTCTTCGGGGCGACTGTCGGTGCCGCAGAAGGTCGGCTCGACCCGGACCCTGGAGACGGTCAGGGACGACGGGGGCCAGGTGACCTCGCGCGTCCGCCGCACGGTGCTGCCCGGTGGCCTGCGGGTGATCAGCGAGCAGATGGCCGGGGTCCGGTCCACGAGCATCGGTGTCTGGGTCGGTGTCGGGTCCCGAGACGAAACGCCGGCGCTGCACGGTTGCTCCCACTTCCTCGAGCACCTGCTCTTCCGGGGCACGAAGTCCCGGTCGGCGATGGACATCTCGGTGGCCCTCGACTCGGTGGGTGGTGAGTTCAACGCTTTCACGGCCAAGGAGTACACCTGCTTCCACGCCCGGGTTCTCGAGGACGACCTGCCGCTGGCGGTCGACGTACTGGGCGACATGGTCACCGACTCGCTGATCTCGGCTGCCGACGTCGAGGCGGAGCGCGACGTGATCCTCGACGAGATCGCCATGCACGACGACGACCCCGACGACGTGGTCCACAACCTGTTCGCTGCCCAGGCGTGGGGAGCCGGGCCGCTGGGCCGTCCGATCGCGGGCACGGTCGAGTCGATCCGCGTTCTCACCCGCCCCCAGGTACGACGGTTCTACCGTCGGCACTACCGGCCGGCCAACATGGTGGTCGCGGTCGCGGGCGCCGTCGACCACGCCAAGCTGGTGCGTCAGGTACGACGGGCGTTCTCGCGCAACGACTTCCTTGACGGCGACGAGCCGCCGGTGGCTCCGCGCGCCGAGGACCACGCCCGACGGGTCCGGGCCGGCACGGTCAGCGCCCGCCGGCCCTTCGAGCAGGTGAACCTCGTCCTCGGTGTCAACGGGCTGACCCGCACCGACGACCGGCGGTTCGCGTTGGGCGTCCTCAACACGGCGTTGGGCGGCGGCACGTCCTCGCGGCTCTTCCAGGAGGTCCGGGAGCGACGCGGGCTCGCCTACTCGGTGTTCTCGTTCGCCAGCCACCATGCCGACGCCGGTCTGGTCGGCGTCTCGGTCGGTTGCCTACCGGGCAAGCTCGACGACGTGCTGGCCACGGTTCGGGCCGAGCTGGCCAAGGTGGCCGCCGACGGCATCACCCAGGAGGAGCTGGACCGCGGCAAGGGCCAGCTGAAGGGCGGCCTGGTGCTCGGTCTCGAGGACTCAGGTGCCCGGATGTCCCGGCTCGGCAAGGCGGAACTGGTCTACGACGAGCTGCTGAGCATCGACGAGGTCATCGCCCGCGTCGACGCCGTGACGCTCGAGGACGTGCAGGCGATCAGCACGGAGCTGTTCTCGCAGCCCGAGATCCTCGCCATCGTCGGACCTGCCTGACCCGCCCTCGTCCGCACGGACGAGGACGGGCCACGACGTGGTTCAGCGGAGAGGGCCGGTGCTGCGGCCGTCCGTGGTGCCCATCGACTGGGTCGTGGCCGGCTCGTAGGTCTCGGCGTGCGTCCCGGTCGTCGTGGTCGTGCCGGCGTCGGAACCGACCCGGTCCGAGACCCGGTCGCGTCCGGTCTCGATGTCGCGACGGGCCTGGTCCTTGGCGTCCTGGCCCTTGCGGTAGGCGTCCTCCAGCATGCGCTCCGCGACCGAGCGACCGCCGAGCCCGAAGGCCAGGGCGAGTCCGAGGGCGAGCGCCCCCATCGTGGCGGCGAATGCGATCCTCACGATCTCGGGAGCGATCTGGAGCTGCTCGAGGATCATGAACATCGCGATCACCATGACGATCGCCGGCACGACGGTCGCGACGACCTTGCCGGTGGGCGTGTCTCCGAGCACCTTGGCCACACCTGCGCCGACCCCGCCGGCGATCAGTGCTGCGACGACGAAGATCAGGATCGCCACGATGATGTTGGGCAGGTAGGCCAGCACGGCCGACATGAATCCGGTCAGGGCCGGAACCCCCAGCGCCCCGATGGCGGAGAAGACGAAGAAGATGAAGATCAGCCAGAAGACTGCACGTGCGATGCCGTTCGAGGGACTGGCGCCTGGCATCACGCGGTCGACGTACGAATTCGCGTCGGACTCGCGCAGGCGGCGGTCCACGCCCACCTTCTCGAGCACCTTCCGGACGACGGCCGCCACCACTTTGGCGACGATGAAACCGACGATCAGGATGATGAGGAAGCCCAGCAGATTGGGCAGGAATGCGAAGAACGAGTCTGTCGCGTTCTGGAAGCTGTCACCGATGTCCACGGTGGTCCCCTGTTCTTTTCTCTGGCCGGTCCCTTCGCCTCAGGTTTGGAGCGGTTGACCGGTCGTTCCCCGGCTCCGTACCCCCCGGCGGGAGGGTTCATGCCGGAGGGGCCGGGTGGATGGGGTGGGGTGGGCGGGTTGCGGCTGCTTCTCGGCTCACTGGGTTTCGACACGCTCGGCCGCGACCTCGCAAGCTCGGTCGCGCTTGCTGCTCGACCACCAGCTTGGCGAGCATTGGGGCGGCGCGCCCTCGCATGCCCGGGCGAGCCGATGCTCACCTGCGCCCAATAATCCCGACCACGGAGGGTGCCTTCTGGTCGACGACCGAGACGCGGAACCCGCCGTCGGTCAGCGCCGCGGAGGCCTTCTGGAGGATGTTGGGGACCATGTCCGACCGGCTGGCGTCGTAGAAGAGGTAGACAGCGCCGCCCGGGACCACCCGCTCGTGCAGCAGGGCCACCTCGTCGGCGCACGCGCGCACCCAGAACAGGTTGACGTTGAACGCGAACACCTTGTGCAGCCGCCGGACGGGGACCCGCAGGGTGGCCAGGTCGATCTGGCGGACGGTGAGCCGGCCGGCCTCGATGTACTGGCGGCAGCGCCGCTTGGTGCGATCCACTCCCGACTCGGAGCGGTCGATGGCGAACAGCTTCCCGGTCTCCAGCCGCTGGCAGATCAGCTCTGCTCCGGCGCCCGGGCCGCAGCCGATCTCCAGGATGTTGTCAGCCGGCCCGACATCCATGAGGTCGACCGCCCACCGGATCCGCGCCGGAATCGTAGGAGCCCGCATGGCACCAGCCTGCCAGATGTCGACGATGGCCTAGGTTGGGCCACGTGACCGAGGCGATCAGGGTGGGCGTCCTGGGGGCGCTCGGCAAGGTGGGCTCCGAGGTCTGCCGTGCCGTCGAGGAGGCCGACGACACCGAGCTGGTGGCGCGCATCGACGCCGACGACGAGCTGGACGGACTGGTCACCTCCGGTGCCCAGGTCGTTGTCGACTTCACCCACCCGGACGTGGTCATGGACAACCTGGAGTTCTGCCTCGACCACGGGATCCACGCCGTGGTCGGTACCACGGGGTTCGACGACGAGCGGCTCGAGACGCTCCGGGGCTGGCTCGCCAACGCTCCCGGCGTCGGGGTCCTGGTCGCACCGAACTTCTCCATCGGCGCGCTACTGATGATGCGTTTCGCCGCGACCGCTGCCCCCTTCTACGAGTCGGTGGAAGTGGTCGAGCTCCATCACCCCGACAAGGCGGACGCGCCGTCCGGAACTGCGCGTCGTACTGCGCAGCTGATCGCGGCCGCCCGGCGCGAGGCCGGCTCGGGGCCGGTCCCTGACGCGACCTCGTCCGCCCTCGACGGCGCGCGTGGTGCCGACGTCGACGGGATCCGGGTCCACGGGCTGCGGATCCGGGGTCTGGTCGCTCACCAGGAGGTCGTGCTCGGCGGGCTGGGCGAGACCCTCACGATCCGGCACGACTCGCTCGACCGGGCGTCGTTCACCCCGGGTGTGCTCGTCGGGGTCCGGGCCATCGGCTCGCACCCAGGGCTCACGGTCGGGCTGGAGGAGTTCCTCGACCTCGGCTGATTCCGAGCTGGATTGGGTCGACCTCACACCAGCCGGACCACCGCCGCCACGAGGGCCGCGCCGAACACCACCAGGAGGAACGGCGCCCGGGCGAGCAGGAGCAGCACGGCGGCGCCGAGCCCGATCGCGCGGGCGTCCACGACCAGCGCGGACCCGGACGCGAAGACCTGCACCGCCACCAGCGCTGCGAGGAGGGCGACCGGGATCAGGTCGGCGATCCGCTCGACGAGCGGGTGCTCCAGGACCCGCGTCGGCACCGAGAGCCCGGCCAGCTTGAGGAGGTAGCACGCTACGCCCGCGGACAGCACCGCCCACCAGATCATCGCTCGACCTCCGGCCACTCGGTCTCGTCCTGGCCGGGCCACAGCAGGCCGATCAGGAGCGCGACCCCCGCCGACGCCAGCACCGGCACGCCGGCCGCCGTAAAGGGGACCAGGCCGAGGGCGACGGCGGCTGCCACGAGGGCCGTGGCCCGGTTGCGACGGTCGCGCAGCCTGGGCCAGAGGAGGGCCAGGAACGCGGCGCCGACTGCTGCGTCGAGGCCGTAGGTGCGCGGGTCACCCAGAGCACGCCCGCCGAGGGCGCCGACCAGGGTCGCGACGTTCCACAGGACGAAGATCGTGAGGCCAGTTGTCAGGAAGCCGACGCGGGCGGCCGGTGTCGACGGACGCGTCACCGACATCGCGGTGGACTCGTCGATGACGAGGTGCGCGGCAGCCACGCGGCGGGCACCGGTCCAGTTCAGGAGCGGGGCGAGGCGCAGGCCGTACAGCGTGTTGCGGGTCCCCAGCAACAGTGCGGTCAACGCTCCGGACAGGGGAGTGCCACCCGCGGCGAGGACGCCCACCAGCGCGAACTGACTCGCGCCGGTGAACATGAGCAGCGACAGGGCGCAGGTCTGGGCGACGGACAGTCCGGCCCCGACGGCCACGGCGCCGAAGGAGATGCCGTAGGTACCCGTCGCGATGCCGACACCCAGTCCGTCCCGGATGATCCCGCTGCGCTCACGCGGGTCCAGGACCGGGTCGCTCACGCGGAGGAGATCCCGGTGTGCAGCCGCACCTGCTTCACCAGGGTGGTGCCGTCGCCCTCGAGGTCGAGCTCGCGGTGCGCGGTGTCCGGAGCCCAGCCGGCACCCGTCAGGAACTCGCGCAGGTCGTCGTCCCCGGCGACGGCCCACAGGACGGCCCGGGTGAACCGGTCGGCCGCCATCGTCTCCACAGCGGCCTGCACCAGCCGGGATCCGTGCCCGTGACCGCGTTCGCCGGGATCCACGGTGAGCTCCATCAGCTCCGCGTCGGACCCCGGGTCGCAGTCGGGGTCGGTGGCGGGGGTGGTGATGGCGAAGCCGACGACCCGGTTGCGCTCGAGGGCGACCAGGATGCGGGTGCGGGCGTCCTTCGGCCGGCCGAGGGCGCTTCGCCACACCTCCGCTGCCCGTGCCGTGTCGATCTCGAGCGCCGCGGCGGGCAGCAGGCCTTCGTACGACGACCGCCACGCCCGCGCCTGGACGGCCGCGATCGCGTCGGCGTCGTCGGCCCAGGCGACCCTGACCGAGACATCCGCTGTGGGTCCGCTCATGGCGCCCAGTCTGTCCCATCGGTCCTGTTACAAATCGGTTGCATGGATACGTCATCGTGTAACAACGCTGGTATCCTCTGAGCCGTGTACGGCAATGACTTCAGCGGCCCCCGAACAGGTGACCAGTCCGATGACGAGGGCAGGGATCCGGCCGCGTTCACCCGGCTCCTCGAAGAGGATGGACGCATCGAGCCCCGCGACGACATGCCCGAGGGCTACCGCAAGACCCTGATCCGGCAGATCGCCCAGCACGCCCACTCCGAGATCATCGGGATGCAGCCCGAGGGTAACTGGATCAGCCGCGCGCCCAGCCTGCGCCGCAAGGCGATCCTGATGGCCAAGGTCCAGGACGAAGCCGGGCACGGCCTCTATCTCTACGCCGCTGCGGAGACCCTCGGCGCCGACCGGGCCGACCTGCTCGACCAGCTCCACTCCGGACGCCAGAAGTACTCCTCGATCTTCAACTACCCGACCCTCACCTGGGCCGACGTCGGTGCCATCGGCTGGCTGGTCGACGGGGCCGCCATCGTCAACCAGGTGCCGCTGTGCCGGTGCTCCTACGGCCCCTACGCCCGGGCGATGGTCCGGGTCTGCAAGGAGGAGTCCTTCCACCAGCGGCAGGGCTTCGAGATCCTGCACACGCTGTCCCACGGGACCCCGGCCCAGAAGGAGATGGCCCAGGACGCCGTCAACCGCTACTGGTGGCCCTCGCTGATGATGTTCGGGCCGCCCGACAACGACTCGCCGCACTCCGCGCAGTCGATGGCCTGGGGGATCAAGCGGTTCTCCAACGACGCGCTGCGCCAGCGGTTCGTCGACATGACAGTGCCGCAGTCCGAGGCGCTCGGGCTCACCCTGCCCGACCCCGAGATCGCCTGGAACGACGAGCGCGGCCACTACGACTTCGGCGAGGTCGACTTCACCGAGCTGTTCGAGGTGATCAAGGGCCACGGCCCGTGCAACGCCCAGCGGATGGCCCACCGGGTCGGCGCCCACGACGACGGCGCCTGGGTCCGGGAGGCCGCCTCGGCCTACGCCGCCAAGCACGCGGCCCGGGCAGAAGGTGCAGCATGAAGGACTGGCCGCTCTGGGAGGTCTTCGTCCGCTCGCGGCGCGGACTGTCCCACGTCCACGCGGGTTCCCTGCACGCCCCCGACGCCGAGATGGCGCTCCGCAATGCCCGTGACCTCTACACCCGCCGGCAGGAGGGCGTCTCGCTCTGGGTGGTCCGCTCCGCCGACATCGAGGCCAGCGCGCCCGACGAGCGCGACTCCTTCTTCGACCCGGCCGCCGACAAGATTTACCGGCACCCGACCTTCTACGACGTCCCCGAGGGGGTGGAACACCTATGAGCGGCCCCCTCTTCGACTACGTCCTCGGCCTCGCCGACGACGCGCTGATCTCCGCCCAGCGGATGGGCTGGTGGATCACCCGTTCTCCCCAGCTCGAGGAGGACGTCGCGATGGCCAACATCGGCCTCGACCAGCTCGGCCAGGCGCGATCGCTGCTCGCCTACGCAGGAGAGGTCGAGGGCGACGGCCGGAGCGAGGACTGCCTCGCCTACCTCCGCGACGAACGCGACTTCCGCAACGTCAAGCTGGTCGAGCGCGACCAGCGCGACTTCGGGGTGGCCATGGCCCGGCTGCTGATCTTCTCCGCCTGGCAGTCCGAGCTCTACGCCGCCCTCCTCCGCAGCACCGACCCGACCCTGGCCGGCGTCGCCGGCAAGGCCGTCAAGGAGGTGGCCTACCACCTCGACCACGCCCGGCGCTGGGTCCTCCGGCTCGGGGACGGGACCGAGGAGTCACACGCCCGCATGCAGGCGGCCCTCGACGCCGAGTGGCCCTGGATGGAGGAGCTCTTCGACGGCTCGACCGTGGACGCCGGCCTGGTCGCCGACGGCGTCGCCGTCGACCCGGCCAGCCTGCGCGACGGCGTACTCACCCGCGTGGAGGCGGTCGTCGCCGAGGCGACCTTGAGCGTCCCGCAGGTGTCCGCGGCCGTCGGTGGTGGACGCCGAGGACTCCACACCGAAGAGATGGGCTACCTCCTCGCGGAGATGCAGCACCTCACGCGTTCCCACCCGGAGGCAGCATGGTGACAAGGACCTCGACCCGCAGCCGCGCCTGGGACATCGCCGCCCAGGTCCTCGACCCCGAGCTCCCGGTCGTCACGATCGACGACCTCGGCATCCTGCGCGACGTCACCGAGGACGACCAGGGACGTGTCCACGTCCAGATCACGCCCACCTACTCCGGCTGCCCGGCGATGGAGACGATCCGCACCGACCTGGTCGACGTCCTCTCCCAGGCGGGCTACCGGCAAGTCTGCGTGGAGTTCGTCCTGGCGCCGGCGTGGACCACCGACTGGATGACCGAGGCCGGCCGCCAAAAGCTCGCCGCCTACGGCGTCGCCCCACCGGAGCGTCGGCGCGACGACGGACCGGTGCCGCTTCAGCTCTCCGTGCGCTGCCCCCAGTGCGGCAGCCTCGACACCCGGGAGTCGAGCCGGTTCGGCTCGACGGCCTGCAAGTCGCTCTGGGTGTGCCGCTCCTGCCGCGAGCCCTTCGACCACTTCAAGCCGCTCTAGAGCGCCGATGACGACCCAGCACGCGGCGTTCCACCACTTGAGGGTCGCTGCCATCGACGAGCTGACCGACGACTCCGTCGCGATCACGTTCGACGTCCCCGAGGAGCTGAAGGCCGACTACGCCTTCGCCCACGGCCAGCACCTCAACATCCGGGGCGGCGACGACGTACGTCGTTCGT
>DASSJR010000412.1:0-2700 GCA_035691135.1 Nocardioides sp. | reverse complement strand
TTGTCCCGTGGCGGTCCGTGGCCGCGTCCTGCCGCACAGGGCCTGCCGGCGCGGACCGCCTGGACGAGGCGGTCCGCGTCGCCGGCCCGGCGATCAGTCAGCCCTGGACAGCAGCGCGACGCACTCGACGTGGTGGGTCATCGGGAACAGGTCGAAGGCGCGCAGCCGCTCCAGACCGTAGCCGTGACCGGCGAAGGTATCGACGTCGCGGGCGACCGCGGCCGGGTCGCAGGCGACGTACGCCACTGCCCGCGGCCCTCGGGCGACGACCTGCTCGACCACTTCACGCTTGGCACCTTCCCGCGGCGGGTCCAGAACGACGAGGTCCCAGGGCTCGTCGTAGGCCGCCGACAGCACCGCCTCCACCCGGCCCCAGGTCACCTCGAGATGGTCGGGCACGTCGGTCCGGTCGAGCCCCAGGTTGGACCGTGCCTGCCGGCAGGCGCCTTCGTCGCCCTCCACGGCGACCACCGCTCCGGACGGCCCGACCGCGTCGGCCAGGAACCGGGCGAACAGGCCCACCCCGGCGTAGAGATCGAGGACCCGCTCCCCCACTCGGGGGTCGAGAAGGTCGAGGACCGTCTCGACCAGGACCCGCGGCGCGCCGGGATGGACCTGCCAGAAGCCGTCGGTCGGGACCGTGAAGGTGTGGCTTCCGCGGGCGGTCTCGACGACCTCGAACACCGCGCCCGAGGACTCGTGCACGCCGGGAGTCCTGGCGTCGGGGCGGGCGATCAGGCAGTCGTCGACGGGTACGACGTCATGCGAGCGGTGCTTGCGCATCCCGCGTCGCCCGTCCGGAGCGGTCGCGAAGCGCACCCGGGTCCGCCAGCGCAGGCCGTCCTGGTCACCCGGGACCGGCTCGACCTCGAGACCGGCGACGACGGGATGGTCCGGATCGAGGCGGCCGAGCCGGACCAGCTGCTCGCGCACCACCTCGGTCTTCAGGTGACGCTGCTCCGGCAGGGCGACGTGCTGGAAGTCGCAACCGCCACAGAGTCCGGGCCCGGCGACCGGGCAGGGCGCCTCGACCCGCTCCGGAGAGGGTGACTCGACCACGACCGCGTCGCCGCGCCAGTAGCGGTCGTGGTCGGCGCCCTCGGTGATCTCGACGACGACCCGTTCCCCTGGCAGTGCGTGCCGGACGAAGACGACGCGGGAGTCCGGGGCCGGGAGCCGCGCCACGAAGTGGCCGCCGTGGGCCACAGGACCCACGTCCACGGTGAAGCGCTCCCCCACCCGGGACCGGCCACCGGCGCGCCGCTGCCGGGGTCGCCGCCTCCGCGGAGGGGTCACCGCGGGATCTGTCCGCCGCGGGATCGGTCCGAGACGTTTCCGCGCCGCAGGTCACCCGGCCGCACCCGGGTGCGGTCGCGCTCGACGCGCTCGCGGGCGATCTCCGAGGACCTCAGCTGGTAGGGCACGGAGGTCACCATCACGCCGGGGGTGAACAGGAGCCGGCCCTTGAGCCGCAACGCCGTCTGGTTGTGCAGCAGCTGCTCCCACCAGCGGCCCACGACGTACTCCGGGATGTAGACCGCCACCACGCCGCGCGGGTTGGCCTCCTTGATCTCGAGGGCGTAGTCGACAATCGGCTTGACCACCTCGCGGTAGGGCGAGTGCAGCACCTTCAGCGGCACGCCCAGGTTGCGGTCGTCCCACTCGGTCAGCAGCTGGCTGGTCCGCTGGGGGTCCTCCGAGACGTAGACGCCCTCGAGCACGTTGGGCCGCGACGCCTTCGCGAACGCCAGCGCCCGCAGGGTCGGCTTGTGCAGCTTGGAGACGAGTACGACGGCGTGCACGCGCGTGGGCAGGAGCTTGTCCTCCTCGTCGGCCGCCAGCTCCAGCGCGACGTTTCGGTAGTGCCGGTTGATGCCCTTCATGATCAGGAAGAAACACACCATCGCAAGGATCGCGATCCAGGCTCCGGCGAGGAACTTGGTGAAAAGGATGATGACGAACACCACCGCCGTGAAGGTCAACCCGATCGCGTTGATCGCACGCGACTGCTGCATCCGACGTCGGCGGGCCGGATTCCTTTCCGTTCGTAGGTGCCGCGTCCAGTGCCGGATCATCCCGAGCTGGCTGAGATTGAACGACACGAACACCCCGACGATGTAGAGCTGGATCAACCGTGTGGTTTCAGCGTCGAAGGCGACGATCAGGACGATGGCCATGGCGGCGAGGAACACGATGCCGTTGCTGAAGGCCAGCCGATCACCCCGCGAGCCCAGCGCCCGCGGGGCGTAGCCATCTTCGGCGAGGATCGAGCCGAGCACAGGGAAGCCGTTGAAGGCGGTGTTGGCGGCGAGCACCAGGATCACACCGGTCACGGTCACCACGAAGTAGAAACCGGGAGGGAAGTCGCGGAACACGGCCTCGGCGATCTGGGCGATCACGGTGTGCTGGTCGTACCCCTCCGGGAGTGGCTGGCCGTTGCGGGTCAATCGGTCGAGATCGTCCGGGTCGACGTAGCGGAGCCCCATCTGGTTGGCGAGCACGATGACGCTCATCATCATCGTGATGGCGAGCATGCCCAGCAGCAGCAGCGTGGTCGCCGCGTTGCGGCTCTTCGGACGGCGGAACGCGGGCACTCCGTTGGAGATCGCCTCGACACCGGTGAGCGCCGCACATCCCGAGGAGAAGGCCCTCGCCAGCAGCACCACCAGCGCAAGGGTTGTGAGCGGCTCGTCGTAGCCG
>DASSJR010000411.1:0-4260 GCA_035691135.1 Nocardioides sp. | reverse complement strand
GAGCGGCGCCAACTGCGTCGTGGTGGCAGGCAAGCGGGGCGGGGAGGAGCGGGTCGCGGCGTGCGTCGTACGCGCGGACACCCGCGCCGACGTCAACAACCTCGTGAAACGGACACTCGACGTGCGGAAGGCGTCGTTCCTGGCGATGGAGCGGGCGGTCGAGGAGTCGGAGATGGAGTACGGCGGGATCACCCCGCTCGGCCTGCCCCCGGAGTGGCGGATCCTGGTCGACGCCCGCGTGCCGGAGATGGAGGTGGCGATCATCGGCTCCGGCGTACGCCGCTCCAAGCTCCTGGTCTCGGGCCGCCACCTTGCACAGCTGCCAGGCGCCGAGGTGGTCGAGGGCCTCGCCGGCTGATGAGCCCGAGCTCGGACGCGCCGCCCGTCCGGCGCGATACGGTGCGCGCCATGGAGGGAAACGGATGAACGACGGCCGGAACGAGACCGAGGAAGAGCGGCTGGACCGCAAGTGGGGCGACCTGCTCCAGGAGCTGCGAGTGATGCAGACCGGGGCCCAGCTGACCGCAGGCTTCCTGCTGACGCTGCCGTTCACCACGAAGTTCCCCAGCCTCGACGACTTCCAGATCGGACTGTTCCTGGTGCTCGTGCTGGTGGCCGCGCTGACCACGGCCACCGTGATCACCCCCGTCGCGGTGCACCGAAAGATCTCCGGCGAGCACGTCAAGGAGCGGCTGGTCGCCACAGCACACAGGCTGGTGGGCATCGGCCTGACCCTGCTGGCGGTGCTGGTGACCGGCATCGTGGTGCTGATCTTCGACGTGGTCGTGGACCGCACGGTGGCGCTGATCGTGGGTGCCGTGGTCGCAGCGATCCTCGCGGCCCTGCTGCTCGCCCTACCGCTGAGGCTCGTGGGCCCGCACGACTGAGTTCGACCGGCCGAAAACCGGTCGCTCTCCCTTTCACCGGTCCGTACCGTTGGACGGTGCGCAAACTTCCCCTCGACCACCCCGGAACCGCCGACCACCGGTCGCCGGGCCGGTACCTGTGGTGGCTGGCCACGGGGCAGTGGCACACCCTGTTGCTCGGGATGTTCTTCGGCATCGTCTGGATGAGCACCCAGGCCGTGATGCCGTTCGTCCTCGGCCGGGCGATCGACCGCGGGGTCGCCGACCAGGACACCAGTGAGCTGCTGAAGTGGGCCGGCCTGCTGTTCGCGATCGGCCTGGTGCAGGCCGTCAGCGGGATCATGCGGCACCGGTTCGCGGTAACGAACTGGCTGACCTCGGCCTACCGCACGGTCCAGCTGGTCGGCCGCCAGGCCGTGCACCTCGGCGGCACCCTGCCGCGCAAGGTCTCCACGGGCGAGGTGGTCGCGATCGGGACCAGCGACCTCAGTCACATCGGCAACGTCATGGATGTCACCGCCCGGTTCGCGGGTGCGATCGTGTCCTTCCTGCTGGTGTCGGTGATCCTGCTGTCCACGTCGGTGACGCTCGGTCTGGTGGTACTCATCGGGGTACCGGCCCTGATGCTGCTGATCGGCCCGATCCTGAGTCCCCTCCAGCGGCGCAGCGCCCACCAGCGCCACCTGATGGGCGAGCTGTCCAACACCGCCAGCGACATCGTCAGCGGGCTCCGCGTGCTGCGCGGAATCGGCGGCGAGCAGGTCTTCCACGACCGCTACCGCCGGGAGTCGCAGACCACGCGACGCGCCGGGGTCGAGGTCGCGCGGCTCCAATCGGTGCTGGACGCGCTGCAGGTCTTCCTGCCCGGCGTGTTCGTGGTGCTGGTGGTGTGGCTGGGCGCCCGGTCCGCCGTCGCCGGCCAGATCACCGCGGGCGAGCTGGTCGCCTTCTACGGCTACTCGGCATTCCTGATGATCCCGCTGCGGACGGCCACGGAGTACGCCAACAAGCTGATCCGGGGGCGGGTGGCGGCGACCCGGGTCTGCCGGGTGCTGGCGTTGACCCCCGACCACACCGATCCCCAGGTGCTGGCCCCGTCTCCACCGATCGGCTCCGACCTGGTCGACCTCCGCTCGGGCCTGCACGTGCGCGCCGGCCTGCTGACCGCGGTCGTCGCCGACCAGCCCGACGAGTCCGCGGCACTGGCGGACCGCCTGGGGATGTGCGCGCCGGTCGTCGACGACGACGTACGGCTGGGCGGCGTACCCCTCCCGACACTGGCCCGCGCCGAGGTGCGCGAGCGGATCGTGGTCTCCGACACCAGCGCCACGTTCTTCTCCGGGCGGCTGGGGGACCGGCTCGACGTGCGCGGTCGCGGCGGACTCGAGCGGGCCCTCGACACGGCGTCGGCCGACGACATCTTCGACGCCATCGACGACGGGCTCGACACCATCGTCGCCGAGCGAGGGCGGACCTTCTCCGGCGGGCAGCGGCAGCGGCTGGTCCTCGCCCGGGCCCTGACCAGTGACCCGGAGATCCTGGTGCTGGTCGAGCCGACCTCCGCCGTCGACGCCCACACCGAAGCCCGGATCGCGTCTCGGCTGCGGGCCCACCGCGCCGGCCGGACCACCGTGGTCACCTCGAGCAGCCCGCTGGTGCTGGACGCCGTCGACGAGGTGGCGTTCCTGCGCGGCGGACGCGTGGTCGCCGTGGGCACGCACGCCGACCTGCTCGACCGCGACCCGGCGTACCGGGCCCTGGTGACCCGCGACGTGGGTCTCGAGCCGCGAGAGGGGGCTCTGCGATGAGCACGATGCTTCCGGTCGCCGACGGCCGCGCGGTACGTCGTTACGCCACCCGGATCGCGCGACACCACCCTCGCCTGCTCTGGGGCGCGCTGTCGCTGCACGTGGGTGCCGCGCTGGCGGCGCTGGCCGCGCCCCGCCTCCTGGGAGACCTGGTCGAGGCCGTCGAGGACGGCACCACCGTCGGTCACGTCGACCGGATCATCCTCGTCCTCGCCGGGTTCCTGCTGGTCGGGACCGTGCTCACCCGCTACGCCCGCTACACCAGCCAGGTGCTCGGGGAGCAGGTGCTGGCCGAGCTCCGCGAGGACTTCGTCGGCAACGCGCTCGCGCTGCCGGTCGGGGTCATCGAGTCCGCGGGCTCAGGAGACCTGCTGACCCGCACCAGCCGCGACGTCGACCAGCTCGGCTGGTCGGTGCGCTGGGCGTTGCCGGAGTGGACGATCGCGCTGGTGAGCGCGGTGCTGACCTTCGTCGCGGCCCTCTCGGTCGGCTGGTGGGTCGCCCTGCCGTGCCTGCTCGGCGTACCACCCCTGGTGATCGGGTTGCGCTGGTACCTCGCCCGCGCCAAGGACGGCTACCTCCGCGAGAGCGCGTCGTACTCGGTGATCAACGCGACCCTGACCGAGACCGTCGAGGGCGCCCGCACCGTCGAGGCGCTCGGAATCGGCGCGGAGCGGATCGGGCAGATCGACGAGGACATCAAGGAGTCGTACGACGCCGAGAAGTACACGCTGTTCCTGCGCACGGTGTTCTTCCCGAACATGGAGATCGCCTACCTGGTCCCGACCGTCGCCACGCTGCTGTTCGGGGGCTACCTCTACACGCAGGGCGAGGTCTCGCTCGGTGCGGTCACGACGGCCACGCTGTACGTGCAGATGCTGATCGACCCGGTCGACCGGATCGTGTCCATCCTCGACGAGCTCCAGGTCGGCCAGGCCTCGCTCGCGAGGCTGCTCGGCGTCGCCATGGTGCCCGACGACCGGACCCCGACGGGGCGCGTGCCGGTGGGCGAGCGGCTCGACGCGCACGACGTGCGGTTCGCCTACGTCGAGGGCCGCGACGTCCTGCACGGCGTCGACCTCGAGGTCGAGCCGGGGGAGCGGATCGCCATGGTCGGGCCGTCCGGCGCGGGCAAGTCCACGCTCGGGCGGCTGCTCGCGGGCATCCACCCACCGAGGACCGGTTCGGTCACCGTCGGCGGGGTCGGCCTGGTCGAGCTGCCGCTGGACGACCTGCGCGGCCACGTCGCCCTGGTCACCCAGGAGCACCACGTGTTCGTCGGCACGCTGCGCGAGAACCTCGCCCTGGCCGCGCCGCCCGGTGCCACCGACGACGACATCCGCGAGGCGCTCGACGCCGTCGACGCCCTCACCTGGGTGGAGCTGCTGCCCGACGGGCTCGACACCGTCGTCGGGTCGGGTGGCCGGCAGCTGACCGACGCCCAGGCCCAGCAGATCGCCCTGGCCCGGCTGGTGCTCGCCGACCCGCACACGCTCGTGCTCGACGAGGCGACCTCCCTCATCGACCCGCGCGCGGCCCGGCACCTCGAGCGCTCGCTGGCGGCCGTGCTGCACGGTCGTACGGTG
>DASSJR010000410.1:0-7317 GCA_035691135.1 Nocardioides sp. | reverse complement strand
GGTAGAGCCAGGTCCGCACCGACGACCGGCCCTGGAACTGCGCCGAGGCCTTCCACGCCCGCAGGAACGTCTCCTGCACGAGGTCCTCGGCCTCGTGGAAGCTCCCGCTCATCCGGTAGCAGTGCGCGAGCAGCTCGCGCTCGTAGCGGTGGGTCAGTCCCTCGAAGTCGTCGAGCTCCGTCGTCGTGGTCATGGTCGCCGTCCTCATGGGTCGCTCCTCGCCGTCGCCCAGTCTGCCTTCTCGTACCGACCGGCGTCGACGTGGAAACTCATCGCTGACCCGTCGTGAATTAACGACGGGTCAGCGCGAGGGCGAGTGGGCGGCGAGGGCGAGGGCACGTTCGGCCGCTGGGCGGGCGAGGTCGCGGTCCTCGGGGATCAGCCCGATCCGGGTACGCCGGTCCAGCAGGTCGTCGACGTCGGCGGCGCCCTCGTGGGTCACCCCGAAGAGCAGCTCGGCGAGCGTGACCGGGATGTGCTCGGCGACCGGGGCGAGCAGGTCGTCGTCGGGAAGGCCGCTGATCTCGCGGGCGCTGGCCTGCACCAGCTCGGCGTCGGTGCCGTAGCGGCGGACCAGCCGGGCCGGGAGCTCGAGCCGGGCCAGCTGGTCGCGGGATGCGGCGCCGGCGATGGGCAGGGCCCGGGTGCGGCAGGGGCCGGCGTCGATCCCGTTGGTGCCCAGCGCGGTGTCGAGCACGTCCTCGGCCATTCGGCGGTACGTCGTCAGCTTGCCGCCGACGATCGTGACCACACCGGAGGCGGAGGTGAGCACGGCGTGGCGGCGGGACAGGTCCGCGGTGGAACCGTCGCGTGTGTCGAGGAGCGGCCGGAGGCCGGCGTAGGCCCCGACGACGTCGGACCGGCGCAGGTCACGGGCGAACGCGGCGGAGACGACGTCGAGGAGGAACCCGATCTCCGGCTCGGAGGGGGTGGGGACGTCCGGGATCTCGGTGCCGACCGGCTCGTCGGTGAGGCCGACGTAGATGGTGCCGTCGGGTTGGGGCATCACCAGTGAGAACCGGTTGGACTCGCCGGGGACGGGTGGCGCGACCGCGACTCGAAGACCCGGCAGGGTGCCCGCCCGCAGCACGAGGTGGGTGCCGCGGCTCGGTCGGAGCCGGACCTCCTCGACCAGATCGCCGGCCCAGACGCCGGTGGCGTTGACGACCGTCCGGGCGGTGACCGTGGTGGTGCCGCCGGTGAGCTCGTCGCGGAGCTGCACCGTGGTCCCGGTCGCGGAAAGCACCCGGGCGTGGGTGCGGACGTGGGCGCCGTACGACGCGGCGGTGCGGGCGATTGTCGTGACCAGCCGGGCGTCGTCCTCGAGCTGGCCGTCCCAGGAGAGCAGCCCTCCGCGGAGGCCACCGGGTCTGAGACCGGGGGCGAGGGTGAGGGCCTCGGTGGCGGAGATCCGGCGTGGACCGGGCAGAGTCTCACGACTCGTGCGTGCCCCACGTCGGAGCAGGTCGCCGGCGGTCAGCGCTGCTCGGGTCTTGCCGGCCAGGTAGGCACTGACGCTCGGGGTGAGGGGGATCAGCATCGGCGTCGCGTGGGTGAGGTGGGGCGCGGTGACCTCCATCAGGAGGCCGCGCTCGACGGCACTCTCGTGGGCCACGCCGACCTGTCCGTGGGCGAGGTAGCGAAGGCCGCCGTGGACCAGCTTGGAGGACCACCGGGAGGTGCCGAACGCGAGGTCGTGGGCGTCGACGGCGAGCACCGAGAGCCCCCTGGTGACCGCGTCGAGCGCGACTCCGGCTCCGGTGACGCCCAGGCCGATCACGACCACGTCCACCTCGTTCGGTGCGCCGGCCAGTCCGGGTGCGATCAGGGTTGCGGTCATGGCGTCAGCGCCCGGGTGAGTACGGCGACCAGCTCGGCGTCGAGCGCCTCCTCCGAGACCGAGTCGTCGACCATCGTGTGCGAGGACAGCACGAACCCGTGGGTCGTCAGGACCAGCCCGCGGGCGATCGCCACCGGGTCGCCGGAGCGGACGTCGCCTGTCTCTTGCCCGGCCCGGACCCACTCCTCCACCAGCCCGAGGATCGCGTCCTGGGAACGGCCGCGACGGGCGAGCAGGTAGGGAAGCAACAGCTCGGGGTCGAGCTCGACGATCCGCACGAACAGCTCGTTGTCGCGCAGCGCCCGGACCCCGCCGGCGAGTGCGGTGACGAGCCGGTCGGCCGGCGAGCCCGCGGAGGGGCCGTCGGTGATGGCGGCGACGACATTGCCCCACTCCCGGGTCATCAGGTCGCCGAGCAGCCGGGGCATGTCGGACCAGGTGCGGTAGATCGTCATCCGGGACACCCCGGCGCGCCGGGCCACCTCGGTGAGCGTCGTACGCCGCCAGCCGACGTCGAGGATGCACGCGCGGGCGGCGTCGAGGTAGGCGCCCTCCCGCTCGTCGAGATCCGGAATGTGACGAAGTGACGTCATATGTCACACTGTAACCCATGAGCCGCGAGATGCATCCGACCCGCTGGGGCGACCCGGCCGCCGCCGCACCGCTTCCCGACTCCGCCCGTGGGCTGATCGAGTTGGCCTTCGGCCTCGAGGAACGACCTGCGACCGAGGACCCGAGCGTGCCGGCCGGCCAGGTCGAGGAGGCGGTGCTCGACGGCCTCCGCACGCTGGTGGGAGCCGAGCACGTGCTCACCGACGACCACACCCGGCGCCTCCGCACCCGCGGCAAGTCCACTCCCGACCTGCTTCGCGCCCGTGCCGGCGACCTGGACGACGCCCCCGACGCCGTGGTCCGGCCCGGCACCCACGACGAAGTGGCCGCGGTGCTCGCCTTCGCGGTCGAGCACCACCTGGCCGTCGTCCCGTTCGGCGGGGGCACCTGTGTCACCGGCGGGCTGGCCGCGCGCCGAGAGGGGTACGCCGGTGTCATCTCCCTCGACCTGGTCCGGATGAACCGGCTGCTCGACGTCGACCCGGTCTCGATGACCGCCACCCTCGAACCCGGCCTCCGCGGCCCCGAGGCCGAGGCGCTGCTCGCCGAGCACGGGCTGATGCTCGGCCACTTCCCCCAGTCCTTCGAGTACGCCTCGATCGGCGGCTTCGCCGCCACCCGCTCCAGCGGCCAGTCCAGCGCCGGGTACGGCCGCTTCGACGCGATGCTCGTCCGACTCGCCGCGGCCACGCCGTCGGGACGGCTCGATCTCGGCGTCGCCCCGGCCAGCGCTGCCGGGCCAGACCTGCGCCAGCTGATCCTCGGCTCCGAAGGTGCCTACGGCGTGATCACCTCCGTCACCGTCCGGGTGCGCCGGCTCCCCGAGGTCAAGGTCTACGACGGATGGCGCTGGCCGAGCTTCGCCGACGGTGCCGCGGCCATGCGCACCCTCGCCCAGGCCGGGCTGCTGCCGACCGTGATCCGGCTCTCCGACGAGGCCGAGACCGGGATCAACCTCGCCCGGCCGGACGAGATCGGTTCCGACTCCGCCTCCGGCTGCCTGATGATCACCGGCTACGAAGGGACCCCGGCCGCGGTCGAGGCCCGTCGGGCCGCCGTCGCCGCCGTGCTCACCGAACTCGGCGGCACCGACCTCGGCGAGGAGCCCGGCCGGTCCTGGGTCGAGGGCCGGTTCCGGGCGCCGTACCTTCGTGACTCGATGCTCGACGTCGGCGTCCTCGTCGAAACCCTGGAGACCGCGACCTGGTGGTCCAACCTCGACCGGCTCTACACCGGCGTGAAGGGTGCCCTCGAGGCCTCCCTCGGCGAGGGGGCGATCGTGCTCTGCCACATCTCCCACGTCTACGAGACCGGTTGCTCGCTCTACTTCACGGTCGCGGCCAAGGAGACCGACGACCCGATCGCACAATGGGAGGTCGCCAAGGCGGCCGCAGGTGACGCGATCGCCGCGGCCGGCGCCACCATCACCCACCACCACGCCATCGGCACCGACCACAAGCCGTGGTACCGCCAGGAGATCGGCGACGTCGGCGTCTCGATCCTGCGGGCGGTCAAGGCCGAGCTCGACCCGACCGGCATCCTCAACCCCGGCGTTCTCATCCCGTGAGCTCCGCAATGACGCGCAACTTCACCTTCCTGGTCAACCCCGCCTCCGGCGGCGGCGCTGCGCCCCAGGCCGTCATCCCGGTGGCCCGCCTGCTCCGCGACGCCGGCGCCCGGGTCGAGGTCACCTACTCGCCCGGACCCCACGCCGTGCGCGAGCTCCTCGACGCCGCGCAGTCCCGCGGCGACGTGGTGGTCTCCGTCGGCGGTGACGGCATGCTCTCCTCACTCGCCGGACCGGTCGCCCGCAACAGCGGAACGCTCGCCGTCCTGCCCGCCGGTCGCGGCAACGACTTCGCCCGCATGCTCGGGCTGCCCGGCGACCCGGCCGGTCAGGCCCGCGTCCTGCTGACCGGGCCGGAGCGGCGGGTCGACCTCCTCTCCCTGGCCCTGCCCGGAGCCTCACCGCGGGTGGTCGTCGGCTCGGTCTACGCCGGCGTCGACGCGCGCGCCGCGGAGATCGTGGATCGGGTCCGGCTGCCGAAGAAGCTGCAGTACCCCTACGCCGCGGTGCGTTCCCTGGCGTCGTACCAACCCGGCCGCTACCGGGTCTCGGTCGACGGCGTCGACCGGGAGTACGCCGCCGCCACGGTCGTCGTCGCGAACTCCGCCTACTACGGCAAGGGCATGAAGATCGCGCCGGCGGCGGTCATCGACGACGGGGTGCTCGACGTGGTCGTGATCGAGGCGGCCTCGCGCCTCGAGCTGCTCCGTTCCCTGCCCACCGTCTATGACGGCACTCATGTGGACCGCCCCGAGGTGACCCTGCTCCGGGGCAAACGGGTTGAGCTGCGCGGCGATGCCCGCAACCCGATCCCGCTGGGCGGCGACGGCGAGGCGCTCGGCGTCCTTCCCGGCCTCGACGCGGACCCCGCGGTCGTGGAGATCCAGCCGGGCGCGGTGACCGTCATCGCCGACTCGGCGTAACTGCCGAGTCGGCGCGAATGCCGCCGTTTGGACCATCGACTCGGCGCAAGTGCCGGGCCGTCGTCAGCAGTTGCGCCGACTCGCCCTGTCTGAGCGCAGCAGTTGCGCCGACTCGGCACGTCAGCGCCGGACCACCCACGGCGGCTCGACGATCTGGTTGTGCGGGGTGAGCGCGGTCATCAGATGTGGGGTGCCGTCCGCCAGCCGCCCGGAGACCGGGGTCAGCCGCGCCTCCCCGCCGTCCACCTCCACCAGCAGCAGGTGGGCCTGGGCCGCCCACGCCGTGGTCCCGGCGTCGCCGAAGCCCTCGGGAACCTCCTCGCGGACCTTGGCGCCGGACCCGGAGACGAGATAGGTGCGGCCCTCGACCTCGTTGACCTGGAAGTTGTGCTCGTGGCCGGCCAGGACCAGCCGCACCCCGGCGGTGTCGAACAGCGGCAGCAGGGTCTGCTGGATCTCGGTGTCGTTGCCGTGGTGGGGCCCGGCGCAGTAGGCCGGGTGATGGGAGAAGGGGATCAGCCAGCGAGCGCCGTCCGCCGCGAACGTCGCGCGCAGCCAGTCGCGATGCTCCGGCGCCTGGAAGAACCGGTGCACCCCTTCGTCGGCGCTGTCCATCGACGTGTCCAGACAGACCAGCTCCAGGTCGCGTCCGTACCGCAGCCGGTAGAACAGGCCGGGGTCCGTGGACGCGCGGTCGGTCTCGTCCCGGAACCGCTCCCGGATGTGGAAGTTGTCCTCCATCTGTGCCCGGTCGTCGCTGCCCTCGGTGTCGCTCGTGTCGTGGTTCCCGATGGCCGGGAAGACCGGCACCCGGGCGATCGCGTAGCGGTAGGGCTGGAAGAAGCTCGAGTACCAGTCGTCGTCCTCGCCGCCGCTCTCGTCGTCCACGTGACCTTGCTCGCCGCGGTAGATGTTGTCGCCGAGGGAGAGCACGAACCGGACGTCGCCCTCGGCCACCAGGTGGTCCAGCACCTCGGCGACCCGCCGCTGCCGGCGGCTGGACTCCGAGTCGGAGCGGATGCCGACGCCGTAGTCACCGAGCGCGACGAACCGCACGGACTCGGTCCCGGTGTCGGGGTGGGGCCAGGTCCGGAAGCGGAGGTCGTAGCTCCGGCCGGCTGGGGCGAGGTCATAGCCACCTCTGGTGCTGGGCACCCAGTCCCAACGCTCCCCGGCGGCCCACTCCTCGCCGTCGACCAGGATCCGGTACCGGTAGTCGGTGTCGGGGCTGAGGCCCGTGACCCAGGCCCACGTCCGGTCGGCGGTCGACTCCTCGGCCACCACCCGGCCCGCATCGTCGAGCAGCTGGACGGTCGAGGCGCCGTACGGCTGGGCGCTGCTCCCGATGCTGTCGCGCCGCCCCACGCGGCCCAGCTCCTCGTCGTCGAGGATCCGCCAGCGGCCGGAATCGGTTCTGGTGAAGAAGAAGGCGCCCCAGGCGATGAGTGCCCGGTCGTGAGCGACGTCCACGAGATGGAGGAAGGGTTCGCGGTGCACCTCTGAGGTCGCCATCCCTGCATCATGCCGCCGCCGGTGTCTGGCTAACCAAACGGGCACGGCGTCGTTGATGGGGTGACCCGCCTCACCCCCGGGGCGGTCGATGCCGACCGAAGCGAGACCCGCATGATCCCCCGCCACCTCTCCCGACTCGTCGTCGCGGCCGCGACCGCCGCCGCGGTGACTCTGATGGCCGTCCCGGCGCAGTCACAGTCCGCCGTCGCGGGCGGCGGCGCCGTTCTCCAGCCCTCGCTCGTGGCCCACCTCGACGACGTCGGCCCCGGTGCCGCGGTCCGGGTCATGGTGCAGGCCGGCGGCAGCATCCAGACGGCCGAGGCGGCGACCCGCGCAGCCGGGCTCAAGCCGGAGACCAGCCTCGACCGGGTCGGCATCGCCGTCGGGGTCGGAACTCCCGCCCAGGTGGGCGCGTTGGCGACCACGCCGGGCGTGACCCGGGTCGACTGGGCCGACCAGGAGGTCCTCGAACTGACCGAGACCTCCCATCAGGCCACCCGCGCGATCCCGGTCCACGACGGTGCCGTCGACATCGACGGCGACGGCGTACTCGACAAGCTGACCGGCCGCGGGTTCTCGGTTGCGGTCGTCGACTCGGGCACCGACGGCACCCACCCGATGTTCGCCGACGAGAACGGCGACTCCAGGGTCAAGCGGAACATGAAGGTCGTCTGCTCCGACGCCGTCCCGCTCCTCGCGGGCGACTACCCGGACGGCTTCGCCGCGGCCAGTGGCTGCTTCGTCGACGCCACCGCGGCCAACGACACCGACACCCCCTCGCTGGGCGGGCACGGCACCCACGTCACCTCCATCGCCGCCGGCTCCATCGTCACCGACTCCTCGGGTCGCGAGCTGCGCGGCGC
>DASSJR010000409.1:0-3248 GCA_035691135.1 Nocardioides sp. | reverse complement strand
CGAGCACCTGCCACACCTTGTTGGATGAGTGCGGGAGGAACGGCGCCAGCAGGGTGTTGCAGTCGAGGACGCACTGGGCGGCCACGTGGAGCACGGTGCCCAGCCGGCCGCGCTGCGAGTCGTCCTTCATCTTGTAGGGCTCGGTGACCGTGAGGTACTTGTTGACCTCGCCCACCGCCCTCATGGCCTCCGCGATGGCGGCCCGGTGACGGTGCCGGCCGATCAGGTCACCCACGGTGTCGAAGGCGTCGCCCACCACACCGAGGACCGCCTCGTCGACGGGTTCGAGGTCGCCCAGGGCCGGCACCTCCCCGAAGTTCTTCGCGATCATCGTGGCGGTGCGGTTGACCAGGTTGCCCCAGCCGGCGACCAGCTCGGAGTTGGTGCGCTGTACGAACTCCGCCCACGTGAAGTCGGCGTCGGAGGTCTCGGGCCCGGCCGCGCTGATGAAGTAGCGCAACGCGTCGGGCTGGTAACGCGCCAGCATGTCGTGGACCAGGATCACGTGGCCCCGGCTGGTCGAGAACTGGCGGCTCTCCATGGTGAGGAACTCGCTCGACACCACCTCGGTCGGCAGCTGGAGGGTGCCGTACTCGCCGGGCGACCCGCCGTGGTCGCCGCGGCCGTCGTACGCCAGCAGCTCCGCGGGCCAGATCTGGCTGTGGAAGACGATGTTGTCCTTGCCCATGAAGTAGTAGGACAGGGACTGCGGGTCGTTCCACCACTCGCGCCAGCGCTCCGGCTCCCCCAGCCGCCGGGCCCACTCGATGGACGCGGAGAGATAGCCGATCACGGCGTCGAACCACACGTAGAGCCGCTTGGGCTGGTCCCGCCATCCGTCCAGCGGGATCGGGATGCCCCAGTCGATGTCACGAGTCATCGCGCGTGGCCGGATCTCGCCCAGTATGTTGCGGGAGAACTTGATGACGTTGGGTCGCCAGGTGCCGGACGCCTCGCGCTCGTCGAGCCACTCGCTGAGCGTGCCGGCCAGCGCGGGCAGGTCGAGGAAGAAGTGCTGGGTCTCGACGAACTCCGGTGTCTCCCCGTTGATCTTGGACCGGGGGTCCTTCAGGTCGGTGGGGTCGAGCTGGTTGCCGCAGTTGTCGCACTGGTCGCCGCGCGCCTCGGCGTACCCGCAGATCGGGCAGGTGCCTTCGATGTAGCGGTCCGGAAGCGTACGGCCCGTGGAGGGGCTGATCGCCGACAGCGTGGTCTGCTCGACCATGTAGCCGTTGCGGTGGACGGTGGTGAACATCTCCTGGACGACCCGGTAGTGGTTGCCGGTGGTGGTCCGGGTGAACAGGTCGTAGGACAGCCCGAGGTCGACGAGGTCCTGCACGATCACGGCGTTGTTCTTGTCGGCCAGCTCGCGCGGGGTGATGCCCTCGTGGTCGGCGGCGACCAGCAGCGGAGTGCCGTGCTCGTCGGTTCCCGAGACCATGAGTACGTCGTGGCCGGCCATCCGCATGTACCTGCTGAACACGTCGGAGGGCACACCGAAACCGGCCACGTGGCCGATGTGGCGCGGGCCGTTGGCGTACGGCCAGGCGACGGCGGACAGGACTCGACTCATGTAAGAAGCCTAGAGATGGTCCGCTACCGGGTTTTGGCGGGCGGAGGTTTCACCAGTGGTCGATGCGCCACTGGGCTCGGTCGCGGATCTCGGGCAGCTGGCCGTAGGCCCGCCCGGGGCATTCCGTGTCGTTGGTGTCGCGGTGACCGTCGATGACCGGGAGCCGGACCGTCGTGCCGTTCGGGTACTTGTCGCTTCCGGTCGAGGTGACCGTGACAGAGCCGAGCGCGTCGCGGCCGTGGGCGTCCAGCTTCCAGGCGGCCAGCTTCACGATGGCGGTCACCGCCTCGGGCCAGGGGGCCCGGCGCGCGAGGTTCCCGATCACGGCGATGCCGACCGAGTGCTCGTTGAAGCCGAGGGTGTGGGCGCCGCGAACCAGCCGGTTCACCCCTCCCGACCGACCCACCCAGGCCCGGCCGAAACGGTCGACGAGGAAGTTGTAGCCGACGTCGAACCAGCCGAGTGTTTGGGTGTGGTAGCGGTA
This sequence comes from Nocardioides sp., assembly GCA_035691135.1. Lineage (GTDB taxonomy): Bacteria > Actinomycetota > Actinomycetes > Propionibacteriales > Nocardioidaceae > Nocardioides. The sequence goes on along the minus strand of DASSJR010000409.1, from coordinate 1,191 downwards.
GATGCCGCGCAGGATGCCGGGCACGTCCGCTTGCGAGTAGTCGTTGCCGGTGGCCGTGTGGTGCACGTGGATCTGCTTGAGCCGGTGGGTGTAGACCGGGCTCCCATTGCGCCAGCTCGGGTCGGCTCCCCACTCCTTTCGGGTGTGCAGCTCCGGTTGCGGCGCCGCGCCGATGGCCCCGGCGCGGGGCCGGGCCGTCGTCGCGTCCGCGGGGTCGCTGGCGGCGCTGTCACTGGGCAGCACGCCGGGGTCGATCAGGACCAGCTGCAAGGCCTCCGGCGTCTGCCTCGACGTCCGGACCTGGATGCCGTGGGACCGATCCACCCAGAGCAGCGAGGAGGCGCTCCGGCCGCCAGCGGCCCGGCCGTCGGTCAGCGGCGGCACCGAGCGCCACGGGGTCCACTTCCCGGCGGTTCGGGTGCGCAGCGTGACGTCGGGGTTCGGTCCGCGCCAGGTGAAGCCGACCATCGAGTACGTCGTCGTGCTCAGGCGATCGGTCCGCCCGCCGCTCCGGGTCGGCTGCAGCCGGTCCGCACCGAGCCGGACGGTCGCCGACCGCACGACCTGCCCGGGCGGCGCGGCGAGCCGGAGGTCCGGACGCGCGCCGGGGGTCGGGGCGGGAGCCGCGTCCGCGAGGGGCGGGCCGGCCACGAGGGCGCCGGTCAGGGCCAGCGCGGCCGCGGCGGTGGACAGGGTGCCTGGGCGGGTGCAAGAAAGCATGACCCGGCCCATGATGCGCGAGGGACCGGTGATGCGCCAGTGGCTCAGGAGAAGTCGAGCTCTCCGGTCCTGCTGCGCTTCAGCTCGAAGAAGTCCGGGTAGGCGGCCATGGCCACGGCGCCGTCCCACATCCGGCCGGCCTCCTCGCCCCGGGGGATCGAGCCGAGGACGGGCCCGAAGAACGCGGTGCCGTCGATCGAGATGGTCGGGGTGCCGACCTCGTTGCCGACCTGCTCCATGCCCATCTGGTGCGACTTCCGGATCGCGTCGTCGTAGGACGAGTCGTCCATGGCGTCCGCCAGCGAGGCCGGGAGGCCGGCCACCTCGAGTGCCTCCACGATCATCTCGCGGTCCTTCTCGCGGCCCTCGTTGTGGATCCGGGTGCCCAGGGCGGTGTAGAGCGGCAGCAGGACGTCCTTGCCGTGCAGCTGCTCGGCGGCCATGCACACGCGCACGGGCTGCCAGGCGGTC
>DASSJR010000408.1:0-4132 GCA_035691135.1 Nocardioides sp. | reverse complement strand
CGCAAGCTCGGCCTGCCCCGCGAGGAGGAGCTGTCCGGGCGCGGTGTTTCCTGGTGTGCCACGTGTGACGGTTTCTTCTTCCGGGACCAGCACATCGCCGTCATCGGTGGCGGCGACTCGGCCGTCGAGGAGGCGACGTTCCTCACCCGATTCGGTTCCAAGGTCTCGCTGATCCACCGTCGTGGTGAGCTGCGTGCCTCCAAGATCATGCAGGAGCGGGCCTTCGCCGACCCCAAGCTGGAGTTCGTCTGGAACTCCGAGGTCGAGTCCATCAACGGTGAGGAGCAGCTCGAGTCGATCACGCTGCGCGACACGATCACCGGGGAGACCCGTCCACTCGACGTCACCGGCCTGTTCATCGCGATCGGCCACGACCCGCGGTCGGAGCTCCTCAGCGGCCAGGTGGACCTCGACGAGAACGGCTACGTCCTGGTCCGCCACCCGTCCACCCACACCAACCTCCCCGGCGTCTTCGCGGCCGGCGACCTGGTCGACCACCACTACCGGCAGGCCGTGACGGCCGCCGGCACCGGCTGTGCCGCCGCGCTCGACGCAGAGCGTTTCATCGCCGCACTCGACCACGAGGCGTCCACCGCCGGCGACGCGATGGCCACCGAAGCGGTCTCCGAGACCGTGCAGACCGCCGGTGCCTGACCGGGAACAAGCGGCACCCATCTCGCTGTTGACAGCACAGACACCAACGAAAGGTAGATCCGTGGCCGACATCTCAGCCGTGACCGACTCCGACTTCGAGACCCAGGTCCTCAAGTCCGACAAGCCCGTCCTGGTGGACTTCTGGGCCGAGTGGTGCGGGCCGTGCCGCCAGGTGGACCCGATCCTCAAGGAGATCGCGGCCGACCACGGCGACAAGATCACCTTCCTGAAGATGAACGTCGACGAGAACCCCGTGACGCCGTCGTCGTACCGGGTGACCGGCATCCCGACGATCAACGTCTACCAGGGCGGCGAGGTCGTGAAGTCGATCGTCGGGGCGCGCCCCAAGGCGGCGCTCCTCAACGAGCTCTCCGACTACATCGCCTGAGTCGTCACCGGCGGTTGGGGCCGGTCACCTTCGGTGCGGGACGCACCGGACGGACCGCCCCGACCAGTCGCTCGAGTGCTGCCTCCACCTCGGTCCGCCAGGTGACGGTGGTGCGCAGGTCCATCCGCATCCGCGGAGTGGTGCTGTGGGCGCGTTGGGTCTTGAAGCCCACCCGGCTGAGAAAGTCCGCCGGCAGCACGCACGAGCCGCGTCCCCGGGTGTCGCCGAACGCCTCCACGGCCCGGATGTCGCGCTCGACCAGGTCGCGCGCCATCCCCTGGACCAGCATCCGGCCGAGCCCTCCGCGTCGGTGGCCGGGGTCGACGTACGCCGTCGTGAGCAGGACCGCGTCCGGGGAGATCGGAGCGGTCGAGAAGCCGGCCGCACCAGGAACGAAGGCCTCCGGCGCGTAGACGAGGTAGCCGGCCGGCTCGCCGTCGACCAGCACCACCCGGCCGCACGAGCCCCACTCCCGCAGCACGTGCGAGGTCCAGACCTCCTTCTCGTGCGCGGGATCCGACACCATGGCCCGGCGCACCGGGTCGAGCTCCCAGAACAGGCAGGTGCGGCACGGCGCGTCGAGCTCTGCCAGCAGGTCCGGCGTGAGCCGAACGACCTTTCGTGACATCCGTCTGCCTCCCGGACCCATGCTAGACCCGGGCCCGGCTCTTGCGAGGATGTACGCCGTGCGCCCGATCCGGCAGAGCAGGAAGCTCCATGACGTTCGTTACGACGTGCGCGGACCCATCCTCGTGGAGGCTCAGAAGCTCGAGGCCGAGGGTCACCGCATCCTGAAGCTCAACATCGGCAATCCGGCGCCGTTCGGCTTCGACGCGCCCGAGGCGATCGTCGCCGACATCGTCCACCACCTGCCCGAGTCCCAGGGGTACGCCGACTCGCAGGGCATCTACCCGGCGCGGACCGCGGTCGCCCACTACTACCAGGAACACGGGCTGCGCGACGTCAGCGTCGACGACGTCTTCATCGGCAACGGCGTGTCCGAGCTGATCTCGATGGTGCTGCAGGCCTTCGTCGACGACGGCAACGAGATCCTCGTGCCCGCCCCCGACTACCCGCTGTGGACCGGCGCGGTCACGCTGTCGGGGGGCCGTCCGGTGCACTACCGGTGCGACGAGGACAACGACTGGAACCCCGACCTCGCCGACATCGAGGCCAAGATCACCGAGAACACCCATGCCCTGGTGATCATCAACCCCAACAACCCGACCGGGGCGGTCTACAGCAAGCAGACGGTCGAGGCGCTCGTCGACATCGCCCGACGCCACCACCTCGTGGTCTTCGCCGACGAGATCTACGAGAAGATCCTCTTCGACGGCGCGGTCCACCACCATGCGGCGACCGCGGCCGGTCACGACGTGCTCTGCCTGACCTTCAGCGGCCTGTCCAAGGCCTACCGGGTCTGCGGCTACCGGGCCGGCTGGGTGATGATCTCGGGTCCCAAGGAGATCGCCGAGGACTTCCTCGAGGGGCTCACCCTGATCGCCAACATGCGGATGTGCGCCAACGTGCCGGCCCAGCACGCCATCCAGACCGCTCTCGGCGGCTACCAGTCGGTGCAGGAGCTGATCGTCCCCGGAGGTCGCTACTACGAGCAGAGCATGCTCGCCCACAAGCTGCTCAACGACATCCCGGGCGTCTCCTCGGTGCGGCCCCGGGGTGCGCTCTACTGCTTCCCGCGGCTCGACCCGGAGGTCTACCCGATCAAGGACGACGAGCAGTTCGTGATCGACCTGCTGCGCGCCAAGAAGCTGCTGGTCACCCACGGGACCGGGTTCAACTGGCCGGTGCCCGACCACTTCCGTCTGGTGACGCTCCCCGACGTCACCATGCTCGAGGAGGCGATCGGCCGGATCGCCGACTTCCTCAGCACCATGCGCTGAGGGGCTACGCTCCCCAGCAGACGTGGCCTGCAGGATGGCCAGCAGCCAACCGAGAGGGCCCAACGTGCGTGACCTGACCTACCCGCCGATCATCGTGGCCGCCAAGACGGCCTTCCGTCTGCTGGGGCAGAAGTTCGACATGACCGGCACCGAGCACGTGCCGCGCACCGGCGGGGTGCTGCTGGCGGTCAACCACGTCGGGTACGTCGACTTCATCTACGGCGGCCTGGCCGCCAACCCGTCGGGCCGCAAGGTCCGGTTCATGTCGAAGCGCGAGCTGTTCGACCACAAGTACACCGGCCCGCTGATGCGCTCGCTGCACCACATCGAGGTCGACCGCGGTGCCGGGACCGCGTCGTACGACACGGCGGTCGACTACCTGCGCGCCGGCGAGGCGGTGGGCATCTTCCCGGAGGCCACCATCTCGCGGTCGATGGAGCTCAAGGAGTTCAAGACCGGCGCGGTGCGGATCGCGGCCGCGGCCGGCGTCCCGCTGGTGCCCGTGGTCCTGTGGGGCACCCAGCGGATGATGACCAAGGACCACCCCCGCGACTTCTCGCGCGGCAAGACGATCCTGATCCGGGTCGGCGAACCACAGCATCCGGCCGGCGTGGATCCGGTCGCCGAGACCGCCGAGCTCCGCTCCGCCATGGCGCGGATGCTCGACGAGGCGATCGCGGCCTATCCCGCCGAGGAGCAGCCGCCGGGAGCCTGGTGGGTTCCCGCGTCCCACGGGGGCAGCGCACCCACCCCCGAGGAGGCCGCCCGGCTGGATGCCGAGGAACAGGTCCGCCGTGCCGCCCAGCGGGCGGCTCGCCAGGAACAGCGCTAGAGCGCCAGATCCACAAGCCGCTTCATGGCTTTGTCGATATGTCGTGGCGTCGCCGTTTGGTACCAAACGGTGCGAAAACGACCCGCCACCATGCCGTTTGTCCCCAATGGCGGGGGTGAGGGGTGCCTCTCCGTCAGCGGCGGACGGATCCGAGGACGTCAGATCGGCCGGTCGTCCCGGTTGCGCGGGTCCATCACGTCGACGATCCGCTGCAGGTCCTCCATGGAGGCGAACTCCACGGTGATCTTGCCCTTGCGCTGGCCGAGGTCGACCTTGACCCGGGTCTCGAGGCGGTCGGAGAGCCGGTCGGCCAGCTCGGTGAGCCCGGGCGCCACCGGCTTGCGGCGCACCTGGCGC
>DASSJR010000407.1:0-4947 GCA_035691135.1 Nocardioides sp. | reverse complement strand
CCCATGCCGACCAGCCCGCCCACGATCGGGATGCGGCGCACGGCTCCCACCGCGACCCGCTTGCCCGCCACCTTGTTGATCAGCCCGGACGCCAGCTCGGCGGAGATGATCCGGTCGAGGCCCGGGTCGTGGACCGGCGCGGTCGCCAGTCCCATCGGCGGCGCCGGCAGCTTCTTCTTCTTGACGAACTGGTTGACGGTGTCCTCGCCGAGCATGCACACGAGGATTGCGTTGCGCACCCGCGGGTCGTCGAGGTCGTAGCCGCGCAGGTGGGCGATCCCGGCGATCATCCGGCACTGGATCAGCGCGAGGCCGGTGATGTTGGTGGGGATCAGGATCGGCGCGGTGACCAGCCCGCCCAGGTTTGTCAGGAAGCCCTGGGCACCGGCGTAGCGGACGTGGTTCTCGATCACCTCGTGGATGCCGCGGTCCACGTTGCCGTGCTGCTCGCGCAGCTGGGCGTCGGCGGCCTTGGCGGCGGGCGGAAGCGGCCCCACTCCGTTGATGGCCCGGTTGAGGGCCTCGCGGACGAAGCTCGAGGTCAGCTCGGGCGCCAGCTCGGTGACGCGGGGCGCCAGCCGGCGGCCGATGTTGCCCATCATGCTCATCCGGGGTCCTCGTTCGAAGCGGAACGAAGTGAGCATGCGAATGGGGTGGTTCTCATGCCGAGATCCTACGGAGGGGGTCGCTACGGTCGTGTCGTGCCAGTCGAACCCGACCCCTCCCGCTGGTCGTTCGCCGACCGGCACGAGGCCGCGGACGACCTGGTCGGCATCGGTGCCGACCTCGAGCCCGGCACGCTGCTGAGCGCCTATCGCGCCGGCATCTTCCCGATGCCGATGGGGGCACCGGGCGCCGCGATGCACTGGTTCAGCCCGCTACGTCGCGCCGTGCTTCCGCTGGACGGAATGAGGGTCTCCCGGTCGCTGCGGCGTTCGGTCCGCGACTTCGAGATCCGGGTGGATACCGCGTTCGAGGAGGTCGTCGACGGCTGTGCCGACAGCGCCCGCGACAGCGGCTGGATCGACGACGACATCCGCGCGGCGTACCACCGACTGCACCAGCTCGGCTGGGTCCACTCCGTCGAGGCCTGGCGGGGTGGGCGGCTGGCGGGGGGCCTGTACGGCGTCGCGATCGGCGGCCTGTTCGCCGGGGAGTCGATGTTCCACCGGGAGCGGGATGCCTCGAAGGTGGCCCTGGTGGGGCTCGTCGACCTGCTGTCGGACGCCCACGCGGCCACGCGGGTGCTGGACACCCAGTGGCAGACCCCGCACCTCGAGTCGCTGGGCGTCGTCGAGATCTCGCGGGGCGACTACCTCCGCAGGCTGGCCAGGGCCCTGGTGCTGCCGCTGCCCGAGGCGTTCGCGGGCATTGGTTCGTGACCGCTTCGCCCAAGGATCCGATTTCGAGACGCGTCGCACGGTCCGACGCTGCGCGTCGGCCCATGCCGACGCTCCTCAATCTCTTCGCCCTCGCGCCCGGCTCGCAGGCTCGCCGGGCGGGGCTCAGACGACGTGCGGGGCCTGTCCGGTCTCGCTGACCATGGGCCGGCCGGCCTCGGCCCAGTCGATCATCCCGCCGTGCAGGTTGAACGCCTCGTGGCCGTGCTGGTTGAGGTAGGCCACTGCCTGTGCGGACCGGCCGCCCACCTGGCACACGACGAGCGTCCGGCCCGCGGGGACCTCCTGCAGTCTGGCGCCGAGCTCCATCAGCGGGATGTGGACGGCTCCGTCGATGTGACCGTGCTGCCACTCGACGGGTTCGCGCACGTCCAGGATCGTGACGTCGTCCGGGATCGGGTCGGGCACTCCGTCGACCGTCACCGTCGGGATCTCGGGCATCGCGCTCCCCTCACTTCAGCAGTTTCGACATTCGGCGGTCGGCCAGGGGTTTGCCGCCAGTCTGGCACGTCGGGCAGTACTGCAGGCTGGAGTCGGCGAAGGACACCTCACGCACGACGTCACCGCAGACCGGGCACTTCTGGCCGGTCCGGCCGTGGACGGCGAGATGCGACTTCTTCTCGCCCTTCAGCTCGGCCGCGGCCAGGCCGCGGGAGCGGTCGACCGCGTCGCCGAGCACGACTCGGATGGCGTCGTGGAGGACGTGCACCTCGTCGTCGGTCAGCGTGCTGGCGGGCTTGAAGGGGGACATGCGGGCGGCGTGCAGGATCTCGTCGGAGTACGCGTTGCCGATGCCGGCGATGGTGCCCTGGTGCCGCAGCACGCCCTTGATCTGGGACCGGCCGGCGTCGGCGAGGATCTTGCGGAACAGCTCGATGGTGAAGTCCTCGGTCAGCGGGTCTGGTCCGAGCGAGGAGATGCCGGGCACGTCGGCGGGGTTGCGGACGACGTACATCGCCAGGCTCTTGCGGGTGCCGGCCTCGGTGATGTCGAGCCCCGCCTGGTCGTCGAGCACCACGCGGACGGCGAGCGGGGACTTGTTGCTCGGTTTCGGCGGTACGGCGGGCACCTCGTCGCGCCATCGCACCCACCCGGCGCGGGCCAGATGGAGGACCAGGTGCAGCCCGGAGGTCGAGATGTCGAGGAACTTCCCGTGCCGGCTGACCCCGTCGACCAAGGTGCCCTCGAGTGCCTGGAGCGGCGGGTCGAAGGTCTTGAGGGCGCTGAACGCGGCGACGTGCACCTTGACGATCGCACGGTCGGTGAGCCGGCCCGACAGGTCGAGGGCCAGCGCTTCCACCTCGGGCAGCTCGGGCACGTCCGCCAGTCTAGGCGGGGTCCGACCGGTGACAGATCACAGTCACACGTTCACAATGGGCTCGTGGTCTCCGCCCGCACGCTGCCGAAGACGGGGTCGGTCTTCCTCGACGCCCGCGGTGGAAATCGCGCGCTGCGCGCCACCTGGCACCACGAGGCGGGCGTGGTGGTCCTCTCGCTCTGGCGCGACAACGTCTGTGCCGGTTCGTTCCGGCTTCGGATCGACGAGGTGCCCGAGCTGATCGACATGCTGCGAGCGGGTCTGGACCGTGACGACGAGCCGCTGACTCTCCCGATCGACCCGTGAAACGCCGGTCGCAAATCTAAGAACAGGCCTAGAGTCCCCGATACGGTCCGATCATGGACCCGATCCGCAACCCCTACGCGCCGGGCGCGGGCCAGCGGCCCCCCGAGCTGGCGGGCCGTGACGTCGAGCTCGAGACGTTCGACGTCGTCCTCGAACGGGTGGCCCGGGGGCGACCCGAGCGGAGCCTGGTGCTCACCGGCCTGCGGGGCGTCGGCAAGACCGTGCTGCTCAACGCGCTCCGCTCCGGCGCCGTACGCCGCGGCTGGGGCACCGGCAAGCTCGAGGCCCGCCCCGACCAGCCGCTGCGCCGACCGCTGTCGAGTGCCCTGCACCAGGCCGTACGCGAGCTGTCCCACCCCAAGCCCGACGACATCGACCATGTGCTCGGCGTGATCCGTGCGTTCGCGCAGCGAGAGGCCGGCGTCGACGCGAGGTTGCGGGACCGCTGGAACCCCGGCATCGACGTACCCGTGGTGAAGGGACGCGCCGACTCGGGCGACATCGAGATCGACCTGGTCGAGCTCTTCACCGATCTGGGCGGGCTCGCGGCCGATGTGGGCAAGGGGGTGGCGGTGTTCATCGACGAGATGCAGGACCTCGGACCCGACGACGTGTCCGCCCTCTGCGCCGCCTGCCACGAGATCAGCCAGTCGGGCTTGCCACTGATCGTCGTCGGTGCCGGGCTGCCCCACCTGCCCGCCGTGCTCTCGGCCAGCAAGTCCTACTCCGAACGGCTGTTCCGCTACCAGCGGATCGACCGACTGGTCCGCGAGGGCGCCGACCGGGCCCTGGGTGCCCCCGCCGCCGAGGAGGGCGCCGACTACACCGAGGAAGCTCTGGCCGCGATGTACGCCGCGACCGGTGGCTACCCCTACTTCATCCAGGCCTACGGCAAGGTGGTCTGGGACCTCGCACCGCGCTCGCCGATCACCGCCGAGGACGTCGCGGTGGCTCGGCCCGAGGCCGAGAGCGAGCTGGCCGTCGGTTTCTTCGGCAGTCGCTTCGAGCGGGCCACGCCGGGGGAGCGCGACTACCTCCGGGCCATGGCCGACGCCGCGGTGGCCATCGCCGAACGGTCGGCCGACGAGCTCGACGACATCCAGAGCGTGCCCACAGCCGACGTCGCGGCGGAGCTCGGCAAGAAGCCGCAGTCGCTGTCGCCGGCCCGCGACTCGCTGCTGAAGAAAGGGCTGATCTACTCCGGCGAGCGTGGCCGGATCGCCTTCACCGTGCCGCACTTCGGACGCTACCTCCGCGAACACGCCTGATGCTCCACCTGCTGGTCGGCATGCCCGGAGCCGGCAAGACGACGGTGGCCCAGCGGATCGTCGAGGAGACCGGCGCGCTGCACCTCGACCCCGACGTGTGGCTGATGGCCCTCGGTCTGCCGCCGGCCGGACCCCGCGACCGCTTCGAGGAGCTGATGTTCGACCTCGCCGTCGATCTGGTGAAGCGCGGCGTCTCGGTGGTCATCGAGTCCGGTGGCTGGATCCGCTCACACCGGGAGGCCAAACGCCACGCCGTACAGGCGTGTGGGGTATCGGTCGAGCTCCACGTGCTCGATGTCCCGCTGGAGGAGCGCTGGCGGCGGATCGCGCGACGCAATGAGGTTCCCGGTGCGGTTCACATCAGCCGCACCAAGCTCGAGGAGTGGGAGGAGCGCTGGGAGCCGGTCACCGCGGAGGAGCAGGCGTCGTACGACGCGGTGGTCGTGCACGCCGTCGCGTCCACCGCGTGAGCTCCCACAATTCGCCCGATGAATCAGTTGTCCTCCTCGGGGAAGCGGCGCACAGTGGAGAGATAGTCCCTCTGCGTGGGCGAGGAGGTGCCCGTGAGCACAGTCATGATTCGGGCGGAAGAGCGGCTGGATCGTCCGGGGCGGCGCGAACGACGAGCCGAGCGGCAGCGGCTGCGCAGGCTGGA
>DASSJR010000406.1:0-20902 GCA_035691135.1 Nocardioides sp. | reverse complement strand
CAGGTGCGTACGGCCCTCATGACCTGACGGGTCAGTCGGCCAGGCGCGGCGGGAATCCTCCGGTGGCGACGGGACCCCATCGCACTGGCGTGATCCGGATCAGCGACTTGCCCTGGTCGAGCATGGCCTGGCGGTACTCCTCCCAGTTCGGGTGCTCCCCGGAGATGTTGCGGAAGTACTCCACAAAACCGTCGAGCGCCTCGGGTACGTCGAGCACCTCGGCCTCCCCGTCGATCTGGACCCACGCGTCGTTCCACTCGTCGGAGAGCACGAGGACGCCGGCCCGCGGGCGCTGGCGAAGGTTGCGGGTCTTGGCGCGCTCGGGATAGGTCGCGATCACGATCCGGCCCGAGTCATCCACGCCTCCGGTCACGGGCGAGGCCTGCGTGGAGCCGTCGGACCGTTCGGTGAGGAGGACCATGCGATGTCGTGGCCTCACGAACTCGAGCAGCTCGTCGAGGCCGACCTGGGTGTTGGTGGCGATGGTGCGGGGCATGGCCCCACTCTGTCACCCGGGTCACTCTGCTTTCGACCCTCAGGATGCGGGCGGAATCATCCCGGTGAAGGCACCGCCCCGTCCTTCGGCAGGACGGGTACGTCGATCCCGACGGTCTCGGGGTACTTCAGCCCGGTCCCGGTGTTGAGCACCACGACCTGCTCGTGCTCGCCGATCCAGCCGCTCTCGCGCAGTTCGCGTGTCGCGACCAGGCACGCCGCGCCCTCGGGGCAGATCCAGGCGCCCTCGGCCTCGGCGAGGTTGCGGAGCTCTTCGAGGATCGCCTCGTCGCTGACGGCGACGGCGGTGCCGTCGGACTCGCGGACGGCCTGGAGGACGAGGAAGTCGCCGAGCGCCTTGGGCACGTTGATGCCGAACGCGAGGGTGTGGGTGCCCTCCACCAGCGTGCTCTCGTCGAGACCGGCCTCGTACGCGTCCACGATCGGCGGGCACCCCTCAGCCTGTACGGCGACCAGCCGCGGCAGCCTGTCGCCGATCCAGCCGAGCTCCTGCATCTCCTTCATCGCCTTGTGGATCCCGATCAGCCCGACGCCGCCACCGGCCGGGTAGAGGATCACGTCGGGCACCTGCCAGCCGAGCTGCTCGGCGATCTCGTAGCCCATCGTCTTCTTGCCCTCGATCCGGTAGGGCTCCTTGAGCGTCGACACCTCCTGATAGCCGCTGCGTTGCTCGACGGCAGCCTTGACCAACGCGCCGGCGTGGTTGATCAGCCCGTCGACGAGGTAGAGCTCCGCGCCGGACACCACGCACTCGCGTCGGGTGATCTCCGGGGCGTCCTCCGGCATCACGATCAGGCTGCCGATGCCGGCCCGCGCGGCGTACATCGACCAGGCGGCGCCGGCGTTGCCGTTGGTCGGCATCGCCACGGCCTTCACGCCGAGCTCGCGCGCCCGGGAGACTCCCACCGCGGCGCCCCGCGCTTTGAAGGTCCCGGTGGGGATCAGTCCTTCGTCCTTCATCAGCAGACGCGGTACGCCGATCGACGCACCATAGGTCGGCAAGCCCAGCAGGGGCGTCATCCCCTCTCCGAGCGTCGTGACGTTGGCGGGATCACGGACCGGGAGCACCTCGTGGTAACGCCACAGGTTCTGCGGCCGTGCGGCGATGTCCTCGCGGGTGATGCTCGCCCGCGCCTGGTCGAGGTCGTAGCGCGCCAGCAGCGGCGCACCCACCTCGCTCACGCCCTGCACCTCGTCGGCGTCGAGCCGGTCGCCGGTGCGGGAGCACTCCAGGTGGGACAGGAACGAGTAGGGCATGGATCCTCCCGGACAACGAAGACCAGTCGAAACTAGCAAGGCCGGTCAGGAGGCCAGCAGGGACTCGACCCGGGCGATCTCCTCGTCCAGCCCGACTCGTTCGGAGCGGGTGAGCCTGCGGAGCAGCTCGACCACATCGACGCGTCCGTCCACGGGACGCCACAGTCCTTCCAGCATGCCGTCGACGAGCAGCACGCTCGCCACGCCGCCGTTCACGCCCATCCACTGCTTGCGCTTCTCCGGCTCGGTCACCCGGTCGCGGGCGGCGTGGGACAGCCAGACGTTGTCGTAGGTTCCGAGCAGCCGCACCGGCGCCGGCACGTCCTCGTCGGTCAAGGTGCCGTCGGCGACGTCGTAGAGCCGGCGGCCGTCCTCGTCCTCGTGGACCTCCAGGTCGTCCATCGCCTTCAGCACTCCTGCCATACCGGTCACCCCCGACCAGGCCGTCACGTCCGCGGCGGAAGCCGGTCCGAAGGCCCGCAGGTAGCGCCGGACGATGGTCGGCGGATCGGGGGAGACGAGTGAACGGCCCACCCAGCGGTCGACGTACTGGTAGACGACCCCTCCCGACCGCTTCCAGGCCCCGCGCGGAGGCATCTGGGCCAGTGGCTGGTCGACCCGGGCCAGGTGGGCGAGTGCATTCGCGGGTACGTCGGGGAAGATGGCCGCCAGCTTCTCGCCGAGCACCTTCACCGGCAGCGGCCCCTCGGCCAGAACATGCGAGACCGCCTCGTTGAACGACGACGGTTCCAGGTGCAGCGCGGGTTTGGTGTTCTGGCTGGCCTTCCGCTCCCGGTCCTGGGCCGGACGGGTCCACTGCCGCAGCGTGAGGGCGTCGTCGGCAGTCAGCAGGTGGATCGTGCCGCGCATCGTCAGCAGCCGGACGAGCGTCCGTTCCTCGAGAGCCCGCGTCACGTCCTTAGGGTCGAACGACGTCAGCCGAGCAGCCAGGCTGAGGTACGGCGGCAGGTTCTCCTGGGCCTGCAGCCCGACCAGGTGGTCGACCATCTCCGGCACACCGAGACCGGCGCGGGCGACCAGGTGTTGCCGATCCAACAAGGTCCGGTTGAGCCGGCGGCGAGTCAGGCGCACACCGGCCAACCTAGAGCTACTTCACGACGATCGTCTTGGTGTCCTCGGTCGACCCCGCACCTTCGGCGCCACCGGACGGGTCGTCGGTCATCGCGGCGAAGGTGTAGGTGCCGGGCGCGAGCTTCGAGACGTTGACCTGCGTGGTCCAGGGGTAGAGCTTGTCCATCCACCCCTCGGCGGTGGCGAAGCCCTTGACCACGACCTTGTCGCCCTGACGGACCTCCCACGGGACGGTGGCCTCGAAGGAGTTGGCGACACCCGACACGGTGAACCGGTCGCGCACGGTCTCGCCCTCGGACAGGCTGCTCACCGAGACCAGGGCGAGCACATCGTTCTCCGGTGCGTTGGAGAGCGGCTCGGAGGCTGGGACGCCGAGGATCTGGTCGGTCGAGGACCCGTTCAGGGTGAGTCGAACCGGGAGCCGGCCCTGCCCGACGATCGCCTGGGCGCTGTAGACGACCTGCTGGACGGCGAGCTCGGCCTCCTCCTGCGACATTCCTCCCGGGCGCTCGTGCACGTCCCCGAGGAGGTCGACGGTGATGGTCGACCCGGAGGCGCTGACGGCGCCGACCTCGCTTCCTGCGGGCCACAGGCTGCGGTAGTCCGGGTCGAGGGCACGTCCGAGCACGGCGATCCGTACTGCGTCCCGCTCGGGGTCGACGTCGCCGGCGACCGTGGAGAACTCGCGGGTGATCCGGAGTCCCTGGGGCGTGTCGCGCACGAAGTACGACGGCAAGGTGAACGCGGCTGACGAGCCCGGAGGGCTCTCCGAGGGGCTCTCGGAAGGCTCGGAAGCCTCGGTCGGCCCGCTGTCCTCGGTGGGAGTGGACTCCTCGGTGGGGGCGGGTTCCTCGGTCGGCGACTGCGAGGCCGCAGGGTCCTGCGCGGTGGGCTGCGGGTTGCCACCCAGGGCGGCGACGGCGGCCACGGTCGCGGCGGTCGCCACCACCGCACCACCGACGGCGTAGAGCCAGGGACGTCGTGCAGACATGGGCGTCACTTTCGTTCGGGTGCGGATCTCGGCCAGTGCGTCCTGTGGCTCGACGTCGGAGACCGCGTCGGAGAGCAGGTCGGACAGTCGAGGGTCGTGGTCGTGGTCGTTCATGACCGGTCCTCCAGGTAGTCACCGAGCAGGGTCCGCAGCGCGGCGGACCCACGCGAGGCATGGCTCTTGACCGCGCCCCGGCTGATACCCAGCGCCTCGGCGATCTCGGCCTCGGACAGGTCGAGGTAGTAGCGCAGGGCCAGTACCTCGCGCTGCCGCTCGGGCAGCGCCCTCATCGCGTCGAGTACGGCGGCCCGTCGCGCGGCGGCGAGCACCGGCGCGTCCGCGGGTGCGCCGTTGGGCTGGACCGTCTCCCGGGCCGCGTGTTTCGCCACGACCGTGCGGTGCCGCAGCGCCGAGCGAGACCGGTTGACCACGGCCTGGCGCAGATAGGCGAGCGCCTTGTCGGGATCGCGCAGTCGGGACCAGCGGTCGTGCACCGCGACGAACGCGTCCTGCACGATCTCTTCGGCGGTGGCGACGTCGCGCACGAGCAGCACCGAGAGCCGGACCAGCTGCCGCCAGTGGGCGGCGTACAGGTTCGTCAACGCGGTGTCCGCGTCCCAGGTGGACTCGGGTGGGCTCACCACACCGGCCCCCGGCACCGCCATCGCATGGGTCATCACGCTAGTCCCACGCGCCACACGGCCCGCAGGTTTACACCGGCGTGCCCACGAGTGGATGTGCGAAGGTGACGAAATGAGTTCCGACGACTGTCTGTTCTGCAAGATCGTGGCCGGCGACGTGCCGGCGGACGTCGTGCTGACCACCGGTCACGCGGTCGCGTTCCGCGACGTCAACCCCCAGGCTCCGACCCACGTGCTGGTCATCCCGCGCAGCCACCACCCCGACGCGGCCGCGCTCGCGGCCGAAGAGCCGTCGACCCTGGCGCACCTCGTGGCGGTCGCGGCCAAGGTGGCGGAGGAGGAGGGCATCCCCGACTACCGCCTGGTCTTCAACACCGGGGCAGGTGCCGGCCAGTCGGTCTTCCACACCCACCTGCACGTGCTCGGTGGGCGGCAGATGAGCTGGCCGCCGGGGTGACCCGACGCTTGCTCAGAGGCCCAGCAGGCGCGAGACCGTGATCAGCAGCGGGATCCCGAACAAGGTCAGCAGGATCAGCCAGGCGACCGCCACGTGCAAGCGCTTCGACGGGTCGAGCATGGACGTGAACTCGATCCAGGCGCCTTCCTCGGTGTTGCGGGTCAGGCCCATGCGGCGCAGGTCCTCGGGCATCTCCGGTGGCTGCCAGATGTGGTGGCCGACCGGGCCATGCCCGGGATCGCCGGAGGCGTCGAGCCGGCGATCGGACATCTGGCCCCCTTGCTAGGCCCCGGAAAGCGTCGGATTCAAGAGTACGGCGGTCACCGCCTGCGTGACAGCATGTGAGCGTGACCCGGACCGTGATCGCGACGCCGCGACGGCGGCGACTTGCGACCGCCTGGGCGGCGGTGCTCCTCACCCTGTCGGCGTGCAGCGCTGCCGGTGAGCAGGTCAGCTCCTCGGCCCGGCAGCCGGCGGCCGGGGCCCCCGACGCGTCGCACGACGCCCACCAGATCCAGGGTGCGGCCTCCGCGCTGACGCCGCTGCGGCCCGGCGAACAACGCGTCACCCTGCGGATGCCCGAGCCCTACGAGCCGTCGGCGCCCACCGGGTTCGGCACCGACGACTATCGCTGCTTCCTGCTCGACCCCGTGCTGAAGCACGACGCCTGGCTGACCGGCACCAACGTGCTGCCGGGCAACCCCGACGTGGTCCACCACGTCATCCTCTTCCGGGTGCCGCCGGACCAGGTCGCGCGCGCCGAGAGCATGGACGCCGCCACGTCCGGACAGGGCTGGACGTGCTTCGGCGGCACCGGGCTGGACCCGGTCGAGAGTCTCGACGACGCGCCGTGGCTGGGCGCCTGGGCGCCAGGCGGCGGGGAGTCGGTGCACCAGGCCGGGTACGGCGTCCGCCTCGACGAGGGTTCACGGATCGTCATGCAGGTCCACTACAACCTGCTCGCCGGCACCGACGAGGACGTCTCGGCCACCCAGCTGCGGCTGATGCCGGCCCACCGCAAGCTCACCGAGCTCAAGACCATGCTCCTGCCCGCGCCGGTCGAGCTCCCTTGCCGGGCAGGTCACGATGACGGCAAGCTCTGCGACCGCGACGCGGCGGTGGCCGACGTGAAGCAACGCTTCGGCCTGGCCGGCGGCACGGCCGACGGACTCTATTTCCTGTGCGGCGACCGGCCCCGCCCCGGCAACGTTCAGTCCTGCACCCGCACGCTCTCGGAGCCGGCGACGGTGCGCGGCGTCGCCGGCCACATGCACCTGCTGGGACGCTCGATCAGGATCGAGGCGAACCCGGGAACCGACCGCGCGAAGACCCTGCTCGACATCCCGGTCTGGGACTTCGACAACCAGGCGGCCAAGCCGGTGACGCCCTACCGGCTGCGTGCGGGTGACACCGTCAAGGTCACCTGCCGGCACGTGCAGTGGCTGCGCGACAAGCTGCCGGCCTTCCAGGGCCAGCCCGAGCGGTACGTCGTGTGGGGCGAGGGCACGACCGACGAGATGTGCCTGGGCATCCTGCAGGTCACCCGGCCCTGAACGCTTTCCAGTGGGCGCAGCGCGCTCGCTCCCGTAGCATGGAGGTGCTCACACCACCGACCGGAAGGACCGCCCACCGGGCATCCATGACTGACACGCAACATCGCGAGGGAACCCCCGGCACCCGCCACACGGTGGAGGTTCCGCACAGCATCAACATGGTCAGCCTTCTCGGGCCCGGCGACGAGCACCTCGGCCTGATCGAGAAGTCCTTCGCGGCCGACATCCACGTGCGCGGCAACCAGATCACCATGACCGGCGACCCCGGCGAGGTGGCCCTCGCCGAGCGGCTCCTCGACGAGCTCGTGGCGATCATCCGAACCGGCCAGGGCGTCACCCTCGAGACCGTCGAGCGAGTGCTCCACATGCTCCGTGCCGAGACCAGCGAGCGCCCCGCCGACGTACTCTCCCTCAACATCCTGTCCAACCGGGGCCGCTCGATCCGTCCCAAGACGCTGAACCAGAAGCGCTACGTCGACTCCATCGACAAGCACACGATCACCTTCGCGATCGGCCCGGCCGGCACCGGCAAGACCTACCTGGCCGTGGCCAAGGCCGTTCAGGCGCTCCAGTCCAAGAACGTCAACCGGATCATCCTGACCCGGCCCGCGGTCGAGGCGGGGGAGCGGCTGGGCTACCTGCCGGGCACGCTCAGCGAGAAGATCGACCCCTACCTGCGGCCCCTCTACGACGCGCTCCACGACATGATCGACCCCGACTCGATTCCCAAGCTGCTCGCGGCCGGGACGATCGAGGTCGCGCCGCTCGCGTTCATGCGCGGCCGGTCGCTCAACGACTCCTACATCATTCTCGACGAGGCCCAGAACACCTCGCCCGAGCAGATGAAGATGTTCCTCACCCGCCTCGGCTTCGGGTCGAAGATCGTGGTCACCGGTGACGTCACCCAGATCGACCTGCCCGGCGGGACCCGCTCGGGCCTCAAGGTGGTGGAGTCCATCCTCGAGGGCGTGGAGGACGTCGCGTTCAACCGGCTCACCAGCCACGACGTCGTCCGGCACAAGCTGGTCGGGCGGATCGTGGCCGCCTACGAGGACTTCGATGCCCACAACGAGTTCACCTCACAGAAGGCGTCCAAGCCCGGGACACGTCCGTGAACAGCCCATGAGCATCGAGGTCCTCGACGAGTCCGGGCACGATCTCGACATCCGCCACCTGGCGACCCTGAGCCGTTTCGTGCTGGACCGGATGCGGGTCCACCCGTTGGCCGAGCTGTGCATCAAGGCCGTCGACGAAGAGACCATCGCGGGGCTCAACGCCCAGTGGATGGACAAGGAGGGCGCGACCGACGTGCTCGCCTTCCCGATGGACGAGCTCCGGCCGGGGCTGGTCAACGAGGAGCCCGAAGAGGGCGTGCTCGGCGACCTGGTGCTCTGCCCGGCGGTCGCCGAGCGCCAGGGCGAGACGGCCGGCCACGGCACCCAGGCGGAGGTCGACCTGCTCACGGTCCACGGGATCCTGCACCTGCTCGGCTACGACCACGCCGAGCCGGACGAGAAGGCGGAGATGTTCGGCCTGCAGGACAAGCTCCTCGCCGAGTGGCGGGCCCTCGACCCGAAATGAACTCAGGCGACGTGTGGCTGGTCGTCGCGGCCGCCGCCCTGGTGATCCTCGCCGGGCTCTTCTCGGCGGCCGACGCCGCCCTGTCCTCCGCCTCCCGGGCCCGCGCCGAGGAGCTGCTGGCCGAGGGACGGGCGGGCGCGCGCCGGTTGACGGTGCTGCTCGCCGACCCGGTCCGCTACCTCAACACCGCCCTCTTCCTGCGCCTGCTGTGCGAGATCGCGGCCACCGTGATCGTCACCCAGCTGATCCGCACCGCCTGGGACGGCGCCTTCTGGGCGGCCGCCGCCACCTCGATCGGGATCATGCTGGTCGTGTCGTTCGTGGTGATCGGCGTCGCCCCGCGCACCCTGGGCCGCCAGCACGCCGAACGGGTTGCGCTCGCCTCCGCGTCACCGCTCTACCTCGTCACCCGGGTCCTCGGGCCTCTCCCGCGCCTGCTGATCCTGATCGGCAACGCGATCACGCCGGGCCGGGGGTTCCGCGAGGGACCGTTCTCGACGGAGACCGAGCTGCGGGAGATGGTCGACTTCGCGGAGGCGTCCGCGGTGATCGAGTCGGGCGAGCGGAAGATGATCCACTCGGTCTTCGAGTTCGGCGACACCATCGCCCGCGAGGTGATGGTGCCGCGCACCGACGTGGTCTACATAGAGCGCTACAAGAACCTGCGGCAGACGATGTCGCTGTTCCTCCGCAGCGGCTTCTCGCGGATACCGGTGATCGGCGAGAACCTCGACGACATCAGGGGCTTCGCCTACCTCAAGGACCTCGTGCGCCGCGATTTCGAGGCGCCTGACGTCGAGTTCACGCAACGGGTGGACGAGGTCATGCGCCCGGCTCACTACGTGCCCGACTCCAAGCCGGTGGACGCCCTGCTCGCGGAGATGCAGGCAGATCGCCAGCACATCGCCGTCGTCGTCGACGAGTACGGCGGCACCGCCGGGCTGATCACGATCGAGGACCTGCTCGAGGAGATCGTCGGCGAGATCACCGACGAGTTCGACGAGGACGAGATCGAGGTCGAGGTCCTCGAGGAGGGCTCGGCCCGCGTCTCCTCCCGTTTCCCGGTCGACGACCTCCACGAGCTGTTCGGCTTCGAGGTCGACGAGGAGGACGTCGACAGCGTCGGCGGCCTGATGGCCAAGCACCTCGGTCGCGTCCCCATCGCCGGCTCCCATGTGGAGGCCCACGGACTGCGCTTCGAGGCGGAGCAGGCGACCGGACGCCGCAACAAGATCGGCACTGTGCTGATCAACGTGGTGGCGCCGGAGGGGCAGCACGAAACCCACCGGGAGGCCGCGGATGGCTGACCTCTCGGCCGAGGACGCCAAGCTGGTGACGCTGGCGCGAGCGACGCGCGCCCGGGTCAGGGCTGCGGAGGGCGCGGCGTGCCGCGACAGCGACGGCCGCACCTACGCCGCGGCGACGGTCGACCTCCCCTCGCTGCGGCTCTCCGCAATCCAGGTCTGCGTCGCGATGGCGATCGCCTCGGGCTCGCGTGGCCTGGAGGCCGCGGTGGTGCTGACCGAGGCTGACGGGGTGGCTCCCGACGACCGGGCGGCCCTCACCGACTTCGGCGGCGCGGACGTGGTCGTGCACCGGGGGGACCCCGCGGGACGGAGGGTGGAGAGGGTTCCCCACCCCTGACCCGCCGTTTCGGCTAGCGTTGAGACGTGCCTCTCCAGAAGCGTGGGTGGGATCAGCACCGCGCAGCCGTCGACCGGCTGCGCGTGTCCTATGCTGCGCTGCCGCCCGGTGCCCCGGTCCGGCTGGCCAAGCCCACCTCCAATCTCTTCCGACCGCGGACGAGTTCCGCCGGGGGGCTGGACGTCTCCGGGTTGACCGGTGTCATTGACGTCGATCCCGCCGCCCGGATCGCCGAGGTCCAGGGCATGTGCACCTACGAGGACCTGGTCGACGCGACCCTTCCGCACGGCTTGATCCCGCTGGTGGTGCCCCAGCTGCGCACGATCACCCTCGGCGGAGCCGTCACCGGTCTGGGGATCGAGTCGACGAGCTTCCGGAGCGGGTTCCCGCACGAGTCGGTCCTCGAGATGGACGTGCTCACCGGTGCCGGCGAACTGGTCACCACCAGGCCAGGTGAGGACCTCTTCGACGCGTTCCCCAACTCCTACGGCTCGCTGGGCTACGCGACCCGACTGCAGATCCGCCTCGAGGAGGTGCCGGGTCACGTGGCCCTGCGGCACGTGCGGTTCGACGAAGCCTCGATGCTGGCCAAGACCGTCGCAGAGATCATCGAGACCGGCCATTACGACGGGGCGCGCGTGGACGCCGTCGACGGCGTCGGGTTCGCCCCCGACGAGCTCTACCTCACCGTCGCGAGATGGGACGACTCCCCGGCCACGGGCCACAGCGACTACACCGGCCGTGCCATCTACTACCGGTCGATCCAGGAGCGGGAGACCGACCGACTCACCATGCACGACTACCTGTGGCGCTGGGACACCGACTGGTTCTGGTGCTCGCGTGCCTTCGGCGCCCAGCACCCCGTCGTACGCCGTCTCTGGCCGCGGCGCTGGCGACGCTCGGACGTCTACCACCGGCTGGTCCGGCTGGACCAGCGCTTCAAGATCGCCGACCGGCTGGACCGCCGGGCGGGACGGCCTCAGCGGGAGGCCGTGATCCAGGACGTCGAGGTCCCGGTCGAGCGCTTGCCGGAGTTCCTCGCCTGGTTCGACGAGCATGTCGGCATGCGTCCGGTCTGGGTGTGCCCGGTGGTCGCCAAGCGCGCCTGGCCCTCGTATCCCCTCGAGCCGGGCGTCACCTGGGTCAACATCGGCTTCTGGGGCACGGTCCACGTCGGCCCGGACGCGGTCGACGCGCCGTTGAACCGCGCGATCGAGGACAAGGTGCTCGAGCTGGGCGGCCACAAGTCGCTCTACTCCGACGCCTTCTACGACCGCGATACCTTCGACCGTCTCTACGATGGCCCGAACCTCGCCCGGGTGAAGGCGATCCATGACCCCGACAACCGACTGGCCACCCTCTACGACAAGGCGGTGCGACGACAGTGACCATGAAGATCGGCGATGCCATCGACTCACTCATGCGCGAAGGCTTGCCCGTGCGCTTCACGGCGTACGACGGCAGCTCGGCCGGCCCTCAGGACTCGGAGATCACCCTGGAGCTGGCCAGCCCGCGGGGCCTGGCCTACCTGATGACGGCCCCCGGCGACCTCGGCATGGCGCGGGCCTACGTGTCCGGAGACCTGCTCCTGCACGGCGTGCACCCCGGCGACCCCTACGAAGCGCTGCGCCTGCTGCAGAACAAGCTCTCCTTCCGGGCCCCCGCGCCGTCGGAGGCGATCGAGCTCATCCGCAGCCTCGGCTGGGGAACCCTCCGGCCACCGCCGCCCCCGCCAGGGGAGGCGCTTCCGCGCTGGCGGCGTGTGATCGAGGGCGTGCGCCACTCGATGAGCCGCGACGCCGAGGTGATCTCCCACCACTACGACGTGTCCAACACGTTCTACGAGTACGTGCTCGGCCCCTCGATGACCTACACCTGCGCCGTCTACCCGAATGCTGACGCGACGCTCGAGGAGGCGCAGTTCGAGAAGTACGACCTGGTCGCCCGCAAGCTCGACCTGAAGCCCGGGCAGAGGCTGCTCGACGTCGGCTGCGGGTGGGGCGGGATGGTCCGCCACGCCGCGCGGGAGTACGGCGTCAAGGCGCTCGGTGTGACTCTGTCGCGGCAGCAGTCGTCCTGGGCCAAGGAGGCGATCGACCGCGAGGGGCTCGGTGACCTCGCCGAGGTGCGTCACCTCGACTACCGCGACGTGATGGAGTCCGACTTCGACGCGGTCAGCTCGATCGGCCTGACCGAGCACATCGGCGTCCGCAACTACCCGGCGTACTTCACCTTCCTGCGCGACCGCCTGCGTCCGGAGGGGCGGTTGCTCAACCACTGCATCACCCGACCGCACAACCACCGCCAGGACATCGGCGCGTTCCTCGACCGCTACGTCTTCCCCGACGGGGAGCTGATCGGGGCCGGTCGGATCATCACCGACGCTCAGAACGCCGGCCTCGAGGTCATGCACGCCGAGAACTTCCGGCGCCACTACGCCCTCACCCTCACCGCCTGGTGCCACAACCTGAAGGAGAACTGGGACGCGTGCGTCGCCGAGGTGGGCGAGGGCACGGCCCGGGTGTGGGGTCTCTACATGGCCGGCTCCCGGCTGGCATTCGAGCGCAACGAGATCCAGCTCGACCACGTCCTGGCGGTGCGCACCACCGAGACCGGCGAGGACGGCTTCCCGCTGCGCCCCTCCTGGTGACCCGTCGTCAATTCACGACGGGGCAGCCCTAGCCTTGGGGCGTGAGCACCCGGGCCCAGCGGTACGACGCGCGCGTCCTGCGCCGCGACGTCGTCTCGCCGCACCTGCTGCGGCTCACGCTGGCCGGTGACGGGCTCGCGGGGTTCGAGTCGACTGGCATCCCCGACGAGTGGGTCGGCCTGATCGTGCCCGGGCAGTACCAGAGCCGCTACTACACGGTGCGGTCGTGGGACGGACGCGAGTTGGTCCTCGACGTGGTGGTGCACGACGTCGGGCTGGTGACCGAGTGGGCGACCCGCGACTGCGTGGGTGACGAGGTGATGGTCACCGAGCCGCGCGGGTCCTTCGCGATGCTGGATGACGCTCGGTGGCTGCTGCTGGTCGGCGACCTGACGGCGATGCCGGCGATGGCCCGGATCGCCGAGACGATGCTTGCGCGTCCCCAGCCGGTCGAGACCAGGATCTGGGCCGAGGTGCCCGACGACCTGGCGGGCTACCTCCCGGACGGACCCGCCGTGACCTGGCTGGAGCCGCCCGGCCCCGGGCAGAGCGCGCTCGCCGCGGTGGTCGAGTCGATCGACTGGCCGCCCGGCGACGGGTACTTCTGGATGGCAGGGGAGTCCGCCCAGATGCGCGCCATCCGTAAGCACCTGATGCGTGAGAAGCAACTGCCGAGCGCGGCGTACGACGTGATGGGCTACTGGCGCATGGCGACGCGGCGCCAGTCACGCGCCGTGGACCCGGGACCCATCTGGCGGGCCGGCAGGGCCGCCGGGAGGTCCGACGAGCAGATCTGGGCGGAGTACGACGAGGCCCGCGATGGCTGAGCCGGCACACCGCAGCGGCTTCGCGTCCTTCGTCGGCCGCCCCAACGCGGGCAAGTCGACCCTGACCAACGCCCTGGTCGGCACCAAGGTGGCGATCACCTCCGACAAGCCCCAGACCACCCGCACCGTCGTCCGCGGCATCGTGCACCGCCCCGACGCGCAGCTGATCCTCGTCGACACCCCCGGGCTGCACCGGCCCCGCACCCTGCTGGGTGAACGGCTCAACGACCTGGTGCGCACCACGTGGGCCGAGGTCGACGTGGTGGCCGTGTGCTTCCCGGTCGACGAGAAGATCGGGCCGGGTGACCGGTTCATCGTCGGCGAGCTGGCCAAGGTACGCCGCACGACGAAGATCGCGCTCGCCACCAAGACCGACCTGGCCACGCCCGCACGGATCGGCGAGCACCTGCTGGCGATCCAGGAGCTGGGCCGCGAGACCGACACCGAGTGGACCGAGATCGTGCCGGTGTCGGCCAAGTCCGGCGACCAGATCGCGCTCCTGGCCGACCTCCTGGTCGGGCTGTTGCCCGAAGGTCCGCGGCTCTACCCTGACGGCGAGCTCACCGACTCTCCGGAGGAGATGATCGTCGCCGAGCTGATCCGCGAGGCGGCCCTCGAGGGCGTGCGCGACGAGCTGCCGCACTCGATCGCCGTGGTGGTCGAGGAGATGGGCCTGCGCGAGGGCCGGCCCGAGGACAAGCCCCTGCTCGACGTCCACGCCAACCTCTTCGTCGAGCGCTCCTCCCAGAAGGGGATCGTGATCGGCCACCGCGGCACTCGCCTGCGTGCGGTCGGCACCGCCGCCCGGCACCAGATCGAGGCGATGCTCGGCACTCCCGTCTACCTCGACCTGCATGTCAAGGTCGCCAAGGACTGGCAGAAGGACCCCCGCCAGCTGCGCCGGCTGGGGTTCTGAGTCCGCTCTCCGGGCCTCGTCGCAGGCCATCGTCGACCGCCCAGCCCCACGATTGCGCACAAACGGCAGGTTCAGGGCGCCGGAAGTCACCGTTTGGTACCAAACGGCAAGGCCGGGCCGGCCGTCCCGGCAGCTACTTGTCGGTCTTGGCCCAGCAGACGGAACGCCGGTTGCCGGCTTCCCACTCCGCCTCGTGGAACCAGGTGTAGCCGTAGTCGTAGTCGACGGGATACCCGAGCCACGCGCCAACGGAGTCGGAGCAGAAGTCGCGCGTCTTCACCTCGACCACCCGGTCGCCCGGGTACTTGTCTCCGGCCTCGCCGACCTTGATCGTGGTCACCGCGCGCCAGTTGTGCTCCTCCGAGCAGGGGATCTTGGGGGACTCCGCGACCGTCTCCCCGTCGGCGCACACCATCCACTTGTCCGCCTGGCGGAGCAACAGCCCTTTGGCGGTCTTGGGCAGGTCGACGTAGGACTCGCTCTGGTCCCCTCCGCCGACGATGTCGCAGCGGTACCAGCGAGCTCCGTTGTCCCAGGCCTCGGCCGAGGGGCGGAACCACGCCCAGCTCACCACGGTCCGCATCACGACGCTCTCGTCGGCGCCGAGGAACGCCATGAACTTGTCGCTGCACCGGTCGTAGGCGAAGGCGCCGACCTCGCGGTCGTCGTAGCCGGCGTCGTTGAGCGAGGCCGGGAGCTGGCCGACGGCGTAGGTCTCCGCGTTGTGCGGCTGGTCGCAGTCGACGGTCTCGGTCGCGTTGGTGGGCAGCGCAACGTCGTCCGGCGTCATCATCCGGCAGGCACCCAGCTCCGGGGCCTCGACCGCGTCGACCTGGTCGGGGTCGACATTGCTGCCCTGCCCCTCCTCGCCGCAGGCGGTCACCAGGAGGATCAGGAGCAGGACAAGGCCGCGAAGGACGGGCGACAACGCGGACTGCCTCCTGGTGGTCGGGGTGGAGCGGGCAAGCGCGATGGTACCGCCGAGCCCATCGGGCGGCGTTCAGTCCATCAGGAGCGCGGCCAGCGTCCCGCCCAGCTCGTACGCCGCCGCGTGCTCGTCCTCACCCACGTCGCCGATGACTTCGAGCACCTCCGCCGCCTGGTTCCACGGCAGGGCTCCGACGATGGCCAGCACGGACCGAACAGCGCCGGTCGTGTCGTAGCGCCCGTGTACCCACAGACCGAACGGCTTCTTGCCGCCACTGCCGGCCGCCGCGGACCCATCGTCGGAGAGCGCCCCGCCGGCCTGGAGGAAGATCGTGTCGAAGAAGTGCTTGAGCGCCCCGCTCATGTAGCCGAAGTTGGCGGTGGTCCCGAGCAGGTAGCCGTCGGCGGCCAGTACGTCGTCCGCGTCCGCCTCGAGGGCCCGCTTCACGACCACCTCGACGCCGTCGATCTCGTCGTCGTTGGCTCCCGCGACCACCGCGTCTGTCAGGCGCTGCACGAGATCGGTCGGGGAGTGGTGGACGATCAGAAGCCGCGGCATGCTGGCAGGCTATGGCTCAGCGTCGGGACAACCCGCACGTGGCCGGCCCCTCCAGCACCTCGCCGTCGGGCCCGAACCTCGACCCGTGGAGGGGGCAGTCCCAGCTGCGCTCGGCGTCGTTCCAGCGGACCACCCCGCCCAGATGGCTGCACACGGCAGAGACCCGGCTGTCCACGCCGTCCACGCGGGCCGATGCTGTCGGAGTGCCGACCCGGTCCAGCCGCACCGTTCCCTTTCCCTCTTCGGGCGGCGCGCCGGCGCCCGGGTGGAACACCGGGCGCAACCATCCCCAGGTCATCTCGATGCCCACCTCGCCGTTGATCCGGGCGCTGTCGACGACCCCGCGCAGCTCACGAGAGCGCCAGGGCTCGAAGATCCCGGCCCATTCCTGGTGACCGCCGAGGATCCGCCCCGACAGGGCCAGGGCGGCGGCGGGGCCGTTGGTGAGGCCCCACTTGGCGAAGCCGCCGGCGACCAGCACCCCATCGTGTCCCGGGAGCACCGGTCCCACGAACGGGAGCGCATGGTGGGGGACGTAGTCCTGGGCCGACCACGCGTGGGTCTCCTCGGCCTTGGGGAAGTGAGTGGCGGTCCAGCGGCGCAGCTCGTCGAGCTTCTGCTGCTCTGACACCGCCGCCCCCGGCTTGTGGCCGTTGCCCCCGACGAGCAGGAGGTGGCCGGAAGCGTCCGGCGCGTCGCGCAGGGAACGGGCGGGCGAGTCGGCCGACAGGTACATGCCGTCGACCGTCGGCTCCGGCGTCCGGAAGGCGAGGGCGTAGGACCGAGCGGGCTTGGCGCGGGCAAAGAAGGCGCCGCGGTCGAGGATCGGCATGTTGGTGGCGATCACGACCGTGTCGGCCCTGGCCACCCCCAGGTCGGTGACGACGCGCACGGGGTCGTTCCCGGTGACCCGACGCACGCGAACGCCTTCGATGATCGTCGCGCCGTGGGCTTCGGCCTCGCGCGCGAGGGCGTGGAGCAGCTCGACGGGGTCGAGCTGGAGCTGGTCGTCGAGCCGGGTCGCCCCGGTGGTCGGGAAGGGCAGGTCCACGCTCTCCAGCCAGGTGACGTCGAGCCCTGCCTTGCGGGCGACGTCGTACTCGCCCCGGGCGGACCGGGCACCGCTGTCGCTGGTGGCGAAGGTGTACGCCGGCCGGTGCTGCACGTCGACCCCGTGGTCGGCGCAGAACCGGGCCAGCCAGGCCTGACCCTCACGATTGGCGTTGACGTAGTCGCGCACCACTGTGTCCGGGTGGCGTCGGGAGATCCGCGAGAGCTGGGTGCCCTGGAGCAGGCTGACCTTCGCGGTGCTTCCACCGGTCGTTCCCGCTCCCAGGTGGCGCGCCTCGACGACAGCGACGGAACGACCGGCCCGAGCGAGGAGCAGCGCCGCGGTCAAGCCGGTGATCCCGGCGCCGACCACGACGGCGTCGTAGTCACCGTCGACGGTCGTCGGCATGGCTGGGGTGCGGGGACGCCGGTCCCGCCAGAGCGACGTGAGCGTCACGAGTCACCCTTTGCCTTGCGGCGTCGACCGGGTGGGCGGCGGTGGCTGCGCCTCAGCTCCCGCCCCATGGCGAGGTCCTTCTCCTCGGCGGCCTCGTCCTTCTTGAGCTTGCGGGTGTCGCGCGGCGGCAGCTGGAGGGTCTCCTCGGCGGCCATCCCGGACTGCAGCTCCCGTCCTCGCTCGAGCTCCGAGTCGAGCTCGGCGCCGAACAGCAGAGCCAGGTTGGTCAACCACAGCCAGAGCAGGAACACGATGACGCCGCCGAGGGTGCCGTAGGTCTTGTCGTAGGAGCTGAAGCTGGCGACGTAGAAGCCGAACGCCGCCGAGAGCACGGCCCAGATGATGATCGCGAACAGCGCGCCGACGCTGACCCAGCGGAACCGCGGCTGCCGGATGTTGGGGGTGGCGTAGTAGAGCAGAGCAACGATGACGATGACGACGGCGAGCAGCACCGGCCACTTGGCGATCTGCCAGACCAGGATCCCGGTGGAGCCGAGCCCGAGCGCCTCGCCGATGGTCTGGGCGACCGACCCGGTCAGCACGAGAGCCAGCAGCACCGCCGCGGCCAGGACGACGAGCACCACGGTCAGCAGCAGCATGGCCGGGCGGAGCTTCCAGATCGGCCGGCCCTCACCGATCTCATAGATCCGGTTCATGGCCCGACCGAAGGCACCGACGTACCCGCTGGCCGACCAGAGCGAGCCGGCGAGACCGAGGACCAGCGCCAGCCCGGCGGTCTGCGACTGGCTCAGGTCGAGCAGGGGTTGCCGGATGCTTGCCACCATCGAGGATCCGCCGAGGTCGTCGAGGATCGAGAGCACCTCCTTGACCGCCTCGTCGCCCTGGCCGACCAGGCCCAGCAGCGAGGTGAGCGCGATCGCCGCGGGGAACAGCGCCAGGACGGCGTAGTAGGTCAGCGCCGCGGCCAGATCGGTGCACTGGTCGGAGCTGAACTCCCGCCACGTCTTGCGCACGACGTAGCGCCACGAGCGCGAGTCGAGCTTGGTGGGCGACTCGACCTTGTCATCGTCGGGCTCTGCCTCGAGCCGAGTCTCCTGCTGGTCGGACATCGTCATGCCGGTACGTGCCCGTCCACCCGGGGTTCATGCAGGTCGACAGGATCACGACCGAGGCCACGGCACCAGCCGTCGAGCCCGGTCGTGCAGGAGAGCCGCGCGGGCGGCGTTCATCCCGCAGGCGCCGTGGACGCCTCCACCGGGATGGGCCGCGGCGGACCCCAGGTAGAGGCCGGGCACGCCGGTCTCGGCCCGCCCGAGGCCGGGGACGGGGCGGAACACCAGCTGTTGGTGCAGCTGGGCGGTGCCGCCGCCGACCGCCCCGCCGATGAGGTTGGCGTTCCGTGCTTCGAGCTCGCGCGGCCCGAGGATCCGTCGAGCCAGGACCCGGCTGCTGAAGCCGGGTGCCAGCCGTTCGATCCGCTCCTGCATCCGGTCGGCGAAGCGTGCGCAGTCGTCCGGGTCCCACGCGCCCCGGATGCTGCCGTCGCCGGCGTCGTGGTCGGTCCGTTGGGGGACGTGGGTGTAGGCCCACATCGACTCCGTACCCCGCGGCGAACGGGTCGCGTCCGTGGTGGTCATCTGGCCCGCCAGCAGGAAGGGCTCGGCGGGGATCGCGCCGGCCGCCACCTGGCCGAGCGACTCTGTGAGCTGCGAGACCGAGTCGGCGACGTGGACGGTGCCCGGGGCGTACGCCGGCTGCTCGGCCCAGGGCACCGGACCGTCGAGCGCCCAGTCGACCTTGACCGTGCTGGGGTCCATCCGGAAGTCACGCATCCCGCGCGCCACCCGGGCGGGCAGGTCGGCCGGGTCCAGGAGCCGGCCGAAGAGAGCGGGCGCAGCCACGTCGGCGACCACGGCCCGGACCGCGCGGATCCGCTCTCCGTCGGCCAGCCCGACGCCGCACGCGTGGCCGTGCGACGTCAGGACCCGGGTCACCTCCGCGCCGCAGCGGACCTCGCCGCCCAGCGAGGTGAGACGGCTGGCCAGCGCGGCGCTGAGCCCGCCGGCTCCTCCCTCCGGGACCGGAAAGCCGACCGTCTGTCCCAGCATCGTCATCATCAGGGCCATCAAGCCCGAGCCCGGGGCGTCGAGCGGGATGTCGCTGTGACCGGCGTTGCCTGCCAGCAGGATGCGGGGCGCGGGGCCACCGAATCGCGCCGAGCCGAGATCGTTCGCGGGCGTGAGCAGGGTCCTGACGAAGCCGAGGCCGCCCACCCCGCGGAGCCGGGCGAGCCCGGCCAGGGCAGGGCGGACCGGGGGGAAGGGCGTGAGCAGGCCGTTGACGATCTGCTGGCCGATCCTGTCCCAGACGCCGCACAGGTCGAGCCAGGCCGAGCCATCACCAGGATGCGCCTCGTCCATCAGCCGAGCCGTGACGTCCCGGTCCCGGTGCAAGATGGCCCAGCCCTGTCTCGGAATCGGGTGTCCCAGCACGGCGGGGGCGTGCACCCACCTCAGCCCGTGCTCCTCGAGCCGCATCGCGATGATCGCGGGAGACGCGGTCGCCAGCGGGTAGAACGAGCTGAACGTGTCGTGCACGAAGCCGGGGTGGACATCCTCGGCACTGCGTACGGCGCCGCCGACATCCGGCTGTGCCTCCACCACCAGCACCGACCAGCCGCGGTCGGCCAGGTGGTTGGCCGCGACCAGTCCGTTGGGGCCGCTGCCGATGACGATGGCGTCGTACGTCACGTCCGCCGCTCGGCCAGGTAGGCCAGGCGCCGCAGGGTCTCGACGTTGCGCCACCGGAGCGGGGGATCCCGCAGCACCTTCGGCACGAGGGTGGCCGGTCCGCTCTCGGCGTCCTCCTCGATGACCACCTCGGTGCCGGTGCCGTTCGGACGCAGGTGGAGAGTGACTCCCGCCTCGCCGCTCGGCCAGGCCCGGGCCCGCAGCGTCAGCGTGGCGCCCGGGTTCGACTCGACCACCTCGGTCGTGTCGTCGATCAGCAACGGCCAGGTGCCCACGGAGTGGTGCAGCCGAGCGCCGGGCTCGGGCCACTCGGCGTCGACCTCCCGCATCCGGGATGCGCCGACCACCCAGAGCGGGTAGAGCCATCCGTCGGCCAGCACGGACCAGACCTGATCGGGTGTGGCCTGGACGAGTCGCTTGTTGGTGCTCATGGGGCGCCGTACCCGCGGCGTAGTGGTGCATGCGAGGCGTCGGCATCTCGCGGGCCGGGTGGATCCGGTCCGGCCGGCAACCCGGTGGGTTATCGTGTCTCCGTCATGACGCACCTGCTTCTTCGCCGCCGCAGCGAGGTCTGAGCTCAGCCGGGCCCCTCGCTGCGGAGGACGCGCCACCGGCACTCCAGGCGAAACGAGCGAGGAACCATGACAACCACCGGACCAATCGGCAACACCCAGCGGGCCAGCGGCATGCCCATCCACCGCTACCAATCCTTCCCGCCGATCGACCTCCCGGACCGGACGTGGCCGACCAGGACCCTGACCCAGGCGCCGCGCTGGCTCAGCACCGACCTGCGCGACGGCAACCAGGCGCTGATCGACCCGATGACGCCGGCCCGCAAGCACACGATGTTCGACCTGCTGGTGCGGATGGGCTACAAGGAGATCGAGGTCGGCTTCCCGTCGGCCAGCGAGACCGACTTCAGCTTCGTCCGCCAGCTGATCGAGCAGGACCGGATCCCCGAGGACGTCACCATCTCGGTGCTCACCCAGGCACGCGAGGACCTGATCGAGCGCACGGTCCAGTCCCTGGTCGGCGTCCACCACGCCAACATCCACCTCTACAACGCACTGGCG
>DASSJR010000405.1:0-6215 GCA_035691135.1 Nocardioides sp. | reverse complement strand
CGACTGGCATGAGCGGCAAGCTCGCGCTCGACCAGGCCACGGTCGCCAAGGCGCGGGCCCTCGCGGCCCGGGTCGGGGAGCCGATCGTCCGGATGGCCACCGAGCACACCACCGTGTCCGTCGAGCGGGCCACGCTCCGGCTGGCCGGTCTCGGCGGCGCCGACGCCGAGGGCACCCCCTGGGCCAACCGGCTCGCCGACTGCGTCCGCGCCGACGTGGGGCTCGAGCACGGCCTCGCCCTGCCGGTGTGGGACGCCCTGCTGCGCGGCGAGGCCGAGGACCTCCTGGGGCTGGCCCAGAAGGCCTCCGCCGGGTCGGTGCGGTTCCGGCTGCCCGAGGGGACCGACGCCGACGACGCGCGCGAGGCCTCCCGGACGGCCGTCGGCGCCGGCGTACGACGGATCGACGCTCGCCGCCTCGAGCGTGAGCAGCAGATCGCCGACGTCGGCGACGCCCCCGCGACGCCCTGGATCTACCTGATCGTGGCGACCGGCGACATCCACGAGGACATCCCGCAGGCGCAGGCGGCGGCTCGCGCCGGTGCCGACGTGATCGCCGTGATTCGCTCGACCGGCCAGAGCCTGCTCGACTTCGTGCCCGAGGGCGCCACCCGCGAAGGGTTCGCCGGCACCTATGCCACCCAGGAGAACTTCCGCCTGATGCGCGCTGCGCTCGACGAGACGAGCCGTGAGCTCGGCCGCTACGTGCGCCTGACCAACTACGCGTCCGGGCTGTGCATGCCCGAGATCGCGACCCTCGCCGGCCTCGAGCGGCTCGACATGATGCTCAACGACTCGATGTACGGCATCCTCTTTCGCGACATCAACCCGGTGCGCACGTTCGTCGACCAGCGCTTCAGCCGCCAGATCCATGCCCGGGCCGGGATCATCATCAACACCGGCGAGGACAACTACCTCACCACCGCCGACGCCGTCGAGGCGGCACACACGGTGACCACGAGCCAGCTGCTTAACGAGTACTTCGCCCGGGAGGCCGGCCTCGAGGACTGGCAGCTCGGCCTCGGCCACGCCTTCGAGATCGACCCCGACCTGCCCAACTCCTTCCGGATGGAGCTGGCCCACGCGATGCTGGCCCGCGACCTGTTCCCGGACGCACCGCTGAAGTGGATGCCGCCCACCCGCCACATGACCGGTGATGTGTTCCGCGGCTACCTGCTCGACGGGTTCTTCAACCTCGTGGGCGCCCTCACCGGCCAGGGCATCCTGCTGGTCGGGATGATGACCGAGGCCGTGGTCACCCCGTGGCTCTCCGACCGCGATCTGGCCCTGCAGAACGTCCGCTACGTCCTGAACGCCGCCGGCGACCTGCACGAGGACTTCCACCCGGCACCCGACGGGTTCATCACCACCCGCGCCCGCCAGGTGCTCACCGAGTCCGTCGACCTGCTCGAGCAGATCCTCGAGCACGACAACGGCCTCCTCGACTCCATCGCCGACGGGACCTTCGGGCTGATGAAGCGGCCCGCGGACGGCGGTCGGGGACTGGACGGCGTGGCCCGCAAGTCACCGGCGTACTTCAACCCGGCCACCGAGATCCTGGAGGCGACGCAATGATCAGCCCATTCAAAGGCTCACTTCGTTCCGCTTTGAACGGGGACCCCGAATGACGATCATCCGGCCCTACGGCGACACCACGGGTGATGGCATGGTGCAGGTGAGCTTCACGCTGCCGATGCCCCACTCCAAGGTCGCCGACGGCGCGGCCACACAGCTGGCGAAGAAGATGGGCATCGACCCGGCCCTGGTGGTGCACAGCAAGCCGATGGGCCCCGACTTCACGTTCTTCGTGGCCTACGGACGCGTCAACCACCTCGTGGACGTGAGCCAGGTGGAGGTGGTCGAGCGCGACTACCCGCTGCTGACCCCGCCGGAGGTCAACGCCGCGGTCAAGCAGACCCTGCGCCGCAGGCTGGTCGTGATCGGCGGCTGCATCGGGACCGACGCCCACACCGTGGGCATCGACGCGATCCTCAACATCAAGGGGTTCGCGGGAGAGAAGGGCCTGGAGTACTACCGCGAGCTCAAGGTGGTCAACCTCGGGGCGCAGGTGTCGGTCCCCGAGCTCGTCGACCGTGCCCTGGCGGAGAAGGCCGACGCGGTCCTGGTCTCCCAGGTCGTCACCCAGCGCGACGCCCACCTGCTCAACACCCGGGAGATGTCCGCTGCGTTCCGCGAGGCCTACCCGCCCGAACGGCGGCCGCTGCTGGTGGTGGGCGGCCCGCGCTTCGACGAGGCGATGGCCGAGGAGC
This sequence comes from Nocardioides sp., assembly GCA_035691135.1. Lineage (GTDB taxonomy): Bacteria > Actinomycetota > Actinomycetes > Propionibacteriales > Nocardioidaceae > Nocardioides. The sequence continues at coordinate 3,946 of DASSJR010000405.1, read as the reverse complement.
TGGGTGTCGACCGGGTCTTTGCCCGCGGTACGACGCCGGGAGAGGTGGCCAGCTTCCTGGTGCACCGGATCACGCCGATGCGGAAGGCCTCGTGATGACCGGGGCTGAGGTCGGCCTGCGGGTCGTCCACCGCCGCTACGTCGCCTACTCCCACGCCCACTACGCCGGCAACCTGGTCGACGGCGCCTACAGCCTCGGGCTGTTCGGCGACGTGGCCACGGATCTGTGCATCCGAAGCGACGGCGACGAGGGCCTGTTCGCGTCGTACTCCGACGTGCAGTTCCGCGCGCCGCTGCGCGCCGGCGATGTCGTCGAGGTGAGTGCCGAGATCGTGAAGGTCGGCTCCCGCTCGCGGGTCCTGGACTTCGCCGTGCACGTCGTGGCCAGGGGCGAGGCCACTGACGAGGCTCCCGGAGCAGCCCGGGTGCTGGACCCCGCGCTGCTCGCGACGACTGCGACCGGCACCGTCGTCGTACCGGGCTAGAACACTCCACGGCGTGTCGCGCGAGACACGCCGAGGTGTTCGCAAATTGTCCTCCGCTCGTTTGCCTCAGGGCCACCCTCGCTGACCTGCGGTTTCGGATGTTCTCGCAGGTCAGGAGCCTGTTGACAGCACCTGGGGTCGTGATGAAACTTGCTCTTCGTCCGCTCATGCAGATCGTGTTCGGCGGACCGACGTCCGAGTGGCTGTGTCGTGGGGATGGGGCGCCACCATCTACCCGACATTGTTCGCGGAGGTCGGTCCTGCTCCACGAGGGCGGACACGGAAGGGTCTCCGGTTCCCTAGACAACTTCCTGATCTCGGCAGCCAGTCGGTCTCGGGTCGGTCCGAAGGATCGGGGACCCTTCCGGCGATCTGCAGGCAGGTACCTTTGCCAGCGTGCTCCTCCGGACCGGCTCCGCTCTGGTCGCGGGCGTCCTCCTCGCGCTGGCCTTCGAGCCGGTCGGCGCGTCATTCCTGATCCCCTTCGCCGTGGCCGGCTTCGTGCTCACCACCCGCGACCTCCCGGCCCGTCGCGGATGGATCCCGGGCCTCGCCTTCGGCATCGGCTTCTGCTACGTCCTGATGTTCTGGATGCGGGTGGTCGGGATCGATGCCTGGCTCGCACTCTCCGCGCTCGAGGCGTCCTTCTACGCGGTCCTCGGCGCCGTGGCCGCGGCGCTCTCCCGGCGGCGCCTCGCCCCGGTGTGGATCGCCTGTGCCTGGGTCGGCATGGAAGCCGTGCGGTCGACCTGGCCGTTCGGCGGGATGCCGTGGGGGCGCCTCGCGTTCGCGACCGCGAGCACTCCGTGGCAGGAGGGGCTGCCCTACGTCGGGCAGGCCGGGGTGAGCCTGTTGCTCGCGCTGCTCGGCTGCCTCCTCGCCTGGGCGGTGGCGAACGCGGGCCGCGCCCGGGTCGTGTCGGCGGTGGCGGCAGTGGCCGTACTCGGCGTCAGCCTGGCGCCCGCGCTGACGCCGTACGACGCCCCCACGGACGGGCGCCGGTCGGTGGCCGTGGTCCAGGGGAATGTCCCCGGGGACGGCGACGACATCCTGCTCGACCACCGGCAGGTGACCCGCAACCACGTCGACGCCACCATGGCGCTCGCCGACAGGGTGGCCGCCGGCGAGGAGACCGAGCCCGACTTCGTGCTCTGGCCGGAGAACTCCACGGCCGTCGACCCCTTCGCCGACTCCGACATCAACGCCGAGATCCGCGAGGCCAGCGATGCCCTCGCCCGACCGATCCTGGTCGGGGCGATGGTCGACGCGGGGGCCGATCACGTCCTCAACCAGGGGATCGTGTGGGTGCCCGGGGTCGGTGCGGGCGACCGCTACACCAAGCGGCACCCGGTCCCGTTCGGCGAATACATCCCCTGGCGCAGCGTCTTCCGCAGCAACTTCGGGCGCCTCGCCCTGATTCCGCGCGACATGCGCAGCGGCACGCGGACCACGCCGCTGCGCATCGCCGACACCGCGGTGGCGGACGCGATCTGCTTCGACGTTGCCTACGACGACGGGATCCACGCCCAGATCCGCAACGGCGCGGAGCTGCTGGTCGTGCAGACCTCGAACGCCATGTTCATCAACACCAGCCAGATCGAGCAGCAGTTCGAGATCTCCCGGCTCCGGGCCCTCGAGACCGGCCGCTACGTGCTGGTGGCGGCCACCAACGGCGTCTCGGGCGTCGTCGCGCCGGACGGGACGGTGCTGGACCGGGCCGAACCCAAGACCCAGGCGGTGCTCACCGAGGACGTCGAGCTGAGCACGGCGATCACCCCGGCGGTCCGGCTCGGTCCCTGGGTCGGGCGGGCCTGCGCCGGGATGGCCGTGGCCGCGCTGTGCTTGGGCCTGCTCCCGTATCGTCGACGGCAGCGCAGGGGAGAGGAGGTGCAGGCGTGAGCTTCGAGTCCCTCGGTCGGGTCGTGGTGGTGGTCCCCACCTACGACGAGGCCGACAACATCGCCGGGGTGGTCGCGCGCCTCCGCGCCGCCGTCCCCGAAGCCGACGTACTGATCGTCGACGACAACTCCCCGGACGGCACGGGAGCGGTCGCCGACCGGCTCGCGGCGGCGGACGACCAGGTCCGGGTCCTGCACCGCGACCGCAAGGAGGGGCTCGGCGCCGCCTATCTCGCCGGCTTCGGTCAGGCCCTCGCCGCCGGGTACGACGTCATCGGGGAGATGGACGCCGACGGCTCCCACCAGCCCGAGGAGCTTCCTCAGCTGCTCGAGGCGCTTGGTGAGGCCGACCTCGTGATCGGGTCCCGCTGGATCCCGGGCGGCTCGATCGTGAACTGGTCCCGGGGCCGTGAGGCCCTGTCCCGTGGCGGCAACCTCTACGTCCGTGCGCTGCTCGGGATCGACGTCCACGACGCCACGTCCGGGTTCCGGGTCTTCCGCAGCCGGACCCTGGAGAAGATCGACCTCGCCACCGTGCGGTCGGCCGGTTACGTGTTCCAGACCGACCTCGTCGCCCGGACCCTCGACGCCGGACTCGCGGTGCGCGAGGTGCCCATCGAGTTCGTGGAGCGGGTTCGCGGGGAGTCGAAGATGAGCGCCCGGGTCGCGGTCGAGTCGCTGCGCCGGATCACCGGGTGGGGGCTCCGACACCGCTGGTCCCACCTCCGGCAGGCCGTGCGGCCACGACACGGGAGGACCACATGACGCGCCGACGCCGCTTGTCCAGGCTGGCGCTGTTCGTCGCCTTCATCGTCGTGCCGCTGGTCGAGATCTATGTGCTGATCCAGGTCGGTCAGGTGATCGGGCCGTGGTGGACGATCCTGCTGCTGATACTCGACAGCCTGTTCGGCACCTGGCTGATCCGGCGTGAGGGCGCCCGCGCCTGGATGGCGCTCCGGGTGGCACTCGAGTCGGGCCGGATGCCGGCGCGGGAGCTGGCCGACGGCGCCCTGATCCTGGTCGGCGGCACGCTGATGCTCACGCCGGGCTTCGTCACCGACGCCTTCGGCATCCTGCTGATCCTGCCCTTCACCCGACCGATGGCCCGACGGATGCTGACCCAGCTGGTGAGCAGGCGGCTGCTGGCCGGATACACGACTCGCCCCGGACCAGGTCCTGGTGGACCCGTCGTCCGGGGCGAGGTGGTCGAAGAGTAGCGACCGGCGGTGTCGAGACCGGGTCAGTGTCGAGACCGGGTCAGCCGGCCTTCTTCTTCCGCGCCGAAGCGCGGTGCAGGTGCGCGGGCCCGATCTCGCCGCCCCGCAGCAGCTCGAGACGCTCCTTGAGGATGTCCTCGAGCTCCTTCTCCGAGCGCCGCTCCAGCAGCATGTCCCAGTGGGTGCGGGCGGGCTTCTCGTTCTTCGCCTCCGGCTGGATGCCCGAGGTGCTCAGCGCCTCGCTGCCGCACTTCTGGCACTCCCAGGTGGCCGGGACCTCAGCCTCGACCGACATCGTGATCTCGAACTCGTGCCCGTTGGGGCAGAGGTATCCGACCTGCTGACGA
>DASSJR010000404.1:0-5401 GCA_035691135.1 Nocardioides sp. | reverse complement strand
ACTACTGATGTACTTCACCGACCGCGGCATCGAGGAGCTGGAGAAGCGCCGGGGCGACGAGGAGGTCACCTTCGCGTGGCTGGCCGAGCGGCTGCAGGAGTTCACCGACACCCACCCCGAGTTCGAGACCCCGGTCGAGCGGCTCGCGACCTGGTTGGCCCGGCTCGACGACCCCGAGGACTGACATGGGCTACCCGGCGGCTCCCTGGCAGATGCAGGGCCAGCTCTGGCTGTCCCTCTTCCGGGTCCGCGGGGTCGAGGGACGCCCCGACGGGGTCTACGGCGCCGCGTTCGTCAGCTACGAGCCCGGCAGCGAGCTGACCTACTCCGAGGTGCTCGTGGCCCACCCCGGGCCGAACCGCGCGGTGACCATCACCGACATCTGGGTCGACTCCCCCGAGTCGATGGAGGGCGGTCGCGAGCTCTGGGCGATCCCCAAGGGTCTGTGCGAGTTCACGTCCGGGACCGAGCGCCGGGGGCCGCTGGCGCGAGCCTCCTGGTCGGCCTCGATCACCGGCCAGCCGATCGCCCGGGCCACCTTCAGCGACGTCTCGCGCTACGCGCCGCGGCTGCCGTTCCGTGGCGCGACGTGGCAGCCATCGCTCTACGGTGACGGCGACCCGACGACGGCGACCCTGCACGGGTCGGCGCGGAGCCTGCCGTGTCGCGGTCGCTGGGAGTTCGCCCCCGACGGGCCGCTCGGCTGGCTGGCCGGCCGCCGGTCGCTGGCGTCGTTCCGGATGTCCGACTTCCAGATGAGCTTCGGCGGCGACAGCTAGCCACCCGCCGGTTCAGCGCGGGATCTGCTGGAGCGCCCAGGAGTTGCCGTCGGGGTCGCTGAGGTAGGCGTACTTCACTCCACCCAGGTCCTGCACCTCGGAGACCTCGACCCCTCGGGCGGTCAGGTTCGCCCGGACCTCGTCGATGCCGTCGACCACCAGATGGAGGTTCTGCACCCGAGGTGCGTCCGGGTCGCTCATGCCCACGCCCACCACGACCGAGCAGGCCGAGCCCGGCGGGGTCAGCTGCACGACGCGCATGCCGTTGCCGGGCGAGACGTCGTGGTCGAGGTGGAAGCCCATCCCGTCGACGTAGAACTCCTTGCTCCGCTCGACGTCGGAGGTGGGGAGCGGCACGAGCTCCAGGCGCATGTCCACGGTGGGGACTCCTCGGGGTGGGTGGGGAGTCACGCTACTCGGGCTGGTTCTGCTCCCGGGCCCGGCGGGCGGAGTCTCGGATCTCGAAGACCTCCGTGGCGAAGCCACCCATCGCCCCCGCGACGTCCTTGACCGCGTGAGCGATGATCGAGGTCACCTGTCCGACGGTCGTGGCCGCCGCCTCCACGGCGTCCTGCACGGCGTCCTTGCCGATCTCGCTCCTGCTCAGGTGGTCCTTCATGGCGGTCATCCTAGGTGCCTTGCAGGCGCCGTACGCCTATCGTCCTGTCCATGAACACCCAGGCCACCGAGCCGCGGGAGACCCGCGGGGAGCGCAAGGAGCGCACCCGCCGGGCGATCCTGGACGCGGCCCTGGCCCTCTCGAGCGAGGGCACGTTCGCGGCGCTCTCACTGCGGGCCGTCGCCAAGGAGGTCGGGATCGTCCCGACCGCGTTCTACCGGCACTTCGAGTCCATCGACGCGCTCGGGCTGGCCCTGGTCGAGGAGTCCTTCGTCTCGCTGCGCGCGATGCTGCGCGACGTACGCCGTAACGACCCCGCCCTCGACGACATCATCGACAGCTCACTGCAGGTCCTGGTCGAGCACGTCCACGCCCGACGGGAGCACTTCCGATTCATCGCCCGGGAGCGGGCCGCGGGGCCACTGGTGGTCCGGGAGTCGATCGCCCATGGGATCGAGCTGTTCGAGCGCGAGCTCGCCCTCGACCTCGCCCGCATCCCGGGAACCGACCGCTACTCCTCGGAGGACCTCCAGATCCTGTCGAACCTGATCGTCAACAACGTAGTGGCCACTGCCGAGGTCATCATCGCGACCGGCCCCGAGGCCGAGCAGGCCGTCGTCGACCGGGCGCGGACCCAGCTGCGCATGGTGCTGATCGGCGCCCTCAACTGGCGCTCGCGCGAGCCTTGAGCCGGGCTAGCGGGCCACCTTGACCACCAGCTCGGGGATGGTCGCCTCCGGCGGGACGTCGAGGACGTGCACGATCGCGTCGGCGACGGTCTCGGGCGTGATCCAGTCCGAGGCGTCGTAGTCCTTGCCCTCCTGGTCGTGGACCTTCTCCTGCATCGGGGTCGCGGTCCGGCTCGGGAACACGCTGGTCACCCGAACGCCGTGCTCGGCCTCCTCGGCCCGGAGCGCGTCGGCGAAACCCCGGAGGCCGAACTTCGAGGCGGCGTACGCCGACCACGCGGGGTTGGCGCGCAGGCCCGAGGTGGAGTTCACGAAGACCACCGTGCCCTGCGCCCCGCGCAGGGCGGGCAGGCACGCTCGGGTGAGCACCGCCGGCGCGACCAGGTTGACGTCGAGCTGCTCGCGCAGCTGGCCGACCGGGAGGGCTGCCACCGCGGACAGCTCGACCGCCCCCGCGACGTGAAGCAGCGAATCGAGGCGGTCGGGCAGATCCGCCCTCGTGAGCACCTGCTCGAGGCCGGCGGGGTCGGCCAGGTCGGCGACGATCGTCTCGGCGTCGGGAAACTCCGCTGCGAGCTGAGCCGCCCGCTCACCCGACCGCGACAGCAGCAGCAGGCGGTCGCCGCGGTCGCGCAGCGTGCGGGCCACGGCCTCGCCGATGCCGGAGCCCGCGCCGGTGATCAGGTGGGTGGGCATCAGGCGTCCTTGGAGAAGACGATCTTGCCGAAGACGTCGCCCTCGGCCATGGCGGCGAACCCCTCGGGGGCCTTCGAGAGGTTGAGGGTGCGGTCGATCAGTGGCCGGGTGTCGGTGGCGTCGAGCAGGGTGACCAGCGAGGCGAGCTCGTCGCGGGTGCCCATGGTGGAGCCGATCACCCGCAGTTGGAGGAAGAAGATGCGGGTGAGCTCGGCGTCGTCCACGTTGGGGCCCGACGTCGTACCGCTGACCACGATCGTGCCGCCTGGACGCAGCGACCGGATGGAGTGCGACCAGGTGGCGCGGCCGACCGTTTCCATCACGGCGTCGACCTTGCTCGGGAGGCGGGCGCCGGACTCGAAGGCCTCGTGGGCGCCGATCTCCAGCGCCCGGGCCCGCTTTGCCTCGTCGCGCGAGGTCGTGAACACCCGCAGGCCGCCGGCGCGGGCGAGGATGATCAGTGCGGTCGCCACTCCCCCGCCGGCTCCCTGCACCAGCACCGTGTCGCCGGCCTTGAGCCCGCCCTGGGTGAACAACATCCGGTAGGCGGTGAGCCAGGCCGTGGGCAGGCAGGCTGCCTCCTCGAACGAGAGGGAGGCGGGTTTGGGCACCACGTTGCGCCGCGGTACGACGACGCGCTCGGCGAAGGTGCCCTGGTGCCGCTCGGAGAGCAGCGACCGCTTCGGGTCGAGGGTCTCGTCGCCGGCCCAGCTGGGGTCGCTGACCACGGCATGGACCACGACCTCGTTGCCGTCCTCGTCGTAGCCGGCGGCGTCGCAGCCCAGGATCATCGGCAGCGACTCCTTCTTGAGCCCCACCCCCCGCAGCGACCAGAGGTCGTGGTGGTTGAGCGACGCGGCCTGGACCGTGACCGTGGCCCAGCCGTCGGGAGCCTCCGGCTCCGGCCGCTCCCCGACCACCAGGCCGGACAGCGGGTCGTCTGAGGAGAACGAGTCGGCGTACACAGCAAACATGGGTCCGAACCTACCTACTGCCTTCTCCGACCTCTTCCGCGAGTCGGCGCATCTGCCGCCCCACAGCACATCGACTCGGCGCATCTGCACAGTCCTGCCGCGGCAAACGCGCCGACTCGACACCCCTCAGCCGGGCAAGTACGCCGACTCAGCACCCGTCAGCCGTGCAGATGCGCCGAGTCGGCCTGCCTGAGAGTTGCAGATGCGCCGAGTCGGCGCTCAGCGGCGGGCCACACCGTCCCGCCGGGCGGCGTCGGCGACCGCCTCCGCGACGGCGGGGCCGACCCGGGGGTCGAACGGCGAGGGGACGATCAGGTCCTCGGCGAGGTCCTCGCCCACGAGCCCGGCCAGGGCGTTGGCGGCGGCAAGCTTCATGCCCTCGGTGATCGCGGTGGCGTGCACGTCGAAGGCGCCGCGGAAGATCCCGGGGAAGGCCAGCACGTTGTTGATCTGGTTGGGGAAGTCCGAGCGCCCCGTGGCCACCACCCGGGCGTAGCGGTGCGCGAGGTCGGGGTGGACCTCCGGGTTCGGGTTGGCCAGCCCGAAGATCACCGCGTCGTCGGCCATCAGCGCGACCACCTCCTCGGGAACGGTGCCGCCCGAGACCCCGATGTAGACGTCCGCCCCGTCCATGACGTCGGCCAGCTTGCCGGTGCGGCCGAAACGGTCGGCGGTGTCCTGCGCCAGGCCCAGCTTCACGGGCGTGAGGTCGGAGCGCTCGGAGTTCAGGACGCCCTGGCGGTCGAGGACCGCGAGGTCGCGGACGCCGGCCTCCAGCAGGATGCGCGCCACCGCGACGCCGGCCGCTCCGGCACCGGAGATCACCACCCGGGTCGTCGCCGGGTCGCGGCCGGTGAGGGTGAGCGCGTTCTTGAGGGCCGCGAGCGCGACCACGGCGGTCCCGTGCTGGTCGTCGTGGAAGACCGGGATCGAGAGCCGCTCCTTGAGCCGGTCCTCGATCTCGAAGCAGCGGGGTGCCGAGATGTCCTCGAGGTTGATGCCGCCGAAGCTCGGCGCCAGGCGGGCGACCGTCTCGATGATCTCCTCGACGTCGGTGGTGTCCAGGCAGATAGGGACGCCGTCGACGCCACCGAACTGCTTGAACAGCACCGCCTTGCCCTCCATCACCGGCATCGCCGCGGCGGGCCCGATGTCGCCGAGCCCGAGGACGGCGGTGCCGTCGGTGACGATCGCCACCGTGTTGGGCACCCACGTGTAGTGCCGGGTGAGGGACGGATCGGCAGCGATCGCCTCGCAGACCCGGGCCACCCCCGGGGTGTAGGCCATCGACAGCTCGTCGCGCCCGGTCAGCGCCACCGTGGACCTGGTCTCCATCTTGCCGCCGACGTGCAGGTCGAACACCGGGTCGCCGGCGTGCGGGTGCGGATCCTGCTCGCCGTGGGGGGAAGCCACCATCAACCTTCTGGATCTCCGGGCCGCGCGGGCCACATCGCTGACAATTCGGGGACTCCGGAGTCTTTCACAGCCGCAGCCGTGGTCGGGGCCAAACCCGGAGCAGTACGACGGCGACCACGTCCTCCGCGGGAACGGGTCCCCGGTGCCGCGAGTCCACGCCGGCCACCGGGTTGTCGCTCAGCAGCCACCAGGCCGGGGCCCCGGTCCGCGTCGTACGCCGCTCGACCG
>DASSJR010000403.1:0-11703 GCA_035691135.1 Nocardioides sp. | reverse complement strand
GTCCGTGAGCAGGCCGAGCGCCACCTGCGCGCACTCGTCGGTCGCGACGACGCGCGGCTGTACGACGACCAGTGGGCCGCGATCGCCGCTCTCGTGCTCGACCGGCGCCGGGCGCTGGTCGTCCAGCGCACCGGCTGGGGCAAGTCGGCGGTGTACTTCGTCGCGACCGCGCTGCTGCGCGAGCAGGGTGCCGGTCCGACGGTGATCATCTCGCCCCTGCTCGCCCTGATGCGCAACCAGATCGAGGCGGCCGACCGTGCCGGCATCCACGCGGTCACGATCAACTCCACCAACATCGAGCAGTGGCAGCCGATCCACGAGCAGATCCACGCCGGCGAGGTCGACGTGCTGCTGGTCAGCCCCGAACGGCTCAACAACCCCGGCTTCCGCGACGAGGTGCTGCCCCGGCTGGCGCCGAGCTGCGGGCTGCTGGTCGTCGACGAGGCCCACTGCATCTCCGACTGGGGCCACGACTTCCGGCCCGACTACCGGCGCATCCGGACTCTGCTCGCCGACCTGCCCGACGGGATCCCGGTGCTCGCCACCACCGCCACCGCCAACGCCCGGGTGACCGCCGACGTCGCCGAGCAGCTCGGCCCCACGGATCAACAGAGCGTCCTGGTCCTGCGCGGATCCCTCGACCGCGAGTCCTTGCGACTGGGCGTCGTCCGGCTGGCGACCTCCGAGCAGCGGCTGGCCTGGCTCTCCGACCACCTCGCCGAGCAGCCCGGATCCGGGATCATCTACTGCCTGACCGTCGCTGCCACCCAGCAGACCGCCGACTACCTCCGCAGCCGCGGCCACCAGGTCGCGGCCTACTCCGGCCAGACCGACCCCACCGAACGTCTTGCCCTCGAGGAAGACCTGCTGGCCGGCCGGGTCAAGGCGCTGGTGGCGACCAGTGCACTCGGGATGGGCTTCGACGCGACGCTCGGGTTCGTGGTCAACCTCGGGGCACCTGCCTCACCGGTGGCCTACTACCAGCAGGTCGGCCGCGCCGGCCGGGGCACCGACCAGGCCAGTGTCGTGCTGTTGCCGGCGACCGAGGACCGCGACATCTGGCACTACTTCGCCTCCCTCGCCTTCCCCCGCGAGGAGCAGGTCCGGCAGACCCTGGCCGTCCTCGCCGACGCCGGCCGCCCGCTGAGCACCGCCAATCTGGAGACCCATGTCGAGCTGAGCCGGACCCGGCTCGAGACCATGCTCAAGGTGCTCGACGTCGACGGCGCCTGCCGCCGGGTCAAGGGCGGCTGGGAAGCCACGGGTGCGGACTGGGTCTACGACGCCGAGCGATACCACCGGGTCGCCGCGGCGCGCGAGCGCGAGCAGCAGGCGATGCTCGACTACCTCGGCACCGACCGCTGCCGGATGTGGTTCCTGCGCGACCAGCTCGACGACCCGGAGGCGGCCGACTGCGGTCGCTGCGACAACTGCGGCGGGCTCGACCTGGCCACCGACCTCTCGGCGGAGGCGGTGGACGCGGCGGCCGCCCGCCTCTCACGCCCGGGCGTGGTGATCGAGCCCCGGAAGATGTGGCCCACCGCCCTGCTCGCGCTGGGCCTCGACCTCAAGGGAAAGATCGCGGACCCGCCCGCTGAGGGGCGTGCCGTGGCCCGGCTCACCGACCTGGGCTACGGCGGACAGCTGCGTGATCTGTTCGCCCCGGATGCGCCGGACGGCCCGGTTCCCCCGCCCCTGGTGCGCGCGGTGATCGAGGTGCTCGGCGACTGGCAGCCGAAGGTCGACTCGATCGTCGTGGTCGAGTCCGCGACCCGTCCCACTCTGACCAGTGACCTCGCAAGCGGCCTGTGCCGCTACCTCGGGGTGCCGCTGATCGGCCGGTTCGCGATCGCCGATCACTCGGTGGCGCCCGGCCAGGGTGCGGTCAACTCCGCTCAGCGGGTGGCCGCGGTGAGTCGACGCTCCGAGCTCCGGCTCGATGAGCCGGGTGACCGGGTGCTCCTGGTCGACGACCTGGTGGTCACCGGCTGGACTCTCACGCTCGCCGCGCGCGCGCTCCGCGACGCCGGCGCGAGCGACGTACTCCCGCTGACCCTGGCGGTCCAGGCCTGAGGCGACCCGTTGGCCCGTCAGTGCCTCCTCAGGGCGACGCCTGCAGGGTTCCGTCGGGTCCCCGGACCAGCAGCCCGTCGGCGAGCGCCAGCGAGAGCGCCCGGTCGAACCGGTCCGGCTCCCAGTACGGCGCTCCGACCAGCGTCGCGAGGTGGTCAGGATCCGTCGACCCGTGGGCCTCGACGGCGCGCACGAGCTGTCCCATCTCGTGGAACACCTGCCGGTCGCGCCGTCCCTCGGTCGACGGCTTGGGTGGGGGCATGGGCATGTTGCGCGCTCCTTCGCTGGCTTGTTGCGGTCAGACCGTCTGCCGGTCGCGGTCGCGTCCGGGGCCCTCGGCCTCGGCGTCCTCGGCGGTCAGCGGCTTGGCGATGTTCTCGAGCGACTCGCCCTCGGCCTTGACCCCGAGGAATGCTGCCACGATCCCGCCGGCGATCATCAGGGCGGCCCCGATGTAGTAGCCGATGGCGATGGCGGTGATGTCCAGGCCGCCGGTGGTGGCGTCCTCGATGAGCTTGCCGAACAGGAGTGGGCCGGCGATGCCACCGGCGGCGGTGCCGATGGCGTAGAAGAACGCGATGCACAGGGCTCGGGTCTCCATGGGGAACACCTCGCTCGCCGTCAGGTACGCCGCGCTGGCGCCGGCGCTGGCGAAGAAGAAGACGATGCACCCCATCAGGGTCAGCGTCACCGCCGTGTAGGAGCCGAGCGTCAGCCCCATGATGCCGAGGATCACCCCGGAGATCACGTACGTACCGGTGAGCATCTTGACCCGGCCGAGCGTGTCGAAGAGCGGGCCGAGGATGATCGCGCCCAGGAAGTTGCTGACCGCGAAGACTGCGATGTACCAGCCGACCTGGCCGACCCCCATGAAGGTGGTCAACGTGTCGCCGTAGGTGAAGAAGAAGGCGTTGTAGAGGAACGCCTGCCCGATGAAGAGCGAGAAGCACAGAACGGTGCGCCTCGGGTAGAGCGTGAACACGGTCTTGGCGATCAGAACGAAGCCGATCGTCTTCCGCTGGCGGATCGTGATCGTCTCGGAGACCGGCGGCAGGTTCTTGCCGCTCTCGTCGCTGATGGTCCGCTCGATGTCCTGCACGACCCGCTCGCCCTCGTCCTCACGGCCGTGGATGAACAGCCAGCGCGGCGACTCCGGCACGTTGCGGCGGACGAGGAGGATGCCGACCGCGAGGATGGCACCCAGACCGAAGGCGAGGCGCCAGCCCCACTCCGGGTTGACGAGGGTCGGGTCGAGCAGCGGAATGGTCAGCAGCGCACCGCCGGCGGCGCCGACCCAGAACGAGCCGTTGATCGACACGTCGACCCGGCCCCGGAACTTCGCCGGGATCAGCTCGTCGATGGCGGAGTTGATCGCGGCGTACTCGCCGCCGATACCGGCACCGGTGAAGAAGCGGGCGACGAAGTACCACGTGGGGTTCATCGAGAACGCGGTGAGCACCGTGGCACAGGTGTAGACGCCGAGCGTGATCAGGAACAGCTTCTTCCGCCCGAACCTGTCGGTCAGGTACCCGAAGAACAGCGCGCCGACGCAGGCACCCGCGACATAGATGGCGCCGGCAAAGCCGATGTCGAAGCTGCTCAGACCCAGACCCGTCTTCGGGTCGGCGAGCGCATCGGACATCGACCCGACGATGGTCACCTCGAGGCCGTCGAGGATCCAGACCGTTCCGAGTCCGATCACCACCAGCCAGTGCCATCGACTCCAGGGCAATCGATCCAGTCGTGCCGGGATGTCGGTGGTGATCCGGCCGGTCTCGACTCCGCTTGACATGGCGCTCCTCAGTTCTTGTTGGTGAGCTTGCGGGCGACGTCGAGCACTCGCTCGACGAGGTGGTCCAGGGCCGCCTCTTCGACGTCGCCGACGGGCTGGGCGTTCTCGGGCCCGGTGACATGGCCGACGCCGTAGGGGTTGCCGTCGGCGAACTTGAGCGGGTCGGTGTAGCCGGGCGCCACGAGGATCCCGCCGAAGTGGTGGATGGTGTTGTAGAGGGCGAGGAGCGTGGACTCCTGGCCACCGTGGTCGGTCTGGCTGGAGGTGAATCCGGCGTAGACCTTGTCGGCTAGCTTGCCTTCGCCCCACTGGGGTCCGAGCGAGTCGAGGAAGTTCTTCAGCTGGCTCGCGACGTTTCCGAACCGGGTGGGGGAGCCGAGCAGTACGGCGTCGGCCCAGACGATGTCGTCGGGTGACGCCGTGGGCTCCGAGGCGGTGGCATCGACGTGCTCGCGCCACTCGTCGACGGAGTCGATGGCGCTGTCGGGAGCGATCTCCTGGACCTGGCGAAGCCGGACCTCCGCGCCCGCCTTCTCCCCGGTGGCGGCAACCCGGCGGGCCATGGTGTCGACGGTGCCGGTGGAGGAGTAGTAGATGACGGCGAGGTTCACGGGCATGGCGAGGGGTACCCGGCCCGGGTCGCGCCAAACGGGCTCGAAAGTCGCTTTCCCGCCGACCGCGGAGGGCCACCCCGGGTCGCCATAGTCCGATCGGACTAGTCAACAACGGTCTAGACGAGTAACGTCACAAGAACCGCACGCCCGCGACCCGGGAGTGCTCTTGCTGCAAAACAGTCGGCGAGGCCGCTCGACGTTCAGGAAACTGATATGAGCGCACAGCCAGATCTCCGCAGCACCTCCATGTCCAGGCGACAAAGACGCGACCGCACGGCGCGCGCCCTGACCGCTGTGGCGCAGACCTCCAGCGAGCGTCGGCGCCAGGAACTGCTCGACTACGTCGTGCGGATCAACATGGGCGTCGCGCGCACGGTGGCAGGTCGCTACTTCCACCGCGGCATCGACGAGGACGACCTGATCCAGGTCGCCTACATGGCCCTCACCCGGGCCGCCCGTGACTTCGACGCGAGTCGCCACCAGGACTTCCTGTCCTACGCGGTGCCGACCATCCGCGGCGAGCTCAAGAAGCACTTCCGGGACCACGGGTGGATGGTGCGCCCGCCACGACGCGTTCAGGAGGCGCAGGCCCGGATCACGCGCGCCGAGGGCGCCCTGTCCCAGGAGCTGGGGCGGGCGGTCCGGCCGACCGAGCTCGCCGAGCACCTCGGACTCGAGCTCGACGACGTCATCGAGGCCCTGGCCGCTGACGGGTGCTTCTCACCCTCCTCGTTGGATCGGCCGGTGTCACCGAGTGGGGACACCACCGGTGTCGCGCTCGTCGATTTCCTCGGCGAGGCCGACCAGGCCACGCCTGCGGCGGAGGCCCGCGTCGTCCTGGCACCGGTGGTCAAGAAGCTCAAGCCACGGGACCGGCGCATCGTCTACCTGCGGTTCTTCGAGCAGAAGTCCCAGCAGGAGATCGCGGACGAGATCGGGGTCACCCAGATGCAGGTGTCGCGGCTGCTGGCCCGGATCCTGCGGGACCTGTACCGCGACCTCAACTCGACCGGCGAGGGCTCGGTCGCCCACGCATCCGCGTCCTGATCCCTCCGATGGTCCCGGACGACCTCACACCGGCTGAAGCAGCAGGTGTCGTCGGACGTCGAGGAGCCTGACCCCTCCGGCGGGACGCGCCGGCACCCGGCGCAAGGAGTAGACCCGGTCCTCGGGATGGATCGACCAGTCCAGTCGCGCCAGTGACGGTACGACGGTGCGGAGCAGCGCCATGGTGATGCCCTCACCCGGGCAGCGATGACCGGTCTCGACGGAGCCACCACCCTGGGGGATGAAGTCGGTCCGCTCGGCCGCAGTCGAAGCGAAGCGGTCCGGGTCGAACGTGGCGGCGTCGGCCCAGGCCTCGGGGTCCGTGTCGGTGCCGTAGACGTCGAGGAAGACCTGGTCGCCCTGGCGCACCTCGTGCCCGCGCCAGGTGAACGGACACCGTGACCGTCCCGCCAGGAGCGGGACGAAGGGACTCATCCGCCGGACCTCCTGGCAGAACTTCTCCACGGCCACCGGGTCACCGGTCGCGCACCGGTCTGCCAGATCCGGGTTCGCCTCGAGCTCGAGCGCGGCGAAGGCGGCGAAGTAGGCCACGGCGATGGTCGGTCGCAGGACGTTGAGGAGCTCCACCGCCGCGGTCCTGACCGGCAGAAGGTCTCCGTCGAGGTCCCGCGCGTGCGCCATCACCGAGGCCGCGGTACCCGTCCCGGGCCGGCGCCGTCCCTGCCGCACGTCGATGATCATCTGGGATGCCCAGGCATTCGCCCGGCGCCGGGCCAACCTGGCCCGCAGCCAGGCCGGGGACGTGGTCGCGAACCCGTCCACGATCCGCCCGAGGTCGCGGGACCGGTTCTTCATGACCTCCGGGGCGTCGCCGACACCGGCCCACTCCTGGACCGCCTCGCCGAAGACCCCGACCGCGCCCGGGAGAACGGTCCCGGTGCCGTGGCTGACCCAACGGTCGAGCTCGCGGCTCCACTTGGCCGCCACCCGGTCCGCGAGGTCGGCCTCGAGCTCGGGTCTGGTCACCTCGAGGAACAACTGCTTGCGATGCCGGTGCGCGGCGCCGTCGAGGGTGTGGACGGCGTCCCGGCCGAAAATCGTGCGGGCCACCGATCCGGGGGTGGCCGAGCGGCGCTGGACACGATCGGTGTCGTAGAAAAGATCGACGCCCTCCCGCCCGCTCACCACGAGTGAGCGGCGTCCGAGCAGTCGCAGTGTGGTGGCGCGCCCAGGACCCGTGGCCCTCGCGCGCAGCCATCCCGAGAAGCGGTAGCCGGTCCGCATCAGGGTCGCGGTCCGGTCGTTGTGGCCCATGGCAACCCCCTTCACTGGGGGGCTCGTACCCGAGGCGGGGGTGGCGAAACGGTCAGTCGAGCTGCGCCTCGATCGACGCGACCAGTGTCGGGTCCTCCGGCTCCACGCCAGGGTCGAACCGAGCGAGCACCTCGCCATCGGCGGCGAGCAGGAACTTTTCGAAGTTCCACGCGATGTCGCCGGTGCGACCGTCTCCGTCGGGCGTGTCGACCAGGGCGGTGTAGATCTCGTGCCGGTCGGGTCCGTTGACATCGACCTTCTCGGTCAGGGGGAACGTGACGCCGTAGGTCGCGGAGCAGAACTCGGCGATCTCCTCGGACGAGCCGGGCTCCTGCCCGCCGAACTGGTTGCACGGCACGCCGACGACGCCGAAGCCCCGGTCGGCGTACTTCTCGTGCAGCTGCTCGAGGCCGGAGTACTGCGGGGTGAGGCCACACTGGCTCGCGACGTTGACCAGGAGCGTGGCCCGGCGACCGCCGAGTTCGCCGAGGGTGCCGGGGGTTCCGTCGAGTCGGGCGATAGGTGTGTCGAACAGGCTCATGGACTGAGGCTAACCGGCGTCGGGGATACCGAGGGAGTGCAGTGCCATCTGTCGGAGCAGGAGGCTCATGTCACCGTCCGGCAACAGTCCGCTGTGGGGGGTGGAGTTGATCAGGCCGAAGGCTGCGTGCGACATCGCCCGGGCCCGGTCCGGCTCGACGTCCTCGTGCACGGCGCGGAGCCGGTCGGCCCACAGCTCGACGTACTCCCGCTGGAGCGACCGCACCCGTTCGCGGTCCGCCCCGGGGAGCGACTCCCAGTCGCGGTCCTGGACCACGATCAGCGGCCGGTGCCGCAGCGCGAACTCGACGTGCCAGTCGACCAGGGCGCGGACGGCGGCCGCTGCGTCGGGTGCCTCGGCCACGCGCTGCCGGCCGATCGTCAGCAGCTCCTCGCTGATCGAGACCAGCATCTCGGCCAGTACGGCGTCCTTGCCGGCGAAGTGCTTGTAGAGCCCCGGGCCGGAGATGCCGACGGCCGCGCCCAGATCGGCCACGGACACGCCGTGGAAGCCGCGGGCGGCGAACAGCTCGGCCGCAGTCTCGAGGATCTGCTGGCGTCGGCTGGCCGGCGCGCTGCTCACCGGCCAAGGTTAGCGTCCGTTAACGCCGGCGCTTCTCCGCATCCGCGAGCGCTGCCTCGACGTCGAGGGCGCGCAGCGCCTCGATCACCTGCTCCAGCCCCGGCGCGGGCAGGGCGCCCGCCTGGGCGAAGACCCGGATGCCGCCCTTGAACGCCATCAGGGTGGGGATCGAGGTGACCTTGAACGCGCCGGCGAGGGCACGCTCGGACTCGGTGTCGACCGAGCCGAAGACGATGTCGTCATGTGCCTCCGACGCGGCCTCGTAGACAGGCGCGAACTGGCGGCACGGGCTGCACCATCCGGCCCAGAAGTCGACGAGGACCATCTCGTGGTCGCCGATGGTCTGCTCGAAGTTGTCGGCGGTCAGGGTGATCGTAGCCATGTGGTCTCCTCCGCTGACCATTATCCCCGTCGGACCCTGGCGTGGCTGTGCCGCGGAGCGGTGGACGGGGTGGTTAACGATCGCTAACCTCTACCTGTGACCCAGGACGTGACGGCCGAGCAGGCATCCGCGACCACCGGCGGCCTGAAGGACCTCGTCGACGAGCTGCGTGAGCGGCTCGCCCTGGTCCGGCAGGGCGGCTCGGAGAGCGCCCGGGCCAAGCACACCGGCCGGGGCAAGCTGCTGGTCCGCGACCGGGTCGACCGGCTCCTGGATCCCGGCAGCCCGTTCCTCGAGCTGAGCCCGCTGGCCGCCACCGGGATGTACGGCGCCGGGCCCGACGACACCAACGCCGTCCCGTCGGCTGGCATCGTCACCGGCATCGGCCGGATCAGCGGCCGCGAGTGCGTGGTGGTCGCCAACGACGCGACGGTCAAGGGCGGCACCTACTACCCGATCACGGTCAAGAAGCACCTCCGCGCGCAAGCGGTCGCGTCGGACAACCGACTGCCGTGCGTCTACCTCGTCGACTCGGGCGGCGCCTTCCTGCCGATGCAGGACGAGGTCTTCCCCGACCGCGAGCACTTCGGCCGGATCTTCTTCAACCAGGCCAACCTCTCCGCGCGCGGCATCCCGCAGATCGCCAGCGTGATGGGCTCCTGCACCGCCGGCGGCGCCTACGTGCCGGCGATGTCCGACGAGACGGTCATCGTCAAGAACCAGGGCACCATTTTCCTCGGCGGCCCACCCCTGGTGAAGGCCGCGACCGGCGAGGTCGTCACGGCCGAGGACCTCGGCGGCGGAGACGTGCACGCCAGGACCTCCGGGGTGGTCGACCATCTCGCCGAGGACGACGCCCATGCGCTGGCCATCGTGCGATCGATCGTCGACACCCTGCCGGACCGCGCCATTGTGGGCAAACGACATGCGGGAGGCTCGGAATCTCGCCGTTTGGTACCAAACGGCATCGCCGAGGACCCCCACGAGGACCCGCAGACGCTCTACGACGTGGTCCCCACCGACACCAGGACGCCGTACGACGTGCGCGAGGTGATCCGCCGGGTCGTCGACGGCAGCCGGATGCACGAGTTCAAGCAGCTGTACGGCGAGACCCTGGTCTGCGGCTTCGCGCGGATCTGGGGCCACCCGGTCGGGATCGTCGCCAACAACGGGATCCTGTTCAGCGAGTCGGCGCTCAAGGGGGCGCACTTCATCGAGCTCTGCAACCAGCGCGGGATCCCGCTGGTGTTCCTGCAGAACATCACCGGCTTCATGGTCGGCCGCGAGTACGAGAACCGTGGCATCGCGCGGGACGGGGCCAAGCTCGTGACCGCGGTGGCCTGCTCCGTCGTGCCGAAGTTCACCGTGGTCATCGGTGGTTCGTTCGGAGCGGGCAACTACGGCATGTGCGGACGCGCCTACGACCCGCGATTCCTCTGGATGTGGCCGAACGCCCGGATCTCGGTGATGGGTGGTGAGCAGGCGGCCTCGGTGCTCGCGACAGTCCGGCGAGACGGCATCGAGGCTCGTGGCGAGGAGTGGTCGGCGGAGGACGAGGAGGCGTTCAAGTCCCCGATCCGCGACCAGTACGAGCACCAGGGGTCGCCCTACTACTCAACGGCGCGGCTCTGGGACGACGGGATCATCGACCCCGCCGACACGCGGCGGGTGCTCGGCATGGGCCTGGCAGCAGCCGCCAACGTCCCGATCCCCGCGCCCTCCTACGGCATCTTCAGGATGTGAGTGAGGCCGATGAAGACCCTGCTGATCGCCAACCGGGGCGAGATCGCCCGACGCATCATCCGCACCGCCCG
Organism: Nocardioides sp.; assembly: GCA_035691135.1. GTDB lineage: Bacteria > Actinomycetota > Actinomycetes > Propionibacteriales > Nocardioidaceae > Nocardioides. The sequence continues at coordinate 1,583 of DASSJR010000403.1, read as the reverse complement.
CGCGGCGGGGTGGATGACGGTCGCCGTTCACACCGACGTCGACCGCGAGGCGCTCCACGTGCGCGACGCCCACCAGGCCTACCGCGTCGAGAGCTACCTCGACATCGGCGAGATGGTGAGGGCCGCCCAGTCCTTCGTCGCCAGCCATGTCCACCCGGGCTACGGGTTCCTCTCCGAACGTGCCGAGTTCGTGCGCGCGCTGGATGCCGCCGGGTTGGTCCTGGTGGGGCCGTCGGCCGAGGTGATGGAGGCGATGGGGCGCAAGGACCGGGCCCGCGAGGTCGCGTTGGCAGCCGGCGTGCCGGTCGTGCCGTCCTACTCCCTCGAGGACGACCCCCGCTCGTTCGACTACCCGGTCATGGTGAAGGCCGCCGCGGGTGGCGGTGGCAAGGGCATGCGGGTGGTCCGTTCGGCGGCCGAGTTCGAGGAGGCGATCGGGGCGGCCCGGCGCGAGGCGGCGAAGGCCTTCGGTGACGACACGATGCTGGTCGAGAAGTATGTCGAGCGGGGTCGCCACATCGAGGTGCAGGTCATCGGCGACCACCACGGTTCGGTGTGTCATCTGTTCGAGCGGGACTGCTCCACGCAACGACGGCACCAGAAGGTGCTGGAAGAGGCGCCGGCGCCGACCCTCACCGACCAGCAGCGCGCCGAGATCACCCGTGCGGGGGTCGACCTGGCCCGCGAGGTGGGATACACCAACGCCGGCACCGTGGAGTTCCTGCTCGATGCCGAGACGGGTCGCTTCTACTTCCTCGAGATGAACACCCGACTCCAGGTCGAGCACCCCGTGACCGAAGAGGTGGTTCGGGTGAACGGCCGCGGCATCGACCTGGTGGCTCTCCAGCTTCGGGTCGCCACCGGCCAGCCGCTCGGGTTCGGTCAGGCCGACGTCACGCTCGAGGGGCATGCCATCGAGGCCCGTGTCTACGCCGAGGATCCCTACGCCGGATTCCTCCCGCAGGCCGGGCGAGCCTCGATCGTGCGCTGGCCGAGCGACGTGCGGGTCGACCACGCGCTGGAGTCCGGTCAGGAGGTCAGCACGTCCTACGACCCGATGCTCGGCAAGGTCGTGGCTGTTGGCGCAGACAGGGACGCCGCGCGTCGCCGCCTGGTCGACGCGCTCGACCGCACCGCGATCCTCGGCCTGACCACCAACACCGGCTTCCTGCGCTCCCTGGCGGCCGACCGGCCGTTCGCCGACGCCGTGATCGACACGGCTTGGCTGGACCGCAGTCGACTTCCCGACGGGATCGGCGAGGAGGATCCCCTCGCGATCGCGGCGTGGACCGATGTCGCCGTACAGCAGATGACGCCCGGCGATGCCCACCCGTTCCAGCCTGATGGCTGGCGGGTTGCCGGGCCGGCCGCCCCCTTCGTCGTCGAGCTGGACGACCGGGTGCTCGCCGTGGACCCGGCGACTGGCGAGGTCGAGGGCGTCCGCGGAGCGTTCGGCAGCACCAGCGTGCAGATCGAGCCGCTCGCGCCCCCGGCCGACCACGTCGTCGACGTCAAGGTCACCTCCCGCACAGGTGGCCACCGATACCGCGCCGTGGTGAACGCAGACGCCCACCGGGTCGAGC
>DASSJR010000402.1:0-8867 GCA_035691135.1 Nocardioides sp. | reverse complement strand
TGACGCCGCCCACAGGTGTCTCCCACGGGGCTCCCGCACTGCTGGCAGACTCCTCGACATGCACGCCCGGTCAGCGCTGTTCGACGTCTACGGCGACCACCTGCACGATCGGGGCCACCAGGCGCCGGTCGCCGGGCTGATCCGGCTCCTCGACCCGGTCGGGGTCGCCGCCCCTGCCGTACGGACGGCGATCTCCCGGATGGTGTCGGAGGGTTGGCTCGAACCGGTGGCGCTCGACGGCGGTCGTGGCTACCGCGCCAGCGACCGCGCGATCCGGCGGCTGGACGAGGCCGCCGACCGCATCTACCGGCAGACCGACCGGACCTGGGACGGCAGCTGGCAGTTGGTGTTCGTCACTCCGCCCCACGACCGGGCCGCCCGGGTCCGGCTCCGGGCCGACCTCGCGTTCATGGGCTACGCCGAGCTCGCCGCTGACGTGTGGGTGAGCCCGTTCCCCCGCAGGGAGCTGACCTCAGTCCTGAAGCACTCGGGAGGCACGGCGCGCACCGCCCACGCCGACCGGTTCGACCCCCCGCCCACCGAGGCCTGGGACCTGTCCGCGCTGCGCACGGCGTACGACGCCTGGCCGGCCGCGGCGCTGGCCACCGTCGAGCGGCACGAGCGCACGCACGACGACCCCGACAAGGCCGCCTTCGCTGCCCGATTCCACCTGGTCCACGAATGGCGAAAGTTCCTGTTCGCCGATCCCGGCCTGCCTGACGAGCTCTTGCCCCGCGACTGGCCGGGGCGATCGGCGTCGGAGGCGTTCGACCGCGAGGCGAAGCGGCTGAAGCCGGCCGCTGACCGGTTCGTGGCACGGTGCCTCGACCTCGATCGTGCAGACTTCACCCCATGACTGCCCACCCCACCACTGCCAGTGAGCCTGTGCTCCTCGACCTCACCGACGGGGTCGCCACCATCACCTTGAACCGGCCCGAGGCGATGAACAGCCTGGACGTGGCCACCAAGGTGGCGTTGCTGAAGACGGTCCAGGCGGTCGCGGAGGACCCCGCCGCGCGTTGCGTGGTGCTCACCGGGACCGGTCGCGCGTTCTGTGTCGGCCAGGACCTCAAGGAGCACATCGAGATCCTCAACAGCGAGTCCAGCGAGGCGCTGTTCCGCACGGTCGACGAGCACTACAACCCGATCGTGACCGCACTGGCCTCCATGCCGAAGCCGGTCCTGGCCGCAGTCAACGGCGTGGCGGCCGGCGCCGGGGCGAGTCTCGCCTTCGCCTGCGACCTGCGGATCCTGGCCGACACCGCCGGGTTCAACCTCGCGTTCGCCAACGTCGCCCTCTCCTGCGACACCGGCGCCAGCTACCACCTGCAGCGGCTCGTGGGTCGGGCCAAGGCGATCGAGCTCCTCTACTTCCCGACCACCATCCCGGCGGAGGACTCCCTGGCACTCGGCCTGGCCAGCCGGGTGGTCCCGGCGGCCGACCTCACGGCCACGGTGCAGGAGACCGCCGCCCGTCTCGCCCACGGCCCCACCGTCGCGCTCGGCGCGATGCGGCGTTCGGTCGCCTACGCGGCGGGGCACTCGTTCGAGGAGGCGCTGGAGTTCGAGAGCCAGATGATGCAGGCAACCGGCGCGACCCGAGACCACGAGGCGGCCGTGGCCGCGTTCGTCGCCAAGGAGAAGCCGGTCTTCGAGGGCCGCTAGCCGCGCCGGGCACCCCAGATCGAGAGCACCTGGCGGGGGGCCCGCACCTGCATCCGGCGGCGCGACGGGTGGGCAGCGTACTCGACGGTGACCGCGGCACCACGGAAGCGGTGGTTGTACCACATCGTCATCGTGCCGTGGCAGACGCCGCCGCAGGTGAAGGACTTGAGCGGCAGGTTCAGCTTGTGGGCCGTGCGTCGGGCGAACCGCGGGATCTTGGTGCCGGTGTCGACGCCCTTGAGCGGCTGGTGGAAGCTGAGGATCCGGCTCGGCCGGACGTCGCTCAGGAAGCGCATCATCGCCCGGGTCTCGGGCTCCGAGGCTGGTCGGGGGCCCGACTCGTAGACGCCGTCGAGGTTGGCCCAGCGGTAGGGGTAGTTGCGGTTGAGGTCGATGCCGTGGGCGTTCTTGCGGGTGTGGCGCGCCAGGCCGTCGGGGTTGTAGGCGGGGACCACCCAGAGGTTGAGTCCCTGGATCGGTGGACCGTTGCGCAGGGAGTCGAGGATCTGCCGGGGTGCCGGCTCGTCGCCGTGCATCGTCGAGATCAGGACCACTCGTGGCGCGCCCGGCTCGCCGAGGTGGTAGGCGCGGATCTGGCGTCCCTTCACCGATCGGCCGATGACCCGGACGCCGATGGTGGCGGTGCCGGCTCGCTCGCTGCCACCGGACGCGCCGGTACTCGGGGCGCTGATGGCGCCGGACCCGAGCGGGATCACGAGGGACAGGAACGCGGCGACCAGGGTCCGGATCGACATGACCTCACACTGCCGCGTTCAGGTAGGCGAAGGTGAACACGGAGACGCCGACCAGCATGCCGACGTGGGCCAGGATGGACAGGCCCGGGCCCTCCGACCAGGTGTCCTCGGTGCCGGAGGAAGCGTGCTTCCCGCGGCTGGGCAGCCAGCGGAGGAGGATCAGCAGGCCGGCAACGACCGTGATCCACCAGAACGCCAGGGCGATGATCCCGACGACGTCGTTCCCCAACGCGGTGTCCTCGTCGGCCACCAGGAAGATCAGCCACAGCACGGTCGCGATCGAGCCGGCCACGGTGTGCAGGTTCACGAATCCCTCGCCGACGTGGACCGCGCCTGCGCCCCCGCTGTCCTGGCGCATCCGGAGGCGTGTGAGGACCACGACGACCACCGCGAGCGCGGTCAGGATGTAAACGATCACTCCGAGCTGTTGCTGCGACACATAGAGAGTCTGCCCTAGTCGGCGTCCCCGTATCCACGACCCTCCGACGACTCCAGCTGGCTCGCCAGCCGGTCCAGGAGCGAATCCACTTCGGACATCCGGTAGCCGCGGAAGGCCAGGGAGAAGCGGACCCGGCGCAGGTCGGCCCCGCGGACCGGCCCGGTCTCGGGCAGACCGAGGTCCGGGCGGTCGTCGTAGACCTCGGCCATGGGGGTTCCCCTTCCGGCCGCGAGCAGGGCGATGCCGCCCAGGGCGAGCACGATCATGATCGCGAAGAACCACATCATGGGCGACTCACTCCGAGAGGTGCGGTGTCGGGCTCGGCACCTGGTGCTCGCGGGCCTTCACCATCAGCCGCACGGCCTCGTCGACGTCGTCGGTGAGCACCAGCATGTCGAGGTCGGAGGCCGCGATCTTGCCGTCGGCGAGGACCGTGTCGCGCAGCCAGTTGATCATCCCCCGCCAGTAGTCCACGCCGAGCAGGGCGACGGGGAACGACGTGACCTTCTGCGTCTGCACCAGGGTGAGGGCCTCGAACAGCTCGTCGAAAGTGCCCAGACCGCCGGGCAGGACCACGAAGCCCTGGGCGTACTTCACGAACATGGTCTTGCGGGCGAAGAAGTAGCGGAAGTTGATCCCGACGTCGACCCACGCGTTGAGGCCGGACTCGAACGGCAGCTCGATGCCCAGGCCCACGCTGACCCCGCCGGCCTCGCTGGCGCCCTTGTTGGCAGCCTCCATGATCCCCGGCCCGCCACCGGTGATCACCGCGAAGCCCGCCTCGGCCAGCTTGCGGCCCGCCTCCTCGGCCATGGCGTACGACGGGTGCTCAGGCGTCGTACGAGCGGAACCGAACACGCTGATCGCCGGGCCCAGCTCGGCCAGCGCTCCGAAGCCTTCGACGAACTCGGCCTGGATCCTGAGCACTCGCCACGGATCGGCGTGCAGCCAGTCGCTCGGCCCCCGGGAGTCGAGCAGTCGCTGGTCGGTCGTGGTTCCGGAGTCGACCTGCGCGCGGCGCAGGATCACCGGGCCCTTCTGCTTGTCCCTCACTGCGTGTTCCTCACTGCTCGTCCCTCACTGGGCGGCCTCCAGCCAGTCGCGGAGCTGTTGCTCGCAGCGTTCGATGTGCTCGACCGGCACGTGCTCGTCCTGCTTGTGAGCGAACATCGGGTCGCCGGGTCCGAAGTTGACCGCCGGCACGCCGAGGGCGGAGAACCGGGAGACGTCCGTCCAGCCGAACTTCGGGTTCACCTCGCCCCCCACCGCCTCGACGAAGGCCTTGGCCGCCGGGACGTCCAGGCCCGGCAGGGCGCCGGGGGCGGAGTCGGTGACCGCGAGCTCGTAACCGGCGAAGAACTCGCGCACGAACTGCTCGGCCTCGTCCTCGGACCGGTCGGGGGCGAACCGGTAGTTGACCTCGACCACGCACTCGTCAGGGATCACGTTGCCGGCGACGCCGCCGTGGATCCTGACCGCGTTGAGTCCCTCGTGGTACTCCAGCCCGTCGATGACCGGCCGCCGGGCCTCGTAGCCGTTGAGCCGGTCCAGGATCTGCCCGACCCGGTGGATGGCGTTGACGCCCTTCCAGCTGCGGGCCGAGTGGGCACGTTCACCACGTGTGCGCACCTCGAGGCGCAGCGTCCCCTGGCAGCCGGCCTCGACGACCGCGTTCGAGGGCTCCATCAGGATCGCGAAGTCGGCGGTCAGCAGGCCTGGATCGCTCTCGCCGAGCAGTCGCAGGCCGTTGAACTCGCCCTCGATCTCCTCGCCCTCGTAGAGGACGAAGGTGATGTCGCGGTTGGGCTCGCGGACCCCCGCGGCGAGACGCAGCATCACTGCGTCGCCGCCCTTCATGTCGCAGGTGCCGAGCCCGTGGAGGATGCCGGCCTCCGCGTCCAGCCGGGACGGCAGATTGTGGTTGAGCGGCACGGTGTCGAGGTGTCCGGCGATCACCACCCGCTCGCCGCGGCCCAGCTCGGTCCGGGCAACCACGGTGTTGCCGAGCCGGCTCACCCGCAGGTGGCCGAGCGGCGCCAGTGCCGCTTCGACCGCATCGGCGATCGCCGCCTCGTCGTGGCTCACCGACTCGATGTCGACGAGCTGGGCGGTCAGGGTGACCGCGTCGGCAGTCAGGTCGAGGGTCGGGATCGTCACGCGGCCATCCTCGCAGGCAGCCGACAGGGAATGCCGAAGGTGCTCTCGCTTTCCTCCCGGATAGAACATGTTCTAGGTTCGGCTCGTGCGCAACGGACTCGTGCTTTTCACCAGCGACCGTGGGATCACACCCGCCGCCCTCGGCCGCGCCGCCGAGGAGCGGGGGTTCGACACGTTCTACGTGCCCGAGCACACCCACATCCCGGTCCGCCGTGACGCCGCCCACCCGGGCACCGGCGACGAGACCCTGCCCGACGACCGCTACCTGCGCACCCTCGACCCGTGGGTCTCGCTCGCGACGGTCGCAGCCGTCACCGACAGGATCGGCCTGTCCACCGCGGTCGCGCTGCCGGTCGAATCCGACCCGATCACGCTGGCGAAGTCGATCGCCACGCTCGACCACCTCTCCGGCGGCCGGGTCAGCGTCGGCGCCGGCTTCGGCTGGAACACCGACGAGCTCGCCGACCACGGCGTCCCCGCCGACCGGCGGCGTACCGTCCTCCGGGAGTACGTCGAGGCGATGCGCGCGCTGTGGTCGCAGGAGGAGGCGTCCTACGAGGGCGAGTTCGTGTCCTTCGGCCCGTCGTGGGCGTGGCCCAAGCCGGCCCAGGCCCACGTGCCGATCGTCATCGGCGCCGGCGGCGGTCCGAAGACCTTCCGGTGGATCTCCCGCCACGCCGACGGCTGGATGACCACGCCCACCCAGCAGGACATCGGCACGCAGATCGCCGCCCTCCAGGACGCCTGGGCCGAGGCCGGCCGCGCGGGCGCACCGGAGATCCGCGTCCTGATCGCGTTCAAGCCCGATCCGGCGGACCTCGCGGCCTGGGCCGAGGCGGGCGCGACCGAGCTGATCTGGGGCGTCCCCGACAGGTCGGCCGACGAGGTGCTGGCCTCGCTCGACCGGCTCGCGGGGCGTCTGGGCCTCACGCCCGGGTGACCGCCACGGTCACGTTCTCGCCGTCACCGACGCTCACCTCGGTCCGGGCGTCGTGCGGACCCTCGCCCACAGCGCCCAGCTCGTACGAGGTGGCGAGGGTCTCGCGGGTGATCAGTCCCTCATGGGTCCGGGCCGCCTCGAGCACCGCCTCTGAACCGGTGATGGAGAGCGAGATCCGGTCCGAGACCTCGAGGTCCGCCTCGCGGCGGGCCTGCTGCACGGCGCGCACCAGGTCGCGGGCCAGGCCCTCGGCCGCCAGCTCCGGGGTGATCGTGGTGTCCAGGACGACGAAGCCTCCCCGCGGGAGCATCCCGATCCTGGTGGCGTCGTCGTCGGAGCCGGCGACGGTCTCGAGGGTGTACTCGCCCTCGACCAGCTCCAGGCCCCCCGCCGTGACGGTGCCGTCCTCCGCGACCGACCAGTCGCCGGACTTCGATCCCTTGATCGCGGTCTGCACGTCGCGCCCCAGCCGCGGCCCGGCGGCCCGCGCGTTGACGGTCAGTCGCTGCGAGACGCCGTACGACGCCGCCTCGGGCGCCGCTGCGTCGAGCAGCCGGACGGACTTGATGTTGAGCTCGTCGGCCACCAGGGAGGTGAACCGGTCCAGTGCTGCCGCGTCGTCCATCACGACGGTCAGCGTCGACAGCGGGAGGCGGTTCCGCAGCCCGGCGGCCTTGCGCAGCGCCGAGCCCGCCGAGCAGACGTCGCGGACCTGGTCCATCGCGGTGACCAGCGCGTCGTCCCGGGGCAGTGCCTGCGGGTCGGGCCAGTCGGTGAGGTGCACCGACCGTCCGCCGGTCAGGCCACGCCAGATCTCCTCGGTGGTCAGCGGCAGCAGCGGCGCCGCGACCCGGGTCACCGTCTCGAGCACCGTGTGGAGGGTGTCGAACGCGCCCACGTCGACGGCACCGTCCGTGGCCCAGAACCGCTCGCGCGAGCGCCGGATGTACCAGTTGGTGAGCACGTCGAGGAAGCCGCGCGTCGAGTCGCAGGCGTTGGCGACCTCGTAGTTGTCGAGCTGCTCGGTCATCGCCTCGACGTACTCGCGCAGCTTGGCGAGCAGGTAAGCGTCCAGCGGGTCCTCCGAGCCGGTCGAGCGCCCGGCCTCGTAGCCGGCGGCGTTGGCGTAGAGCGCGAAGAAGTACCAGCTGTTCCACAGCGGGATCAGCACCTGCCGCACCGAGTCGCGGATCCCCTGCTCGGTCACGATCAGGTTGCCGCCGCGAAGGATCGGCGACGACATCAGGAACCACCGCATCGCGTCGGCACCGTCGCGGTCGAAGACCTCGTAGACGCTCGGGTAGTTGCGCAGGGACTTCGACATCTTGTTGCCGTCCGAGCCGAGCACGACACCGTGGCTGAGGCAGGTCGAGAACGCCGGCCGGTCGAAGATCGCCCCGGCCAGGACATGCATCGTGTAGAACCAGCCCCGGGTCTGACCGATGTACTCGACGATGAAGTCGCCGGGGAAGTGGTGCTCGAACCAGTCCTCGTTCTCGAACGGGTAGTGCACCTGGGCGAAGCTCATCGAGCCCGAGTCGAACCACACGTCGAGCACGTCGGGGACGCGCCGCATCGTCGACTTCCCGGTCGGGTCGTCGGGGTTGGGGCGGGTCAGCTCGTCGACGTACGGCCGGTGCAGGTCGTCCACCTCGACGCCGAAGTCCGCCTCGAGCTCCGCCAGCGACCCGTAGACGTCGATCCGCGGGTAGGCGGGGTCGTCGCTGCGCCAGACCGGCACCGGGCTCCCCCAGAACCGGTTGCGGGTGATCGACCAGTCTCGGGCGTTCTCCAGCCACTTGCCGAATTGGCCGTGCTTGATGTGCTCGGGGACCCAGTGGATCTCCTCGTTGAGCTCGATCAGGCGATCCTTGACGGCCGTGACCTGGACGAACCACGACTCGACGCCCTTGTAGATCAGGGGCTCCCGGCATCGCCAGCAGTGCGGGTAGGAGTGGTCGTAGGTCTCGCGGCGGAGCAGCACGGTCCCCTCGGTGACGCGTCCCCGGTCGTCCTCGCCGCGCGTCGCCGCCTTGAGGTGGTCGTTGATCACGTGGTTGGCGTCGAAGACCAGCATCCCGGCGTACTCGTCGACCGGTGAGGTGAACCTGCCGTCCTTGCCGACCGGCATCACCGGCTCGATGCCCTCGCGGTCGGTGACGACCTTGTCGTCCTCACCGAACGCGCCCGCGGTGTGCACCAGGCCCGTGCCGTCGGTGGTGGTCACGAACTCGGCGGTCACGACCCGGAAGGCGTTCTCGCGTCCGAGGTAGTAGGCGAACGGCGGTGTGTAGGTGCGTCCCGCGAGGTCCGCCCCGGTCAGCCGCTCCACGATCCTGGGCTGGTCCCCCAGTTCCCGGGCGTACGACGCCAGCCTGGCCTCGGCGAGGACGTAGCGCTCGGTGCGCCCCTCGACGCCCGGGACCCCGGCCTCGACCACGACGTAGTCGATGTCCTCGCCGACCATGATCGCGAGGTTGGACGGCAGGGTCCACGGCGTGGTCGTCCACACCAGCGCGAGCTCGCCGGTCTCGAGGCGGAGGCCGACCGTGACCGACGGGTCCTGACGGTTCTGGTAGACGTCGTCGTCCATCCGCAGCTCGTGGGTGGAGAGCGGGGTCTCGTCGTTCCAGCAGTAGGGCAGGACCCGGAAGCCCTCGTAGACCAGTCCCTTGTCGTAGAGCTGCTTGAAGGCCCACATCACCGACTCCATGTAGTCGAGATTCAGGGTCCGGTAGTCGTGGTCGAAGTCGACCCAGCGGGCTTGCCGGGTGACGTAGTCGCGCCACTCGGAGGTGTAGCGCATCACCGAGGCGCGGCAGGCGTCGTTGAACTTCTCGATGCCGAGGTCGAGGATCTCCTCGGTGGTCTTCAGCCCGAGCTGACGCATCGCCTCGAGCTCGGCGGGCAG
>DASSJR010000401.1:0-11185 GCA_035691135.1 Nocardioides sp. | reverse complement strand
TACGACTGCGCCGACGACGTCGCCGCCCTGCTCGACGTGCTCGAGATCGACCAGGCGATCGTCGCCGGCTACTCGATGGGCTCGATCATCGCCCAGCGCTTCTGGCGCCAGCACCCGACCCGCACGGCCGGCCTGGTGCTCTGCGCGACCACGGACCGATTCCGGTCGAGCCCGTCGGAGCGTCTGTTCCACGCGGGCATGGAGCTCGCGATGATGGGCACCCGCCAGGTCTCGCGATCCCGCACGGCGCTGCGCTCGGCGCGGGTCTTCGCAGAGGCCCTGGAGCTCGACTCCGACATCCACGACTGGGCGATGCGGGAGTTCCGCAGCACGAGCGCCTGGGCCGTCGGCCAGGCCGTGGCAGCCCTCGGGCGGCACCACTCCCGGCCCTGGCTCCCCAAGATCGACGTCCCCACCGCGGTGGTGGTCACCAACGACGACAGGGTGGTGCCGCCCCGCCGTCAGCTCGACCTGGCCCGGAGGATCCCCGGCGCCACCGTCCACGACATCGAGGCGGGACACGCCTGCTGCGTGATGGAGTCCGAGGTCTTCGTGCCGGAGTTCGTGGAGGCCGTGGCGACCGTCTACGCACGCCATCGCGCCCGCACGATCTAGGACTTGGGAGCGGCCGGCTTCTTCTTCCGGATCGGCGTGGCCTTCCCCTTGGCCGACACCGCGGCGTTGAGCTTCTCCAGCTCGGCTGGGAAGCGCTTCACCAGGTCGTCGACGTCAGGCATCGACTCGCGGCAGGCGATGATCCCGACGTGCACCTGGCCGTGGTTGGACATCACCGTGATGTTGACCCCGGCACCGTGGAAGACCGGGCCGAGGGGATAGAGCGCCTCGATCTTCGCGCCGGTGAAGTAGAGGGGGACGGGCGGCCCGGGCACGTTGGAGATCACCAGGTTGTGGACGACCGGGTGCCGCTCGGCCAGCCGCAGGCCGGCGTACGCACGGACCGCGAGGCCGAACGTCCGCGGTGCAGCGAACTCGGCCCAGTCCTGCAGGGAGTCGGCACTGATCGCGTTGTGGTGCTCCTTGGCATTGCGGTTGGCCGACGCCAGGTCCTCGAGCCGCTCGAGCGGGTCCTCGATGTCGGTGCCGAGCTTGGCGAAGAGGGCGGAGACCTTGTTGGCACCCTCGGACCGCTGGGACGACTCGCGCACCGAGACCGGGACTGTCGCCAGCAGCGAGTTGGACGGGAGCTCGCCACGGTCCTCGAGGTAGGAGCGGAGCGCGCCGCCCGCCACGGCCAGCACGACGTCGTTGACGGTGGTCCCGGTGTCCTTCTTCACCGCCTTGACGTCGTCGAGGCTCATGTCGGCCAGACCGATCGTCCGGTGGCTGGTGATCGTGCCGTTGAACGAGGTGCGGGGAGCGGAGAAGGGCGCCGCCATCGCCGTACCCTCCCGGGCGCGGCCCAGGGTCCGGGTGATCAGCTGGGTGGACGGTGCCATGAGCCGTACGGCGGCGACGGGCTTGGTCAGGTTGCTCACGAGTGCGCGTCCGAGCAGCTCCAGCTCGCGGGGGTCCCGCCCGTAGCGGCCGTCCCCACCCTCCGCGAGGGGCGGGGCGTCGGGCTCGAGGCTGCACAGGTGGGAGACCAGGTTGGAGCCGGACACTCCGTCGACGGTCGCATGGTGCATCTTGGTGAACACCACGATCTTGTCGTCGTCGTAGCCCTCGATCACCCACATCTCCCACAGCGGCCGGGACCGGTCGAGCGGCTGACCGGCGATGTGGCCGCACAGCTCCACCAGTTCCTCATACCCTCCGGGCTGCGGAAGGGCCATACGGTGGACGTGTCGGTCGATGTCGAAGTGGGTGTCGCGCACCCAGATCGGGTGGTCGAGCTTGAGCGGGACCTTGCGCAGCTTGCGGGTGAACGTCGGGACGTCGCGGACCCGGTTGTCGATCTCGGCCCTCATGGCGTCGAAGGAGTAGCCCTCGGGCATCGTGGCGGGATCGAGGACGATCAGACCGCACACGTGCATCAGCTGCTCGGGGGTCTCGAGATAGAGGAAGCTCGCGTCGAGGCCGGACAAACGATCCATGGCCGCATCCTATCCGAAACTGAAACGCGTTCTAGTATCCTGCTTTCTCGACTAGCATCTCAGCCGTGTCCTTCCTGCGTCGACAGCTCGTCACCGCCGCGCTCACCGCGAACGCGATCCGGCCCGTCCCCGGGTTCCGCACCGGGGTCCCGGCGTTCTTCGCCGGGTGGCTGACCACCGAGCTGGCCCCCCACCTGCTGGCCCTCACCGCGGCGGATGCCGCCGCCAACGCGCTGAGCGACCGGCGGCGAGACCCGGTCGGACTCGCGGTGGCGGGAGCCACCTCCGCCGGACTGGCCTACCTCGTCGCGCTGAGCCGCAAGGTGCAGCACGAGGCCGAGGAGGCACTGGTCGAGGGCCTGGGCGTCGACTACGTCGAGCAGCTCGACTCCCCGCCCACCGACGCCGACCTGGCCACTCCGTGGCGCAAGCTGGTCAACCCGTTCCGGATGCGCGAGGTCGGCGTACGCGTCGAGAAGGACGTGCGCTACAGCGACGCCGGCCGGCGCGGACTGCTCGACCTCTACCTCCCGGACCAGGACGACCTGGCCGGCGCGCCGGTCCTGCTGCAGGTGCACGGCGGAGGATGGACGATCGGCAGCAAGGACCAGCAGGGCATCCCCCTCATGCAGCACATGGCGGCCCGGGGCTGGGTCTGCGTGGCGATCAACTACCGGCTCGCGCCCCGCGACCCTTTCCCGGCGCACGTCATCGACGTGAAGCGGGCGATCGCCTGGATCCGGGACCACATCGCCGACTACGGCGGCAATCCCGACTACATCGCGATCACTGGCGGGTCCGCGGGTGGCCACCTGACCGCGCTGGCGGCGCTCACGCCCAACGACCCGGCCTACCAACCCGGCTTCGAGGACGTCGACACCACCGTGCAGGCCGCGGTGCCGCACTACGGGGTCTACGACTTCGCCGGCGTGACCGGGCTGCGCAGCGCGGAGCTGCTGAGGGACTCCTTCCTGGTCCCGCGCATCATCCAGAAGCCGTGGCCCGAGGCACGTGAGGAGTTCGAGGCGGCGTCCCCGCTGCTCCGGGTCACACCGGAGGCTCCCGACTTCTTCGTGATCCACGGCGTCCACGACACCCTGGTCCCGGTTGCGCAGGCACGGTTGTTCGTCGAGGAGCTGCGCGCGGTCTCGAAGAAGAGCGTCGTGTACGCCGAGCTTCCGGGCGCGCAGCACGCCTTCGACATCTTCCCGTCGATCAGGTCGGCCCACATCGTCCGGGCCATCGACCGCTACCTCCACTGGCACTGGAGCGGCTGGCGGGCCGCCCAGGAGGCGTCGGACCCAGGCCTCAACCGCCGAAGTGCGCGGTGATCACCTGGCGCTCACCGTCGACGGTGAGCCGGCCGCCGTACGGCAGCACCCACTGCGGCGAGGTGTGCCCGAAGTCCACGTCGAGCACCACGACCATGTCCGGGTGGTACTCCGAAACCGCCCGCAGCACCGCCTCCCGGTAGTCCGACCGGGTCCGGTCGGCCTCCTCTGCTGTGGGCCGGACCTCGAAGTCCGACACCGGCGGCCGGCCCCAGACCATGGCCGGGCACACCTCGAGCAGTCCACGCTCCCCGAGGTTGCGCAGCATCCGGTAGACCTCCTCGGGTGAGGGGCGCTCCTCGTCGGGCTCGAGCAGCAGGACGCAGTCGGCGTACTCCTCAGCGGGGTGGATCCAGCGCCCGACCGCCAGGTTCCAGTGCACGATCGCGAGACAGCCACCCCAGGTCCGGCCGGCGACGGTTCTCGGCGGGCCGGACCAGGTCCATGGCTCGGCCTCGTCGTCGGGCGCGGCGTCGGTGAGCGCGCGCGGGTCGTCCCACTGCCAACCGATGTCCCGGGTCCGGGCGACCGGGCGGAGGTCGACGGACCCGCCGAAGAGTGCGACACGGAGCGACGCGAGATGCTCCTCGTCGACGCGCGGCCCGGGTCCGAGGTGCACCTGGGTCGAACCGCCATGAATGCCGGCGACCCCGTGGAACCACAGCCAGTTCAGGACGTTCGTGTTGTCGCTGTAGCCGACGAACGGCTTGGGGTCCTTCCGCACCGGCTCGGGGTCGAGGTGGCGGAGCAGCGTGATCTGGTCGTCGCCGCCGATGGTGGCCATCAGCGCCCGGATGTCTGGGTCTGCGAACGCTGCGTTGAGGTCCCGCGCGCGCTCGGCCGGGCTCCCCTGGGTCCGGGTCGTCGGGTACTCCACCGGCTCCAGCCCGAGGCCGTCGCGGACGCGGCGCATCGCCTGCTCGTGGACCTCCGGGAAGTAGGCCGGCGCCGCCCACGACGGCGACAGCACGGCGACCCGGTCGCCGGGACGGAGGACGGGCGGGAGATGCGGATGCACACCTCAGCGTGGCAGACCGAGGATCCGTTCCGCAGCCACGTTTCGCAGGATCTGCGTGGTGCCGCCGGCAATCGAGAGGCACCGGGTCAGCAGCATCTCGTGGACGTCGCGCTCGACCTGCGCTCCGCCCAGCACGAGGTGATCGCCGTGCAGGTCCACCACCAGCTCGGAGGCGTCCTGCCGACTGCGAACGCCGAGGAGCTTCGCCACGCTCGACTCCGCCCCGGGGCCCTGCCCGGTCAGCGAGCGCAGGGTGGACCGGACGCCGAGCAGCGAGCAGACGGTGGCCAGGGCGACCGCGTGCCCGACCCGGACCTGCTCTGCGGACGAGGCGGCCCCCGCCAGCGCGACGGCGCGCTCGGTACTGACGCCGAGTCGCGACCCGGCCATGGCCACCCGCTCGTTGGCGAGGGTGGTCCGCGCCAGCCGCCAACCGTCACCGGGCTCCCCCACGACACAGTCGTCGGGCACGAAGACGTCGTCGAGGAACACCTCGTTGAACATCGCGTCTCCGGTCATTTCGCGCAGCGGGCGGATGTCGATCCCGTCGGCGCGCATGTCGAGCAGGAAGTAGGTGATCCCCTTGTGCTGGGGAACGTCGGGGTCGGTGCGGGCCAGGCAGATCGCCCAGTCGGCGTCGTGCGCGAGGGAGGTCCACACCTTCTGGCCGGTGAGCCGCCAGCCGTCCGCGCCGCCCGGCCCGCTCGCACGCAGGGCGCGGGTGCGGAGGGAGGCCAGGTCCGAGCCGGCGCCCGGCTCGCTGAACAGCTGGCACCAGGTCAGCTCACCGAGCAGGGTCGGGCGCACGAACCGCTCCTGCTGCTGCTGGGTCCCGTGCGCCAGGATCGTCGGCGCGGCCCATCCGCCGATCTTGAGGTCCGGCCGCTCGACCCCCGCCGCGGCGAGCTCCTCGTCGATGACGAGCTGGGTGACGGCGTCGGCCCCGAGCCCGTGCGGCTCCGGCCAGTGGGGGGTGAGGTAGCCGGCGTCGACCAGGGCCGGACGGCGCTGGTCGGACGGGAGCGCGGCGATCTCGCCCACCCGCCGGCGTACGTCGTCGCGAATGCCCTCGTCGCGGCCGGCGAGGTCGACCTCGACCCGGCGCCGCTTCCCCGCGATCGCGCGCGTGGTCAGGGAGGCGGCGAACGAGTCGGAGGAGCCGAGCATGCTCCGCAGTGCGACCGCGCGCCGGAGGTAGAGGTGTGCGTCGTGCTCGAAGGTGAACCCGATGCCGCCGAGCACCTGGATGCAGGCCTGGGCGTTGCGCACCGCCCCATCGAAGGCGACGGCACCCGCGACGTCGGTCGCGAACGCCCACTGGTCCTCGTCGGAGTGGGCGACCGAGGCGGCGTCCCAGGCCGCGGCGGTCACGGCCTCGGCCGTCTCCAGCATCTCGGCGCACAGGTGCTTGATGGCCTGGAAGCTGCCGATCTTGCGGCCGAACTGCTCGCGCACGCCGGCGTACTCCACAGCCGTCTCGAGGCACCATCGGGCGATCCCCGACGCCTCCGCGGCCGCCAGCGTGACCGCGGCCCGCCGGAGCCTGGCCTCGTCCACGCCGGGAAGCGGCTCGACCTCCTCGAGTGCCACGTCGACCACCAGCGAGCAACACCGTCGGGTGAGGTCGAGACCGACGGGTCGTGTGCCTGAGACCGACCCCTGGGTCGACGTGGGGCACACGACCCGATCTGCGGGCACCACGAACCAGCGCTCGGCCCCAGAGGCATCGCGGCCACCGAGCAGCAGGTGGGTGGCGCCGGGGGCGTCCCGGACCACGTCGACGGCACCCGAAAGGCGCTCACCCACGAGCAGGGACGGCGTGAGCCCGAGACCCACCCGGGCCCCGTCGGCCAGCCCTCGCGCGAGCGGCGCGCCGGCTGGTAGCACGATCGAGGCGACCGTGGTGGACAGCAGGGGACCGGGCACCAGCCCGTGGGCGCTGGCCTCCACGGCCACTGCCAGGTCGAGCACCGACCCGCCACCGCCGCCCACGGCCTCGGGGAGGGCGATCGTGGCCACGCCCATCTCGCCCACCGCGGACCACGCCTCGTCGAACGTGGCGTGGGGTTCAGCCTCCGCGGCGCGGGCGACCTCCGGTCCCCCGAGCGACGCCGCCCACTTGCGCAGGCTGGTCGCCAGCTCCGCGTGCTCCTCGGAGATGCCCACACCGGACAAACCCAGCGACACCCTGCCTCCTACCTGCCTGATTGAGCGCGGCGAAATCCTGGATTGAGCCCGTTGAAATTCCTGGATTGAGCCTGTCGAAATTAGAACGTGTTCTACATCCTACGCTGGGCGCCGTGCCCGAGACCACCAGCGCCCACACGATGCCGGCCGACCTGCATGCGCACGCTCTGGCCGCGAAAGGGTTCATGCCCGACGAGGAGGGCCTCCTGCTGCACCGCGCCGCGCGGGAGCGGCTCCCGGCCGGCCCCGTGCTCGAGGTCGGCACCTACTGCGGCAAGTCCGCGATCTACCTCGGCGCGGCTGCCCGGGAGGTGGGCGGGACCGTGTTCACCGTCGACCACCACCGAGGCTCGGAGGAGAACCAGGCCGGCTGGGAGTACCACGACGCGTCCCTGGTCGATGACGAGACCGGATTGATGGACACCCTGCCGACCATGCGCCGGACGCTGGCCCGCGCCGGGCTCGAGGACGAGGTCGTGGTGGTGGTCGGGAAGTCGACCACGGTCTCGGCCCACTGGCGGACTCCCCTCTCGATGCTGTTCATCGACGGCGGCCACGCCGAGGTGCACGCTCACAACGACTACACCGGCTGGGCGCCCTGGCTGATGGCCGGCGGCTGGCTGGTCATCCACGACGTCTTCCCCGATCCCGCCGACGGCGGCCGCCCGCCGTACGACGTGTTCGTACGCGCGCTCGAGGGCGGCAGCTTCGAGGAGGTCGAGGCGTTCGGGTCGATGCGGGTGCTGCGCCGGATCCACGGCGAGCCGGGAGCCCCCCTCAGCTGACTCCTGTCGTGGAAGCCTCCGCAACCCGGCATCCACACTCGAGCCCGAACTCGGCGAAGTCCGCGGGCAGGGTCGCGCCGCGCATGATGTCCGATCCCTGCGACCCGTCGCCCAGGGCGTCGGCCGCCAGGACCACCGCGGCCGCGGTGTAGGTCGTCTGCTCGACCGGCCAGTTCACCTCGTCGGGGTAGACGTAGCCGGTCCAGTAGCTGCCGTCGGTCATGCGCAGGTGCTGGACGTCGGCGAACAGCCGCAGCGCCTTCTCCCGCTCACCGACCGCGTCGAGCGCCATGACCAGCTCGCAGGTCTCCGCACCGGTGACCCAGGGGTTGGTGTTGACGCACTTGATGCCCAGCCCGGGCACCACGAAGTCGTCCCAGCGGCTCTCGAGCAGGCGGCGTCCCCGATAGCCGCGCACCGCCCCGCCGAGCACCGGGTAGTACCAGTCCATCGAGAAGGTGCCCTTGTCGAGAAACAGGTCGCGGTGCTCGCGCAGGGCATGCCCGAGGCGCCCGCCGGCGAGCTCCCACTCAGGTTGCGGGTCGTCCATCAGCTCCGACAGCGCCACCCCGGCGCGCAGCGACTGGTAGATGCTGGACGACCCGGCGAGCAGCGCCTCCCGGTTAACCTTCGCGGGACGCCCGTCGGCCCACTCCTGCGACCAGCTGATGCCGCCGAACGGCAGCTGCATCGAGACCACCCAGTCGAGGGCCCGGCGGACCGCCGGCCAGTGGCGCCGTACGAAGTCGACGTCGCTGCGCACCAGCCAGTTGTGCCAGACACCGACGGCGAGGTACGCCGTCATGTTGGTCTCGCCGCTGGGGTCCTCGACCTCACCGGCCACGATCTTCATCGGCCACGAGCCGTCGTCCCGCTGCGTGTCGAGGCACCACCGGTAGGCCCGATCGGACGCCGCGACCTGCCCACCCACGAGCAGCGCCATCGCCGCCTCGACGTGGTTCCAGGCGTCGGCGTGCCCGCCGACGGTCCACGGGATGGCGCCGTCGGGCTCCTGGACGGCGGCGATCGCCTCGGCCGTCTGTCGGACCTGGCTGGGCGTCAGCACCTGGTCCACGCCGGGGATACCGGCGCCGCGATCAGGATGCATCCGTCACGCCCGGCTTGTGGAAGTACAGCACCATGCTCTTGCCCACCACGGGGTCGAGCACGCGCTCGGCCAGCCGGGTGGTGCGGGGCCGGCTCATGATGTCCCAGACCAGCAGCCGGTGGTAGGCGCGGACGAGCGGGTGGCGGTCGTTGGTGACGCCCACGGCGCACTTGATCCACCAGTACGGCGTGTGCAGGCCGTGTGCGTAGTCCTTGCCGTCGAAGGTCAGGCCTGCGTCGGTCGCCTTGCCGATCAGCTCCGCGTCGGAGTAGATCCTGATGTGCCCGCCGGGGACCTGGTGGTAGGCGTCGGAGAGCTTCCAGCACACCACCTCGGGAAACCAGCGCGGGACGGTCAGGGCGATGGTGCCCCCGGGTCGGAGCACCCGTACCAGCTCGCGGATGGCGGCGATGTCGGCGGGGATGTGCTCGAGCACCTCCGCGGCCACGATCCGGTCGAACTCCCCGTCGGCGAACGGCAGCGACAGGGCGTCGCCCTCCTTGATGTCGGCGTCGGCTCCCTCCGGCACCTCGCCCGCCTCGCGCATCGCCACGAACAGCTCGCGGACCCCGGCCAGCTCGTCGGCGTCCTGGTCGAAGGCGATGACGTCGGCGCCGCGTCGATACATCTCGAAGGCGTGGCGGCCCGCGCCGCAGCCCATGTCGAGGACGCGCTCGCCGGGGCGCAGCCCCAGTCGGTCGAAGTCGACGGTCAGCATGACCCTCCTTCGGTGTCCTTGATGACTTCCTCATAGGCGGCGGCGGTCGCCATGGCGACCGCGCGCCAGCTGAACAGCTCCTGCACCCGGCGTCTTCCCGCCGCTCCCATCCGGGCCCGGCGGTCCGGGTCGTCGATCATCCGCTCCAGCGCCTGCTCGAGCTCACCGACGTCGCCCGGGGTGACCAGGTCGGCGCACTCGCCGTCGTCGCCCACGACCTCCGGGATGGCGCCCGCCCGGGACACCACCAGCGGGGTGGCGCAGGCCATCAGCTCGGCGGTCGGCAGGCTGAAGCCCTCGTAGAGCGAGGGGACGCAGGCGATCTCCGCCGAGCCCATCAGCTCCACCAGCTCCGCGTCGCTGACGCCGTGCACGAACCGCACCGAGTCGCCGATGCCGAGCCGGTCGACCATCTGCTCGGTGCGGCCACCGGGCTGGGGCTTGCTGACCAGCACGAGCTCGACGTCGCGCTCGGTGCGCAGCTTCGCGAACGCCTCCAGCAGCGTCGCGATCCCCTTCATGGGGGCGTCGGCGCTCGCCATGGCGAGGATCCGTCCCGGCACCCGGGGCCGGGTGGGCGGAGCGAATCCCTCGTCGACGCCGAGCAGGATGACCTGCATCCGCGCGGGGTCGACGCCGAAGTCCTGGGCGATGTCGCGGCGTGACGCCTCGGAAGGAGTGAGGATCTTGCGCGCCCTTCGCGCCACCTTGCCCTGCATGCGGACGAAGCCGTACCAGCGGCGTACGCCGAGCTTGCGACGCCAGCCCGTGGAGGCGGCGAGGTCGATCCTCCGGTCGAAAGTGATCGGGTGGTGAATGGTGGTGACCATCGGCAGCCCGAGACCTTCGATGTCGAGCATCCCGTCGCCGAGCACCTGGTTGTCGTGGACGACGTCGAAGTCGTCCACGCGGTCGGCGAGGAGGCGAGCGACCCGGCGCGAGAAGGTCTTGGGCTCCGGGAAGCCGCCCAGGCACATGGTCAGGAACTCCTCGACGTCGATCAGGTCGCGGAACTCGCGGAGCTTCGGGATCCGGAACGGGTCGGGCTCACGGTAGAGGTCGAGGCTCGGGACCTTCGTCAGCCGCACACCCGGGTCCAGCTCCGGATAGGGCTGCCCGGAGAACACCTCGACCTCGTGGCCGAGGGCCGCGAGCTCACGGCTGAGATGCCGGACGTAGACGCCCTGACCGCCGCAATGGGGCTTGCTCCGGTAGGACAGCAGTGCGACACGCAATCGCCCCGACCCTTTCTCTGACGCCCTCCGGGGTGGCACGCCGGGCCCGGACGAAGTGAAACGTGTTCTCATTATGCCTCAACCGTTGCTAGCCTAGACGGAGTGCCCACGAGTGGGTCCGGCAGTGGGCGCACCGTCAAGGGCGAGGGAAAGGTTCATCCGTGACCAGCACCAACTCGCTGACCGCCGAAGACCTCGGCTCGGCGGCCCAGCGCGACCGGCGCAAGCGGATCCTCGACGCCACGATCGCCCTGGCCTCGCGGGGCGGCTTCGACGCCGTCCAGATGCGCGCGGTGGCCGAGCAGGCCGACGTCGCGCTCGGCACCCTCTATCGCTACTTCCCGTCCAAGATCCACCTGCTGGTCTCGGCGCTCGGCCGCGAGTTCGAGAAGGCGGAGGCCACCAGCCGCGACAAGCCGATCCCGGGTGACACCCCGCACGAACGCGTGATGCACGTCCTCACCCGCACGACGCGGGGCCTGCAGGGGGAACCCCACCTGACCGAGGCCCTCACCCGTGCATTCATGTTCGCCGACGCCTCGGTGCAGAACGAGATCCACCACGTCGGCATGCTGCTGACCTCGATGCTGACCCGGGCCATGCACCCGGGCAAGACCGAGCTCACCGAGGAGGACGTCGCCATCGCCCGGGTGATCGGCGACGTGTGGCTCTCCGCCCTCGTCGGCTGGGTCACCGGCCGCACCACCTCCGAGGACGTGACGAAGCAGATGGACGTCGCCGTCCGCCTG
>DASSJR010000400.1:0-9531 GCA_035691135.1 Nocardioides sp. | reverse complement strand
AAGGTCCAGAAGCAGTTCGAGCGCGGTCTGGTCACCGACGAGGAGCGTCGTCAGGAGCTCATCGAGATCTGGACCCAGGCGTCGAACGACGTCGCCAAGGTCATGGAGAAGAACTTCGACCGGTCCAACCCGATCTTCATGATGGTCGACTCCGGTGCCTCCGGAAACATGATGCAGATCCGGCAGGTCGCCGCCATGCGTGGCCTGGTGGCCAACCCGAAGGGCGACATCATCCCGCGCCCGATCAAGGCCAACTTCCGTGAGGGCCTGTCGGTGCTGGAGTACTTCATCTCCACCCACGGCGCCCGCAAGGGACTCGCCGACACCGCGCTGCGTACCGCCGACTCGGGTTACCTGACCCGTCGTCTGGTCGACGTGTCGCAGGACGTGATCATCCGCGAGGACGACTGCGGCACCGAGCGCGGCCTGCCGAAGCGGATCGGCGAACGTCGTGAGGACGGCACGGTCGTCAAGCACGAGAACGCCGAGACCGCGGCATACGCCCGGACGGCGGCCGTCGAGGTCACCCACCCCGAGAGCGGCGACGTGCTGGTCGGCGCCGGCGAGGACCTCGGCGACGTGAAGATCGGCGAGCTGGTCGCGGCCGGGATCGAGGAGGTCAAGGTCCGCTCCGTGCTGACCTGTGACGCCAAGACCGGTACCTGCGCCAAGTGCTACGGCCGCTCGCTGGCCACCGGCAAGCTGGTCGACATCGGTGAGGCCGTGGGCATCATCGCAGCCCAGTCGATCGGTGAGCCCGGCACTCAGCTGACGATGCGTACCTTCCACACCGGCGGTGTGGCATCGGCGGACGACATCACGCAGGGTCTGCCCCGTGTGGTCGAGCTGTTCGAGGCCCGGTCCCCCAAGGGTCGTTCGCCGATCTCCGAGGCCGCCGGCCGGGTCGAGATCGAGGAGTCCGACAAGGCCCGCAAGGTGCTGGTCACGCCCGACGACGGCTCCGACGTCCAGGAGTACCCCGTCTCCAAGCGGTCGCGCCTGCTGGTGGGTGACGGCGACCACATCGAGGTCGGCCAGATGCTCACCGTCGGCACCCCCGACCCGCAGGACGTCCTGCGGATCCTCGGGGTTCGCAAGGCCCAGGAGCACCTCGTGGACGAGGTCCAGCAGGTCTACCGCTCGCAGGGTGTGTCGATCCACGACAAGCACATCGAGATCATCGTCCGGCAGATGCTGCGCCGGGTCACGGTGATCGAGTCCGGTGACACCCACCTGCTCCCGTCCGAGCTGATCGACCGGGTTGTCTTCGAAGAGGAGAACCGTCGCGTGGTCTCCGAGGGTGGTACGCCGGCCTCGGGTCGCCCGGTCCTCATGGGCATCACCAAGGCGTCGCTGGCGACCGACTCGTGGCTCTCGGCGGCCTCCTTCCAGGAGACGACCCGGGTCCTCACCGACGCGGCGATCCACGGCCGGTCCGACGCCCTGCGCGGGCTCAAGGAGAACGTCATCATCGGCAAGCTGATCCCGGCTGGTACCGGCCTCGAGCGGTACCGCAACATCCGGGTGGAGCCCACCGAGGAGGCCCGTGCCGCGGCGTACTCCGTGACCGGCTACGACTCCTACGACTACGAGTTCGGCACCGGCACCGGCAGCGGCCAGGCCGTCGCCCTGGACGACTTCGACTTTGGTTCGTATCAGAACTGAGCGCGCACGCGCGCAGTTTTGATGCAAGGAACCAGGGTGAGGAGCGCTCGGCGCTGGCCGGGCGGAGCCCGGTCGCGCGACGCGTCTCGAAACCCGGTGACCTTGGGCAGGGCGGTGATTGGCGACGATCACCGCCCTGCACCGGTGCGGGGGTTTCGAGGCTCGGGCCGCCAGGCGGCCCTCGCACCTCAACCTCCGGTTGCTGAGAGGATCGGCACGTGAGCGAAGCGCGGCAGACCGACGTGCTGGTCGTGGGCGCCGGCCCGGCTGGGTCGGCCGCTGCGGCCTGGGCCGCGCGGGCCGGCCTGGACACGCTGCTGGTGGACGCCGCGGTCTTCCCGCGCGACAAGACCTGCGGTGACGGCCTGACTCCGCGGGCCATCCACGAGCTGCAGCTGCTCGGGCTCGAGGACTGGCTGCGCGCCCACACCGTCAACCGGGGTCTCCGGGCCCACGGGTTCGGCCAGACCCTGCTGCTGCCCTGGCCCGGAGGGTCGCTGCCCGACTGGGGATCGGCCGTGGCCCGCACCGAGCTGGACGACCACCTGCGCACCACCGCGATCAAGGCGGGCGCGGCCGCGGTCGACGGTGCCCGGGCGGTCGACGTACGCCTCGAGGGCGGGCGGGTGACGGCCGTGACCTTCCGGCGCGACAGGGAGGTCTTCGACGTCTCCTGCCGGCGGCTCGTGGTCGCCGACGGGGTCCGCAGCCCGCTCGGCAAGATGCTCGGGCGGGAGTGGCATCAGGACACGGTGTACGCCGTCGCGGGGCGCTCGTACATCGCCTCCTCGGAGTCCGACGACCCATGGATCAGCAGCCACCTCGAGCTGCGCGGCGAGAACGACGAGATCCTCTCCGGCTACGGCTGGATCTTCCCCCTCGGCAGTGGCGAGGTGAACCTCGGCGTCGGCACGCTTGCCACTCAGAAGCGGCCGGCCCAGGTCGCGATCCGGCCTCTCATGCAGCGCTACGCTGACGAACGGCGGGCGGACTTCGGGCTCACCGGTGACCTGCGCGCCCCGACCTCCGCACTGCTGCCGATGGGGGGCGCGGTCTCGCAGGTCGCCGGACCCAACTGGGCCCTGATCGGCGACGCCGCCGCGTGCGTCAACCCGCTGAACGGGGAGGGCATCGACTACGGACTGGAGACCGGACGCCTGGTCGTCGAGGTGATGGGTGCCCACGACGACCTGTCGACGGTCTGGCCGGAGCTCCTGCGGGACAACTATGGCGAGGCGTTCTCGATCGCGCGCCGCCTGGCTGGGCTGGTCACCCTCCCAGGGCTGCTCCGGGCTCTCGGGCCGGCGGGCATGCGCTCGGAATGGCTGATGACGCTGGCCCTGCGCTGGATGGGCAACCTGGTGACCGACGACGACCGCGACCGCGCAGCCCGGGTCTGGCGCTGGGCGGGTCGGCGATCCCTGGCCCGGGACCCGCGCCCACCGTTCTCCTGAGCATCTCTGCGCCACTAGGTTGAGGGAGTGGGCAGCCTTCCGAAGCGGCAGCGGGTCGCGGCGTACGCCGTGATCCTGCGGACCGCTGGGGCCGATGGACGCGAGATCCTGCTCAGCCGGCTCGCAGAGCGGATCACCAACGACGAGCTGTGGACACTGCCCGGGGGCGGTCTCGACCACGGGGAGGACCCGCGCGACGCCGTGCTGCGCGAGGTGCGCGAGGAGACCGGGCTCGAGGCCGACTTCGGCGAGACCGCCCGCGTCTACTCAGCCCACCTGCCGGGCGTCTGGCGGGACGGGCGCCGGGTCGATGCCCACGCCCTGCGCATCGTCTACGACGGCTGGGTCGCGCCGGATGCTCCGGAGCCGCGGGTGGTCGAGGTCGACGGATCGACCTCGGAGGCCGCCTGGAAACCGGTCGCCGACGTCCTCGACGGGACCCTCCCGGTCGCCCCGCTGGTGCTCGAGGCGCTCGCCGACCACCAGCCGTTCCGCCTGCAGCGGGTCGGGGCCTACGCGCTGATCCGGCGGGGCGAGGGGGAGGAGGGCGACCTGCTGCTCGTGCAGTTCTCCGAGCGTGGCTTCCACACCGGTTCCTGGAGCCTGCCCGGCGGCGGGCTCCGGCACGGCGAGTCGCCCCGTCCGGCGCTGGAGCGCGAGGTGCAGGAGGAGTGCGGGGTGACCTGTGTGGTGGACGAGCTGCTCGCCGTGCATGACGAGGCGTTCAGCGGCACCGCGCCGTCCGGGCGGTTCGAGGACTACCACGCCGTGCACCTGGTCTTCGCCGCCACGGTCGACCCCGAGGCCCAGCCCCGGGTGGTCGAGGTCGGTGGCACCACCGCCGCCGCAGCCTGGGTACCGGTGGCCGACGTGCGAGCTGGGAAGCTGCCAGTGCTCGATGCCGTGCTCCACGCGCTCGACGCGGCAGGCAGGATGGACATCGATCCGGCGTGAGGAGCCCACGATGAGCAAGGCAACGTCCGAGACCGTCTTCACCTACGGAGCCCCGGCGCTCAAGTTCGGCGCGGGGGCGTCGGCCGAGATCGGCTACGACCTGCTCCAGGGGGGCGCCCGGAGGGTCCTGCTGGTGACCGACCCGGGCGTGGCCGCGACCGGGCACCCCGCCCGGATCGCCGAGCAGATGGCCGCCCGGGGACTCGAGGTGACGACGTACGACGGTGTGCACGTCGAGCCGACCGACGAGTCCATGGCCGCAGCGGTCGACTTCGCCCGCGAGTCCGGGCCGATCGACGCGATCGTGGCGGTCGGCGGCGGCTCCGCCATCGACACCGCCAAGGCGGTCAACCTGCTGGTCACCAACCCTGGTGAGCTCATGGACTACATCAACGCGCCGGTCGGCGGTGCCGCGTCGCCGGTCAACCCGCTGCTGCCGCTGGTGGCCTGCCCGACCACGACGGGCACCGGTAGCGAGAGCACCACGATCTGTGTCCTCGACGTCCTCTCGCAGCAGGTCAAGACCGGGATCAGCCACCCCAGGCTGCGGCCCACCCTGGCCGTCGTCGACCCGACCCTGACCCTCACCCAGCCCGCGATGGTGACCGCGGCTGCGGGGATGGACATCCTCTGCCACGCGCTGGAGAGCTACACCGCGCGGTGGTACGCCGGCTTCGACGCCAAGCAACCCGAGGACCGGGTGCCCTACTGCGGGGCCAACCCGATCGCGGACATGTGGTCGGAGCGGGCGATGTCGCTGCTCGCCGGCGCGTTCCGGACCGCGGTGCAGGACGGCTCCAATGTGGAGGCGCGGGAGCAGATGGCCATGGCCGCCACCTTCGCCGGCCTCGGGTTCGGCAACGCTGGCGTACACATCCCGCACGCCAACGCCTATCCCATTGCCGGGCGGGTCCGCGACTACCGGCCGCCGGGCTATCCCGACGACGAGGCGATCGTCCCCCACGGGATGGCGGTCTCGTTGACCGCTCCGGAGGCGTTCCGGTTCACCTTCGAGGCCGACCCCGGACGACACCTGCACGCAGCCCGGCTGCTCGGGTCCGGACAGGCTCGGCCGCCGCAGGAGGCGGACGGCCCGGACGCCCTGCCCGAGGTGCTCCTGACCCTGATGCGCGACGTCGGTCTGCCCAGCGGCCTGGCCGAGGTCGGGTACGCCGACTCCGATGTGGACGACCTCGTCGACGGATCGCTCAAGCAGCAACGACTGCTCGCCACCGCCCCGCGTGAGGCCACCGCCGAGGACCTGGCCGGGGTGTTCCGCGGATCCATGGAGCTGTGGTGACGGGGACCCGGTGACGGCGGAACCCAGCTCGGCCGTCGTCGCGGAGCTCCGTCGCCGGGGGGTCACCGACGTCGACGACTCGGTCCTCGCCCGGGCGCTCTACTCCTCCGACGCCTCGCTCTACCGCGTCGTCCCGCAGGTGGTGGCCAGGCCGCGGCACCCCGACGAGATCGTGGCCATCCTGGACGCTGCTCGTGCGTTGGGTGTGCCGCTGACCATGCGCGGTGCCGGTACGTCGATCGCGGGCAACGCGGTAGGCCCCGGCATCGTCGTCGACACGGTCCGCCACCTCAACCGGGTCCTCGAGCTCGATGCCGAGGCACGGACGGCGGTGGTCCAGCCGGGTGTCGTGCATGCGCAGCTGACCCGCCAGGCGCTGGCCCACGGGCTGCGGTTCGGGCCCGACCCGTCGACCCACACCCGCTGCACGATCGGCGGGATGATCGGCAACAACGCCTGCGGGTCGCGGGCGCTCGGTTATGGGCGGACCGCCGACAACGTGGCGGGGATGAAGGTCGTCTTCGGCACGGGGGAGGTGGCTGAGGTCGGAGGTCGGGTGCGGGGGTTTCGAGGCTCGGGCCCTGACGGCCCTCGCACCTCAACCACCGGCGAGGCGGGCGCTGGCGCGCGCACCTCAACCACCGGTGAGGCGGGCGCTGGCGCGCGTTCCTCGACCACCGAAGAGCGGCTGGTCGCGCTGGTCGACGACCACCTGGCCCACGTGCGCACGTCGTTCGGCCGGTTCTCCCGGCAGGTCAGCGGCTACTCCTTCGAGCACCTCCTCCCCGAGAACGGGCGCCGAGCGGATCGCTTCCTGGTCGGCTCCGAGGGCACCCTTGCTGTGGTGCTCGAGGCGAGGGTGGAGCTGGTCCCCGACGACCCGAGCCGGCAGCTGCTCGTGCTCGGCTACCCGTCGATGGCCGAGGCCGCCGACGCGGTGCCCGCCGTGCTCGACCAAGGCGCGGCAGTCACCGGTCGGATCGTCGCCTGCGAGGGGCTGGACTCCCGGATCGTCGACCTCGTCCGGGTCCGCGGAGGCGGGGTCCCGGCCCTGCCGCGCGGCTCCGGCTGGCTCTTCGTCGAGGTCGCCGGGACCGACGCCACCGGTGTGGTCGAGGCGATCGCGCGCGAAGCGGGCGCGCTCGACGAGCGTCTGGTGATCGACCCGCAGGAGGCGGCCGCGCTGTGGCGGATCCGCGAGGACGGTGCCGGGCTCGCGGCGCGCAGCCTGGACCGGCCGGCGTACTCCGGTTGGGAGGATGCCGCCGTCCCGCCCGACCGGCTGGGGGAGTGGCTGCGGGAGTTCGACGACCTGTTGCGCGAGCACGGCCTCGACGGCGTCCCCTACGGCCACTTCGGCGACGGGTGCGTGCACGTGCGCATCGACTTCGCCTTCGACGACGGGGGGCGTCGCTTCCGCGACTTCCTCGTGGCGGGAGCGACCGCGCTCAAGCGCTACGGCGGCTCCCTGTCCGGTGAGCACGGCGACGGGCGGGCGCGGTCCGAGCTGCTGCCGATGATGTACGACGAGGAGTCGCTGCAGCTTTTCGCCGCCGCGAAGGCGATCTGCGACCCCGACAACCTGCTGAACCCGGGGGTCCTGGTCGACCCGGCGCCGCTGGACGCCGACCTCCGCCCGGCCCGGTTCCGGGCCCCGGTGGCGAACGCCCTGAGGCTCACCGAGGACGGCGGATCGCTGGCCGACGCGGTGCACCGCTGCACCGGTGTCGGCAAGTGCGTCGCGCCCAGCCCCGGTGGAGTGATGTGCCCGTCCTACGTCGCCACCCGCGAGGAGAAGGACTCCACCCGCGGCCGCGCACGAGTGCTCCAGGAAGCGCTCGACGGGACCCTGGTGCACGGGTTGGCCGATCCGGCGGTGCACGACGCCCTGGACCTGTGCCTCGCGTGCAAGGGCTGCGCCTCGGACTGCCCGACCGGAGTCGACATGGGTGCCTACAAGGCCGAGGCGTTGCACCAGGCCTACGCGGGGAAGAAGCGGCCCCGGTCCCACTACACACTGGGCCGGCTGCCGGCCCTGGTACGGCGCTCGGGCCCCCTGGCCGGGATCGCCAACCGGGTGATGCGCGGACCGACCTCGAAGGCCATGAAGGCTGCGGCGGGGATCGACCGGCGACGGTCGCTGCCCACGCTGGCGCCGGCGCCGCTGAGGCGTGGCCTGGGCGACCAGGGCCAGCCCGACGTGTGGATCTGGGCCGACACGTTCACCGACCACTTCCTGCCCCAGACGGCGGCGGCCGCGACGGCGGTCCTCGAGGCCGCCGGGCACCGGGTCGGCGTGATCCCCGACGACGCCTGCTGCGGCCTGACCTGGATCACCACCGGACAGCTCGACCAGGCGCGGAAGATCGTCACGAGGACGGTCGCCACCCTGGCGCCGTACGCCGCCTCCGGCGTCCCCATCCTCGGGCTCGAGCCGTCGTGCCTGGCGACGCTCCGCACCGACGCCGTCGAGCTGACCGACGACCCCCGAGCCGCCGAGGTGGCGGCGGCGATGAAGACCTTCGCCGAGCTCCTCGAGGGGATCGACTGGCGGCCACCGGACCTCACCGGACTCGAGGTGGTGGCGCAGCCGCACTGCCACCACGCCTCGGTCCTCGGTTGGGACGCCGACGAGCGGCTCCTGACCGGCGCCGGCGCCACCGTCACCCGGGTGCCCGGCTGCTGCGGCCTGGCCGGCAACTTCGGCATGGAGCAGGGCCACTACGAGGTCTCCGTCGCGATCGCGGAGTCCCACCTGCTGCCGGCCGTCCGGTCGAACCCCGACGCCGTCGTCCTCGCCGACGGCCTTTCCTGCCGACACCAGCTCGCCGACCTCGCCGGCGTGCCTGCGCTGCATCTGGCCGAGCTGCTCTCGTCGCGGCTCACTACGATCGCACCATGAATCCCCGTCAGCGCCGTCTGGTCATCCCGGTGGCGCTGGCAGGGCTGATCCTGATCGTCCTCATCGCCGCCCTCGTCAAGTAAGTCCATGGCCGAGCCTCTCCTTCGCGTCCTGACCCGCATGCGCGGGCACCTGCTCGACCCCGAGACGCTGGTCCGGGCGGTGGCCTCGGGCCGTCAGAAGGGGCAGCAGCCGCGATGGAAGCGGGTCGAGCTCCGCTACGTCGACCTCAAGGCGGGCCGCCACCTGCAGGTCACGGCGTACGACGACACCCAGGCGCACACCACCAACCACCCGGCCGGTGAGGACGCACGCGAGGCCGTCGACGGCCTGCTGGACGAGCCGTTCGGCAACTGGCACGTCGAGACCACCAATGAGGTCCACCAGGTGCGGGTGACCAAGCGGCTCGAGGCGGTGGTCCACAGCCGCGAGCGGGAGACCGAGATCGAGGTCGACCACGACCATGACCGGGAGAAGGATCGGCTGCTGCCCGAGGACGACCCGGTCCTCGCCGCTCTGGGCCTGTCCGACCGGAGCGGGCGGATCAAGCCGAGCCGGCAGGCGAAGTACCGCCAGGTCGAGGAGTTCCTGCGGATCCTCGACACCGGTGTGACCGAGGCGATCGACAAGGGACACCTGCGCCGCCCGACGGCCGAGGAGCCGCTCCGCGTGGTCGACCTGGGCTGCGGCAACGCCTACCTGACCTTCGCCGCCCACCGGTTCCTCACCTCCGTGCGCGGCCTGCCGGTGCGGATGACCGGCGTGGACGTGAAGCCGCAGTCCCGTGACCACAGTGCGGCGCTCGCCGGCGGGCTCGGCATCGACGCCGACTTCGTCGCCGGCACGATCGGTGGCGTCCGGCTCGACCCGGCGCCCGAGGTGGTGCTCGCACTGCACGCCTGCGACACCGCGACCGACGACGCCCTGGCCCGGGCGGTCGAGTGGCAGGCGCCGCTGGTCCTGGCGGCGCCCTGCTGCCACCACGACATCGCCGCCCAGCTGCGCCGCCACCCGACGCCTGAGCCCTATGCGATGCTCACCCGGCACGGCATCCTCCGCGAGCGGTTCGCGGACACCCTGACCGATGCGCTGCGAGCCTCCCTGATGAGGCTCCAGGGGTACCGCGTCGAGGTGATGCAGTTCGTCGAGAGCAAGCACACGCCGCGCAACACCATGCTGCGCGCGGTCCGCACCGGGGCCCCGGTCAAGGGCGGTGGGGTTCGCAAGGAGTACGACGACCTGGTGACGACCTGGTC
>DASSJR010000399.1:0-4308 GCA_035691135.1 Nocardioides sp. | reverse complement strand
GGCCCTCACCGCCTCCAGGCCCCACCATCCGATGCCCTGGATGTCGAAGATGCGCTCGGTGATGATCGTGCCGGCCAGCAGGGTGGCGAAGTCGATGCCGAAGATGGTCACGACCGGCACCAGGGCGGCCCGCAGCCCGTGTCTGTAGACCACCGCCCGTGACGCCAGTCCCTTGGCCTTCGCGGTCCGGATGTAGTCCTCGTTCAGGGCTTCGACCATCGCTCCCCGGGTGTACCGGGTGTACTGCGTGCAGCCGAAGATGCCGAGCGCCATCCAGGCCAGGAACATTCCCGTGAACCAGTTCCACGGGTTTTCCGTGAGCTTGTGGTAGCCGGTGTGGCTGAAGACCGGGATCTCGAAGATCACCGTCAGGTAGAGCCAGAGCATCAGGGCGAAGAGGTAGTAGGGAACCGAGCTGAGGGTCAGGAAGCTCGAGACGAGCGCCTTGTCGGCCACGGTTCCACGTCTTCGCGCGGCCGCGACGCCGATGGGGACGCCGAAGAGGAGGTAGAAGAAAGCGCCACCAAAGGCGACCGAGAGCGTGGCGGGAAGGCGCTCGAGCATCTCGTCCGACACGAAGTTGTCGGTCCGGGAGGAGATCCCCAGGCACGGCGCTTCGCAGTGACGTGGCGTCGATCCCAGCTGGATGTCGCGTCCGGTGAAGATTCCCTTCATGAACTTCCCGTACTCGACGTAGACCGGGTTGTTGTAGCCGAGCCGCTCCTCGTAGACCTTGAGCCGCGCGGGGGTGCATCGGTTGCTGGTCTGCTGGTCGCAGATCGGCTGGGCCGGGCTCTCGGGGCCGTACCAGAAGAGCAGGAAGATCGCCATCGACACCAGCACGAGTACCAGCACGCCGGCGAGCGCGCGCTTGACGATATAGGCAAACATCAGATCCCTCTCCCTGGTTGGAGACCGCCGGGCGGCCCGAGGTGGGGGCTCCCGGTGTTATCCGGGAACCCCCACCCTAGTTGCGCGTCAGCCGGTTAGGCCACGCACGAATCACTTGGAGACGTACAGCCCCTTGTAGTAGGGGGCGCCGATGGCGCCGTCACCACCAGGGTTGCCGACCTTCGAACCGAACATGAACAGGTCATTCCGGAACGCAGTCGGGATGATCGGGAAGAACTCGGTCCCGATCTTCTCGTCCAGCGCGCCCCAGGCGTCGGCCTGATCCGCGAGCGGCATCCCCGTGATCTTGTCCATCTCGGCGTCGATCGACTTCTCGGAGAACTGCTCGGTGTTGTAGGTGGCGCCCGTTCGCAGCAGCGGCGGGAGCATCGTCAGACCCGACGGCCAGTCCGAACACCAGTTGACACCACGCAGGTTGAGTGTCTTGTTCAGCTTGTCATCGGGGTTCGTCCAGATGTTGTACGGGTCGTCCTGAACCGCGACGTCGTCGACCTTGAAGCCGGCCTCTTCCATGCCCTTGACGAGCTGCTTCTGGGCAGCCACGGCGAGCGGGTCGACTTCGTAGTAGATCATCTTGATCGGGTACGGCTTGTTCTCGTAGCCCGCCTTGGCCAGAAGCTCCTTGGCCCTGTCCGGGTTGTACGTGAACTGCTCGCCGTCGGCGAAGTAGTCGTGCTTGCCCGCCATGCCCGGGGGCATCACGGAGTTCGCCGGGACCCGGGTCACACCGGGAACCTCACCACTGGCCAGCCAGACGTCCTCGTAGGGGTAGGCCCACGCGAGCGCCTTGCGGACGTTGATGTCGCTGATCTCCTGGTAGTCCGGCGCCAGGAAGCTGGTGCACTGCGAGCTCTGCTGCACCAGGCGATCTCCGAGCTCACTGTTGATCCGCTCGTAGTTGTTGGCACCCGCCGCGGTCGACACCATCGACTGCGAAGCGGAGTTGTCGCTGAGCAAGATCTGGTCGACCTTGTTCTGGTCGGCGTTGAACTTGAAGATGAACTTGTCGGCGTACTGGTGACGCGCCGGGTCCGATTCGGGGTTCCACTGGTCGTTCTTGACCAGCACGAGCTCCTCGCCGGACCGGAAGCTCTCCACCTTGTAGGGGCCGTTCGACAGGATGTTCTGGCCGTAGTCGGGCGGGGCGCTGGCCTTGCCCAGGGGAGCCGGGCCCATGGCCATGAAGGCGCCCCACCAGTCCATGTCGGGGAAAGGCTTGGCCATCTTGATGGTGATGTCCTGGCCGTCGACCGTGACGCCGCCCCACTTGTCGCAGTTGGGGTCCTTGTCGGTGTAGGGGCCCTTGTAGTCGCCCGCGCCGAAGAAGTACTGCTGGGAGTACTCGGTGCCCGGGCCGGACGGGAACTGCGTGGAGTCCATCGACCGGCAGAGGCCCCAAGCGACCTCCTCGGCGGTGATGGTCTCGCCGTTCTCCCAGGTGGCGTCGTCACGGATGGTGAAGGTCCACTCCGTGAAGTCGTCGTTGGGCGTCCCGAGGTCGGTGGCGAGGTCGGGGACGAGCTCCATCGCACCGGTGTCCGGGTTCTTGGCGTACTGGGTGAGGGACCGGCTCGTCAGCGCCTGCTGAATCGAGTTGCCGGTCACCGACCAGCCGTTGGTCGGGTCGAGGTCGGTCGGACCGGGGTCGCCGGGCAGCTCGACCGTGATGGTCCCGCCCTTCACGGCTCCATCGATCTCGGCCGCCGGCGCCGCCTGATCCGCGTTCTTGGTGATCTCGTCGGCCGCGCCGAACTCGCGCGACTGACCGCCGCCGCCGCTCGTATCTGTGCTCCCGCCGCCACACGCGGCGAGCGCGAACAGCGCGGCACCGGCGACTACCGCCAGTGGCTTGCTCCGTCTCATTGTTGAGCCTTTCTTTTCTGTGTTCGCGCCCCGAGGAGACTCGCGGCGACGTCTGTGGGAGACCCGTCAGCGACGGGTCTTGGGGTCGAGGGCGTCGCGCACCGCGTCGCCCAGCAGGTTGAGGGACAGGACCAGGAGCACCACGCCGAGCAGCGGCTCGTAGAGGTAGAGCGGGTAGATCTCGAAGAAGTCGACGGCCAGGTTGATGGTCTGGCCCCACGACGGACTCTCGGTCACGCCGATGCCGAGGAACGCCAGCGTCGCCTCGGCGCTCACGAATGCGGGCAGCATGAGCGAGATCGTCACCACGATCGGGGCCGCGAGGTTGGGCAGCAGCTCCCTGAGCAGGATCCGTCCCGTGGGCATGCCCAGCACGCGGGCGGACATGATGAACTCGCGCTCGCGCAGCGAGAGAACCTCCCCGCGGATCAGCCGCGCGATCGGCATCCAGCCGAAGACTGCCAGCACCATGATCAGGTTGTAGAACTGGATCTGCGGGTAGTTCGGGCTCTCCCGGAACCGCTCACTGACGATGGGGGCGATGGTCAGGGCCGCCAGCAGGAAGGGAATGGTGAGGAACAGGTCGGTGATGAAGGAGATGACCCGGTCGACAATCCCACCGAGGAAGCCGGCGGTCAGGCCGAGCACCACGCCCGTGATCGAGGCGATGACCGTGGCCAGCAAGGCGATCGACAAGGAGGTGCGGCAGCCGAAGACCCACCAGGCGAGGTTGTCGTTGGCGGTGCGGGGCGCCAGCCCGAACGGGTGCTCGATGGTGAATCCGCCGTTGGGCGGGCCGTACTCGGGCTTGGGAAGGCCGCCGCCGAGCACGTCTAGGTACTGGCTGGCCAGCACGGTCTCGGTGCTGACGTTGAAGATGTTGCAGATCGCGCCGGCGAAGATGGCGATCAGGACAAACAGCAGGACCACGAACGCACAGACAACGGCGATCTTGTCGCGAGCCAGTCGACCGAACGCGATCCGCATCGGCGACTTGCCGGCGATCTCCTTGGCGCGGGATGACTCCTGATCGGAAGATGGCGGCCCCTCGCTCGTCTGCCCCACGGTATCGGGCCCGGCGTAAGCCGACATGCCTCACCCCATCTCCTCCACGGCCGGGTCGTGCCCGCGGCCTGCGTTGTGCGCCGAGAGGTGACTCTATGTGACACGGACCTCACGGACGATCACCTGAGCGTAACGATCTGGTCTCAGAGCGGGCTTTTCCCGTTCACCGGTTTCGCGTCGACGCCGGCCTCCTTGCGCTGCTCCGCAGTGATCGGCGCAGGGGCTGAGGTGAGCGGGTCGAACCCGCCCCCCGACTTGGGGAAGGCGATGACGTCCCGGATGGACTCCGTGCCCGCGAGCAGGGCCACGATCCGGTCCCAGCCGAACGCGATGCCGCCGTGCGGCGGGGCGCCGTACTTGAACGCGTCGAGGAGGAAGCCGAACTTCTCCTGCGCCTCGTCGGCGCCGAGGCCCATCACCTCGAAGACCCGCTTCTGCACGTCGTCGCGGTGGATACGGATCGACCCG
>DASSJR010000398.1:0-2797 GCA_035691135.1 Nocardioides sp. | reverse complement strand
ACCTGGGCCAGCCGGTCGCCGATCACGCCCAGCTCGAGCGCCAGCCGCATCGTCAGGTCGACCCGGACCGGGGACATGGGGTGGCTGGGCCCGAAGCTGTAGTCGGTCAGGGTGGAGTCGAACACCACCGTGGCCGGGCCGGCACAGTCGGGCATGGGCCTGACGCTACTCGCTCGTAAACGGCGGGCTGACTGGTGGCGGTTCGTGGGAGAATCCGTACGTGCCGACGTACGACCTGACCCAGTGGTGGCCCGCCTGACCGGCGGACCCCTCGTTCGAGCACACCCTCTTTCGACCACGGCCGCCCACGGGCGGCCGTTGTGCGCATCCTGCGTGGTCCTCCCGTGGGCCCTCCCCCAAGGAGCACCACATGGACACCCGCAGGCTCTCCCTCCTCAAGCCCACTGGCCATCTCGGCCTCGGTCACCTGCTCGGCGCCCTGCGCCCCATGACCGCCGGCCAGGATGAGTCTGACTGCTTCTACGGCATCGCCGACCTGCATGCTCTGACGGTGCGGCACGACCCCGCGTCCGTACGGGTCCACACGACCGAGATGGCGACGCTGCTGCTGGCCGTCGGGCTGGACCGGTCGACGCTCTTCGTGCAGAGCCGCGTGCCGGCGCACACCGAGCTCGCCTACCTGCTGGAGTGCGTGGCCACCACCGGCGAGCTGAACCGGATGATCCAGTTCAAGGAGAAGGGTCGCGGGGTGGACTCCACCCGCGTCTCACTGTTCACCTACCCCGCCCTCATGGCGGCCGACATCCTGCTCTACCGACCGACAGCGGTGCCCGTCGGCGATGATCAGCGCCAGCATCTCGAGCTCACCCGCGATCTGGCCTCCCGGTTCAACACCACCTACGGCCCGGTGTTCACCGTCCCCGAGATCGTGACCCCATCTGCCGGTGCGCGCGTGATGGACCTCGCCGACCCGACGTCGAAGATGAGCAAGTCGGGCGGTGGCACTGCGGGTGCGATCCGGCTGCTCGACCCTCCCGACCAGGTCCGTCGCAAGGTCGCGCGGGCAGTGACGGACTCCGACACCGGCCCGGGCGCCGTACGCTCCGACCGGGCGGCCAAGCCCGGCGTCACCAACCTGCTCGAGATCCTCGTCGCGTGCGGGGGCTCGTCCGAGGGGATCACGACCTACGACGCCCTGAAGCAGGCGGTCACCGACGCGGTGGTCGACGTATTGGCCCCGATCCAGCGGCGGTACGCCGAGCTTGCCGCCGACCCCGGCCACGTCACCTCGGTCTACGACTCGGGATCTGCCCGTTGCCGTGAGGTGACCGCACCGGTGCTGGCTGCCGCCAGGACGGCGATCGGTCTGGGGTGAGGCTCCGGGACGCCCGCGACCTCAGGAGCCGGCGGCCAGCGACCGGGACCGGTCTCGTGCGGCCTCCATGGCGGCGAGGAAGGCGGCCCGCACCTTGTGGATCTCGAGCTCGCGCAGCGCCGCGGCGGTGGTGCCCCCCGGCGAGGTGACCTGCTCGCGGAGCACCGCCGGGTGGGTCCCGGTCTCGCGCAGCATGTGGGCCGACCCGACGACGGTCTGGACGACGAGCTCGGTGGCGGTCGCCCGCGGGAGACCGAGGTGTACGCCGGCCTCGATCATCGACTCGACCACGAAGAAGATGTAGGCCGGGCCGGAGCCGGAGATCGCGGTGACCGCGTCCATCTGGCGTTCGGGGATCCGCATCACCTTGCCGGTGGACGCCATCAGGGACTCGGCCTCGGCGAGGTGCTTGTCATCGCAGTGCGACCCGGGCGAGATGGCGGCCATGCCCTCGTCGACCAGGGCTGGCGTGTTGGGCATGACCCGGACCACGGCCACGCCGTCGGGCACCCGGGCCTCGATGAAGGCCGTGGTGATACCGGCGGCCAGGGAGACCAGCAGCTGACCGGGCTTGAGCTCGCCCGCGATCTCGGCCAGCAGGTCGTCCATGTCCTGGGGCTTCACGACCACCGCGATCGTCTCAGCCTTGCGGGTGGCCTCGACGTTGGAGCAGACGGCCACGCCGTACCGCTCCTCCAGCTCGCGCGCCCGCTCGGGCCGCTTCTCGCCGATCAGCAGGTTGTCCACGCGACGACCCGCACGGACCAGGCCGGAGAGCAGGGTCTCCCCCATCACCCCGGCGCCCAGGATGGCGGTCTGGCTCATGGGCCGGCTCCCTTCACGTGTCGCGGGCTGCTGCGTGCTCAGCTCTTCGAGATCAGCGACTTCGCGAAGAATGACAGGTTCTGCGGCCGCTCTGCCAGACGTCTCATGAGATAGCCGTACCACTCCTGCCCGTAGGGCACGTAGACCCGCACCATCTCGCCCGCCGCCGCGAGACGCTTCTGCTCCTCGGGCCGGATGCCGTAGAGCATCTGGAACTCGTAGGACCCCTTGGCGCGGCCGTACCTGCTGGCGAGGCTCGAGGCGATGGCCACCATCCGCGGGTCGTGGGTGGCGATCATCGGGTAGCCCTGCCCACCGAGCAGCACCTTGAGACAGCGCACGAACGACTTGTCGACGTCGAGCCGGTCCTGGAAGGCCACCGACTCCGGCTCGTGGTAGGCGCCCTTGCAGAGCCGGACCCGCGACCCCTCGTAGGCCAGCGCCCGGCAGTCGGACTCGGTGCGGTGCAGATAGGCCTGGAGCACGGCACCGGTCTCCGGGAAGTCCTTGCGGAGCTCGCGGAGGATCGCCAGCGTCGAGTCGGTCGTCGTGTGGTCCTCCATGTCGAGGGTGACCGTGGTGCCCGCGTTGCGGGCGGCCCGGCAGATGGTCCGGGCGTTCTCGAGCGCGATCTTG
>DASSJR010000397.1:0-14421 GCA_035691135.1 Nocardioides sp. | reverse complement strand
GCGCTGGCCGATCACGTCCACCTCGCCGCCGAGCGACCGGATCGTGTCGACGAGGGTGTCCCACTGCTGGCGGGCCCGGACGGGATCGGGCTGGTCGGCGAGATCCATGAACGGATTGATCTGGTAGTCCACCCGGAAGTGGTCGGGTCGGACCATCACGTACTGCCTGCCCCACGCGAGCTCGTTGCCCATAGCTTGTCGCCTCCCTCGGTCTGCGAATGATTGATTGTTTGATTGTCAGACAATCTGACAAGGATCAGTGTGCGGGAGGGTGGGTACGGGATGCAAGGTGCGCGGCACAATGGGCGGCATCTGATGGGTCACACCCAGCCGGTCCTCAGGGGCCGGATGATCACGGGAGGCGGGCATGACCGAGCCATTCGGCTCGCTCCACCTCGAGCACTCCTCCACCGTCGACCGGGTCGTCGAGGAGCTGCGGCGAGCGGTCTTCGAGGGTGAGCTGGAGGCCGGCACGCCGCTGCGTGAGGTCGCGCTCGCGGCCTCCCTCGGAGTCTCGCGGCCCACCGTCCGCGAGGCCCTGGGTGTGCTGGTCCTCGAGGGCCTCGCCACCCGGGAGCCCAACCGCGGCGTGTCGGTGACCAGCCCCGACCCGGGCTCGGTCCGCGACGTGTGCCAGGCCCGAGGCGTCCTGGAGATCGCCGGCATCCGCCACTGGCCGCGGGCCGAGGAGACCGACCGCAAAGCGGTGCGCGAGGCCCTGCGGGCCTATGAGGAAGCGGCGGCGGACGGCGCGTCGTACCAGCTGCTCAACGAGCGCCACCTCGGTATCCACCTCTCGCTGGTGGGGCTGACCGGGTCTCCCCGGCTGGTCGCGATGGCCGAGGCACTCGTCGGTGAGCTGCGGCTGGCGCTGGCCCAGGTCGACCGGGATCGCCAGAACGCGCAAGCCCAGGTGGGGTCCCACGCAAGCCTGCTGGAGCTGCTCGAGGAGGGCCGGGTCGAGGAAGCCGTCACGGGACTGGAGAGCCACCTCGCGGGAGCCGAGGTCGCGATCATCGACCGGCTGCACCTGGAGGATCCCTAGGGCGTGTCTCCCCTCGGCCGTCGCGAGCGTCGTCCAACGCGTGCGATGGCAAGGCGGGGTCCCCGCGGAACCGCGAGCGCAGCGAGCGATTGCGTGGGGTGGTGGCTTGGCGGAGGAGGGAGACGGGCCGGAGGCCCGGCGACTGACGACAACGAAGCCAGCGTGCATGGTGGGCTGCGCGCAGCGGGCCATGAGGTAGGAGCCACGCCCTACGATCCTCCCGTGAGGTTCCTGACGTGGCTACTGACCAACGCCGTCGCCCTGGCCATCGCGGCTGCCCTGTTCGACGGGATCAGCTTCGGCGGCCCCGACCAGGGGTCGGCCGAGATCACCCACAAGCTGCTGCCGCTGCTGCTGGTCTCGCTGATCCTCGGCGCGGTGACCTCGTTCGTGAAGCCGATCCTGCAGATCCTGTCGATCCCGCTGATCATCCTCACCCTGGGACTCTTCCTGCTGGTGATCAACGCGTTGATGCTGATGTTCACCGCCTGGCTGGCCGGCATCTTCAACATCGGCTTCCACGTCGACGGCTTCTGGACGGCGGTGGGCGGTTCGATCGTCATCACCCTCGCCACCTGGGTGCTGGACGCCGTGATCGGAGACGAGCGCCGGTGACCGGTCCCGCCACCCCGTTGCCCGAGCCCCGAAGCCCGGGCCACTACCGCATCGGCGTGGTCTGCCTCGGCAACATCTGTCGCTCGCCCACGGCCCAGGTTGTTCTTGCGGCGCTTCTGGAGAACGCCGGCCTGACCGACAAGGTGGAGGTCGCCAGCTGCGGCACGGGCACCTGGCACCTCGGGGAGGCCATCGACGAGCGGGCGGCCGCGACACTGACAGCAGCCGGGTACGACGGCAGCGCCCACCGCGCCGCGAAGTTCGACGACTCTTGGCTCGACGACTACGACCTGGTGCTCGCGATGGACCAGAAGAACCTCGCCGACATCGGCGGCCGGACGGACCGGGTCGCCATGTTCCGGGACTTCGATCCGGTGGACACCGGCGCGGACGTGCCCGACCCGTACTACGGTGGCCTCGGCGGTTACGAGGAGGTCCTGCGCATGGTCGAGCGCACCGGCACTGCGATCGTCGCTGCATTGCAGCGGGAGCTTCCGAAAACATCATGACCCGGCTACCGGTGATCGCCCAACGGGCCGAGGCGCTGCTCGGCGCATCGGTGGTGGCCACCGCCCCGGTGGCGGGCGGCGACATCTCGACCGCGACCCGGCTGCGTCTCAGCGACGGCACGACCGCGCTCGTGAAGACCTACCCCCAGGCGCCCTCCGGCTTCTTCGAGGCCGAGGCGAGCGGTCTCAGCTGGCTGGCCGAGGCCGCCGGCGTGGCCTGCCCCGACGTGCTCGGCTCCGACGAGGAGTGCCTGATCCTGCGCTGGATCGAGCCCGGCAAGAGCACCGTCGACGCGGCGGTCGCCTTCGGCCAGGCCCTGGCCCGGACCCATGCGGCGGGCGCGCCGTCGTACGGACTGGAGCGAGACGGCTTCATCGGCAAGCTCCCGCTGCCCAACAGGACCGCACCGACCTGGGCGGAGTTCTACGCGACGCGGCGGGTGTTGCCCTACCTCAAGCTCGCCCGCGACCGCGGCAACGCCACCGAGGACGACACCACTGCCGTGGAAGGCGTGATCGGACGGCTGCCCGAGCTGCTGCTCGAGGAACCGCCCTCGCGCCTGCACGGCGACCTCTGGAACGGCAACGTGCTCTGGGGTCTCGACGGGGTCGTCCGGGTGATCGACCCAGCCGCCTACGGCGGCCACCGCGAGGCCGACCTCGCCATGCTGTCGCTGTTCGGCCTGCCCCACCTGCCGCGGGTGATGGACGCCTACACCGAGGTATCGCCCCTCGCCGATGGCTGGGAGGAGCGGCTGCCGCTGCACCAGCTCTTCCCGCTACTGGTGCACGCCTGCATGTTCGGGGGCGGATACGCCGCCCGTGCGGCAGCGATCGCGACGCGCTACTCCTAGGGAACATCGACCCGCGTTCTCAGCGGCGGCTCAGGCTCGGCTGGCACAGTAGAAAATGTGTCCGCACCAGCTCAGGCGCCTTCGCGCGTCCTCGTCGTCGACGATGACCGTGCCGTCCGCGAGTCACTCCGCCGGTCCCTGGAGTTCAACGGGTACGCCGTCGCCCTGGCCTCCGACGGCGCAGAGGCGCTGGCGTCGATCTCCGGCAGCGCTCCCGACGTCGTGGTGATGGACGTGATGATGCCCCGGCTCGACGGGCTCGAGGCCACCCGGGCGCTGCGGAAAGCCGGCAACGACGTGCCGATCCTGGTGCTCACCGCGCGCGACGCGGTAGGGGACCGGGTCGAGGGGCTGGACGCCGGAGCAGACGACTACCTGACGAAGCCGTTTGCGCTCCAGGAGCTGCTGGCGCGGCTGCGCGCGCTGCTGCGACGCGTCGTACCCCACGAGGACGCGCCCGACGAGACCCTCACCTTCGCCGACCTGACGATGGACATGGCCACCCGCGAGGTCCGCCGCGGCGACCGGCTGGTGGAGCTGACCCGCACCGAGTTCGCGCTCCTGGAGATGTTCCTCCGCCGGCCGCGGCGGGTGCTCGAGCGGTCGTTCATCCTCGAAGAGGTGTGGGGATACGACTTCCCGACCACGGCCAACTCGCTGGAGGTCTATGTCGGCTACGTCCGGCGCAAGACCGAGTCCGGGGGCGAGCCGCGGCTGATCCACACGGTGCGGGGCGTCGGCTACGTGCTCAAGCAGGAGACATGAAGACCCCCATCATCGAGCGGTTCCACTACCGCCGGTCACTGGCCAGCCGGGTCATCCTGCTCACCACGATCGCGGTCGGACTGGCGGTGGCCTTCCTTTCCGTCGGGGCCTACTTCACCGTCCGGATGCAGCTGCAGTCGACGCTTGACCAGTCGCTGC
The DNA here is from genome assembly GCA_035691135.1 of Nocardioides sp. Lineage (GTDB taxonomy): Bacteria > Actinomycetota > Actinomycetes > Propionibacteriales > Nocardioidaceae > Nocardioides. The sequence goes on along the minus strand of DASSJR010000397.1, from coordinate 10,474 downwards.
TGGACCGTGCCCACCGCGCCGCGGACTCCCCGGCCCTGCAGCAGCTCCCGAGCGACTACGAGCTGCCGTCGTGGGCGCTCGGAGCGGCGGACGTCCGGATCGCGTTCATCACCTCCAGCCGGTCGATCCTCACCCCCGACCGGGACCGTCCATTCCCGCCGCTGGGCGATCCGGAGGCTGCCGTCGCCGCGGGCGAGCAGGAGTGGACCATCCGTACCATCGCCGTCGACGGCACGCGTTACCGCGTGGTCACGGTGCCCACCACCCAGGCCGGGCAGGCGCTGGTGATCGCCCAGTCGCTCGAGGCGCAGGAGCAGGTGCTGGAACAGCTCGGCGTCGTCATGCTGCTCTTCGGGCTGGCCGGGGTGATCGCGGCAGGTGTCGCCGGATGGACGGTGGCTCGCAACGGCCTGCGGCCGGTACGCCGGCTCACCGCGGCCGTCGAGGAGAATGCTCGTACGGAGGACCTCCACCCGCTCCCGGTCGAGGGGGACGACGAGATCGCCCGACTCACGACGGCGTTCAACCAGATGCTCGCGGCACTGGCCGCCTCCCGCGATCGTCAGCGGCGGCTGGTCGCCGACGCCGGTCACGAGCTGCGCACTCCACTCACCTCGCTGCGTACCAACCTCGACCTGCTCGCCCAGGCCGACGGATCACCCGACCTCCCGGCGAAGGCCAGGGCCGAGCTGATCAGCGACGTCCGGGCCCAGATCGAAGAGCTGACCACGCTGATCGGGGACCTCGTCGAGCTGGCCCGCGAGGAGCCGATGGCCCACGTCGTCGAGCCGGTGGACCTGGCCGAGGTGGTCGACCGGGCGGTCGCCCGGGTCCGCCTGCGCGCCCCCGGCATCGCGTTCGACGTGAAGGCCGATCCCTGGTGGGTCGTCGGGGAGAGCTCCGCCCTCGAGCGCGCCGTGACGAACCTGCTCGACAACGCGGCGAAGTGGAGCCCGCCGGAGGGCGTCGTCACCATCCGCATCCACGACGGCCAGCTCACCGTCGACGACCAGGGCGAGGGCATCTCGGAGGCCGACCTGCCTCATGTGTTCGACCGGTTCTACCGCGCCGAGGAGTCGCGCTCGATGCCCGGCTCGGGCCTCGGGCTATCGATCGTGCGCCAGGTCGTCGAGCGCCACTCCGGCACGGTCACCGCCGGCCAGTGCCCGTCGGGTGGTTCCCGGTTCACCGTCCTGCTGCCAGGCTCCCCGGCGCCGCCGGAGCGGACCTCGGTCGAGACGGACAGGATCGCCCAGCGCGCCCGCTAGGGTTTCTCAGCCGGCGAAGACGTCGCGCAACCGGTCCGCCTTCCAGCGCGACTCGGCGTACTCCTCCGCGACGTCGGAGTGGACGGTGATCCCGCCGCCGGTGCCGAGCAGGTAGCGCCCGTCGCCGCCGGTCACCAGAGCCCGGATCACCACCCCGAGGTCGGCGCGGCCGTCCGCCGAGAGCCAGCCGAACGCACCGGCGTAGGGTCCGCGCGGGCTGGTCTCGACCTGCTCGATGATCTGCATGGTGCGCAGCTTCGGGGCGCCCGTCATCGAGCCCGCGGGGAACAGGGTCCGCAGCGCGCCGACCGTCGTCACGTCGTCGCGGAGCCGGCCGCGGATCGTGGACACCAGCTGGTGCACGGTCTCGTAGGACTCCACCACCATCAGGCGGGGCACCTCGACGCTGCCGGGCTGGCACACCATCGACAGGTCGTTGCGGAGCAGGTCGGTGATCATCAGGTTCTCGGCCCGGAACCTGGGCTCGGCCGCCAGCCGGTGGTGCAGCACAGCGTCCTCCTCCGGCGTGGAGCCGCGGGGGGTGGTGCCCTTGATCGGCTTGGTCTCGATCATCCGGTCGACGTCGATGAGCGCGTAGCGCTCGGGGCTGGAGCTCAGCAGCCAGGCCCGTGCGTCGGGAAGGTCGTGCTGCAGGAAGCCGGCGTACGGCGCGGGGTTGAGCTCGCGCAGTCGCAGGTACGCCGTCGCCGGGTCGACATCGCTCCTCTGCTGCTCCCGGTAGGTGAGGTTGACCTCGTAGGAGTTGCCGGCGTGCAGGTGCTGCTGGACCGTCTTGAACGCCCGCTCGTAGGCCGGGTCGTGTGCTGAAGTGGTCGCCTGTGCCGCCATCTGGGCACTCACCGGCGTCAGGTCGTGATCGAACATCCGCACGTGCCGCGCCCGCATCCACACCGCGTCGGGGACCCCGCTGCCGGTGGCGGCGGGGAGGTCGGGCCGGGAGGCGTAGCCGAAGTAGCCGAACCACTGATCGGTCGGCCGCCCGGCGCCGAGCTCGGCCTCCAGGGCCGCGAACACGTCGCCCCCGACCGCCTCCGAACCGCCCGACGCATGGCGACGAACCTCGCCGCGGGTCGCGTCGTACGTGAGCGACACGTCGTCCTCGTCCAGCCAGCCGATGATCGAGCGGCGCCCCGACCATTCGCGGGCGCCGCCACCGTCGAGCCAGAAGCAGCGAGGGTGGGTCGCCGCGACGGCTCGGAAGAACGGGACCGGATCCGTCATCCGGGATCCAGGAAGCTGGCGATCATCGCAGCGCCGTGCTCAGAGAGGATCGACTCGGGATGGAACTGCACGCCCTCCAGGGGCAGCGAGGCGTGGCGCACCCCCATCAGGACCGGGGGGTCCTCGACCCGGGCCCCCGCACAGAACGCCGTCGCGATGAGGCAGTCGGGCAGGTCCAGAACCGCGAGCGAGTGGTAGCGCACCGCCGCGAAGTCCTGCGGCAGGCCCGTGAACACGCCCCGGCCGTCGTGGTCGATAGAGGCGACCTCCCCGTGCGCGGGCGGGTGCACGTCCGCGACCACGCTGCCGCCGTACGCCGTCACCAGACCCTGCATTCCGAGGCAGACGCCGAGTACCGGCACGGTGCCGGCGAGCAGCACCTCGCGGCCGACCGAGAAGTCCTCCCGACGGTCGGGGCTTCCGGGTCCGGGTGAGAGGACGACGTAGTCGTGGGAGAGCAGGTCGGCGGCCGCGACCTCGTCGTGCTGGACCACCGGGGGCAGGGCGCCGGTGACGGAGGCGATCAGGTGGACGAGGTTCCACGTGTAGGAGTCGTGGTGGTCGACGACGACCACGTCCGGCGCGGGCACCGGGTCAACCTACTCCGGAGGGCAGAGGAGCTCGCGGACGAGATCGTGGATCAGGTCGTAGCCGTGCTCGGTGAGGATCGACTCGGCGTGGAACTGGATGCCGCGGTAGTGCGGTCCGCGTACGACGTGGACGTCGCCGGTGAGCGGGTCGGCGTCGACGGTGACCCCGTCGGGGAGCGAATCGCCGTCGCCGACCCGGCCGACGAAGGTGTTGTAGAAGCCGACGCGTTCGGAGCGGCCGGCGATCGACACCGGCGACTGGGTGCCCTGGAAGACGATGTCCTTGAACGAGAGCGGGATCCCGAGGCGGTGGCACAGTGCCTGGTGACCGAGGCAGACGGCCAGGAACGGCCGGCGCTGCGCCAGCAGTCCGTCGACCGCGGCCCGCATGGTCGCCATCTTGGGGTCGTCGCCGTCGCGGGGGTCGCCGGGGCCGGGGCCCACGATGACCAGGTCGTGGTCGTCGAGATCACCGTCGGCGTAGTCGTCGTGGCGCACGACGGTGCTGGTCATGCCGAGGACGCCGAGGACGTGGCGGAGCATGTTCACGAAGTCGTCCTCGCCGTCGAGGATCACCACCGACTTCCCCTTCAGCGAGGGGTCGGGTGGCGCGCCGGCCTGGTCGGTGAGCCAGAACCGGCTGAGCCGGCGGTTGCGGGCGTTCAGGGCGAGCAGCACGTCCTCGTCGCTCACCAGCTCGGTGAGGTTGACGTCCGGCTGCGGCGCGGGCGGGACCAGGCCGAAGGCGCTCAGGATTCCACCGGCCTTCGCGTGTGTCTCGGCGACCTCGTACGCCGGGTCGGAGTCGCGCACGAGAGTGGCGCCGGCGGTCACGGTGAGCCGGCCGCCCAGGTCGACGTCGGCGGTGCGGATCACGATCGGGCTGTCGACGACCGGTCCGCCCGAGGCGTCTCGACCGAGGATCGCGAGAGCGGCGCCGTAGTAGCCGCGACCCTCCGACTCGTACTGCTTGATCAACCGGCACGCGTTCTCCACCGGGCTGCCGGTCACGGTGGCGGCGTACATCGTGTCTCGCAGGACCTCGCGCGGATCGCGGTTGGTGCGCCCGGCCAGGAGGTACTCCGTGTGCACGAGGTGGGTCATCGGCTTGAGGAACGGTCCGAGCACCTGGCCGCCCTCGTGGCAGATGTCGCACATCATCTTGAGCTCTTCGTCGACCACCATGAAGAGCTCGTAGATCTCCTTCTCGTCCTGGAGGAACTCGAGGAGGCGGGGGGTCACGTCGCCCTGGCGCGGGATGCGAAAGGTGCCGCTGATCGGGTTCATCCGGACGTCTCCGCCGTGGATGGTCACGTGCCGCTCGGGGCTGGCGCCGATCAGGTAGCGGTCGCCGGTGAAGAAGACGTAGGTCCAGTAGGCGCCGCGCTCCCGCTCGAGCAGCCGCCGGAACACGGTCAGCGCCGTCGCCGGGCCCCAGTCGGCCACCTGCGCCCGGAAGTGGCGGCCGATGACGAGGTTGGCGCCCTCCCCCTGTCCGATCTCGTCCCGGATGATCGCGTCGACGAGCCGGCCGTACTCCTCGTCGTCGGTCTCGAAGCCGCCCCGCTCGTCGAACTCCACCCCGGTGTCGTCGATCGCGTCGAGCACCTCGGCGACGGAGAACTCCAGCTCACTCTCGACTTCGACCACCACCAGCGGCGTGCCGTCGTCGTGCGCCTCGAACCCACGCTCGGCCACCTGCCGGAACGGGATCGCCAGCAGCCGGTCGGCGATGTGGCCGTCCTCGGGTGTGCCCTGCTCGAGGGGTACGTCGAGGATCGACTCGACCACCCGACGACGGCCGCCCACCAGCCCGACCGTGTCGCGGTCGCCGGCCCGGGTGGAGCGCCGGATGATCGCCCACGCCTCATGCCCCTGGATCTGCTCGATCGCAGCACGGGCGTTGGGGTGGGCGGACATGCCCGAAACCCTAGTCACCTCCGCAGGGCCTTCGTGTTGAGAAGGGGATTCGTGACACGCGAGAAGGGGAAAGCGTCGTTCGCGGGTTACCGATCCCCCACTCGATGGACGGGAGTCCCCCACTCGACGGACGGGAATCCCCCACTCAACTCACGGGTGCCCGGTCGGCGAGGGTGCGTCGGAGCAGGGCCACTGATGACCAGACCATCTGCTCCACCGCCTCGTCGCCGCTCATCCCCGCGACATCGGTCAACCAGACCAGGACCTCGATCCCCGCGACCGCTCGGACCGCGACGGCGAGACGGCGCACGCCGTCGGCACCGAGCTCGTCGACCAGCGGCTCGAGCGCCTCGGCGAACCAGGCGATGGCCCGGCCCTGGCGCAGTGGCAGCTCGTGCGGCGCAGGGTCGGACTCGAGCGAGAGTCTCAGCATGGTCCGCTGCTGCGGCTCGGTGTCCCGCACCATCGCGAGGAAGCCACGAACCGCGGCCGTCAGGCGTTCCTCCGGCTGGTCCGTCACCCCGACCGGCAGCATCGAGGTCGCCACCACCTCAGGGTGGGCGGCGAGCAGCAGCGCCTTCTGGGTCGGAAAGTACCGGTAGGCGGTGGTACGCGAGACCGCGGCGGCCTCGGCCGCCTCCGCCACGGTCGGCGTCGCACCGCCGGACGCAATCAGGTCGCGCGTCGCCGCGATCAGCGCAGCGCGGGTCCGCTGCTTCTGCCGGGACCGACCACCCACCTCGTAGCGCGTTGACACGCTGTTCACGGTACCGTAGTTTCATCATGGGACTCTCGTCCCACGAAGCCGGAGGCGACTGACATGTCCAACACCGTCATCAGGAACACCCATGAGCACGAGCGGCGCTCGTTCTACGGCGGCGGGCTGCACACATGGCTCGCCCACGACACGGAGACCGCAGACGGGTTCCTCCTGTTCGAGGACGCGGTCGAGACCGGCAAGCGCACGCCACTCCACATCCATCCGGAGTCCGACGAGACGTTCTACGTCCTCGACGGAACGATCCAGCTGCATGTCGACGGAGAGCAACACGAGCTCCGAGCCGGCGGCGTGGCGATCGTGCCGCGCGGGGTTCCGCACGCGTTCCTCGTCAGCTCCGACGGTGGGGCCCGGATGCTGTGCCTGCACACGCCGGGCGGCGGCGAGGCGTTCTACCGGCACGCCAGCGAGCCGGCGATAGAGGGTGGTGAACCCGTCACGGTCGACTTCGGCAAGGTGCAGCAGTCGGCGGAGGCGACCGGCACCATGCGCGTGGTCGGTCCCCCGCCCTTCTGACCGTCAGGAGATGATCGTCAGGAGCTGAGTGGCTCGGGTGAGAACGACGTAGAGGGTCGCCCGGCCGGTGGCGGACTCGCCCTCGATCTCCTGTGGCCGGACCACGACGATCCCGTCGAACTCCAGGCCCTTGGTGTCCAGGCCGGTGAGCACGACGACCCGGTCCTCGCCGGAGGGCGCGGTGCTCGAGTCGACGGCGGCACGGGCAGTGGGGGCATCGGCGGCGAGCTCCGGCCACGACGCCAGCCACGCGTTGACCTCGGAACGCCGGGCCACAGGTACGACGACGGCGACCGTCCCCGTCACCGATGCGGCGATCTCGGTGACTGCCTCGCGGGTCGCCGCCTCCAGGTCGGTCACGCCGGAAACCTCGCGCGGCGCCACGCCGGTGGAGCGGACCGCGGTGGGCAGGTCGGCGTCCAGCCCCACCCGTTCGGCGTAGGCCGCGGCGTGGGCGTAGATCTCCGAGGAGTTCCGGTAGTTGGTGGACAGGTGGAACTCGTGGAGCACCTTCCCCTCGAGCGCCTCGGCCCGAGAGGCCGCGGACTCCTCGGGCACCGGCCACGACGACTGGGCCGGATCGCCGACGATGGTCCACGACGCGGCCCGGCCGCGACGCCCGACCATCCGCCACTGCATCGGCGAGAGGTCCTGGGCCTCGTCGACCAGGACGTGGGCGAACCCGTCGTCCTCGATCCGGTGCGTCGGAGGCGCCCAAGCGCGGCCGGTCGGCGCGTACTCGCGATCAGCGGCGGTGGTGAGCTCGGCCAGGTCGGCACCGACGTGGTCGTCGAGCTGGTGGTCGTCCTCGTGCCGGGCGGGGACGTCACCGAGCGCGTAGCGCAGCTCGTCGAGCAGCGGCACGTCCTCCACCGAGAAGTCGGGAAGCGCACCGTCGGCTACCGAGGATCCCCACGACTTGGCCAGCAACCGCTGGTCCTCGCCGCTGAGCACACCCTCGGCCACCCGGGCCAGGAAGTCGGGGTCCCGCAGCCAGCCGAGCACCGTGGGGGCGTCGAGCGGGGGCCACCACTCGATCGCGAAGTCCACGAAACCCTGGTGGGAGAGCATCTCGTCGTCGAAGGCCTCCCGGCCCCGTTCCCGGCCGCGCTCCCCGCGCACCTGCCGCCACATCGCGTCGAGCAGGGTCGCGGCGACCCGGGGCAGCTGGCGGTTGCGGCGACCGTGTGACATCAGCTGGCGACGCAGGCGGCCCAGGATCGCCCGGTCGAGCACGATCGTGTCGTCGCGCCAGAAGATCCGGAACTCGGTGGGGCTGCCAGGAGCCTGCTGCCGCGCCGTACGCCGCATCACCTCGGCCATTCGGGCCGAGCCCTTCACGTCGGCGATCGCCGGTTCGTCGTGGCGCACCGCCCGCACTCCGTCGACCACCTCGCCGAGCGACCGCAGGGCGACCGCGGTCTCCCCCAGGGACGGAAGCACCCGCTCGATGTAGCGCATGAACACCCCGCTGGGCCCGACGATCAGCACGCCACCGCCCTCGTAGCGGCGGCGGTCGGTGTAGAGCAGGTACGCCGCGCGGTGCAGGGCGACCACGGTCTTGCCGGTGCCGGGGCCGCCGGAGATCGAGACCACTCCGCGGGAGGGTGCCCGGATCGCCTTGTCCTGCTCGGCCTGGATGGTGGCCACGATCGAGTGCATCGACCGGTCGCGGGCCCGGGACAGCTGGGCCATCAGCGCGCCCTCGCCCACGATGGGGAGGTCGGTGTCAGTGGAGTCGTCGAGCAGCTCGTCCTCGACCCCGACCACGCGGGGGCCGGTGCAGCGGAGGACGCGCCGTCGTACGACCTCGTGCGGCTCGGCGGCGGTGGCCTGGTAGAAAACCGCGGCGGCGGGTGCGCGCCAGTCGATCAGCATCGAGTCGCGCTGGTCGTCGCGCAACCCGATGCGGCCGATGTAGCGGGGCTCGGCGTCGACCTCCTCACGCAGGTCGAGGCGCCCGAACACCAGCCCTTCGTGGGCGGCGTCGAGCTGGGCGATGCGGCGGGCGGCCTGGAAGACCATGGCGTCGCGCTCCACGAGTCCGCCCTCGTGGCCGAGCCGTCCCCGGCCATGCCCCTCGCGGGCGATCGCCTGGGCAGCACGCGACGACTTCTCGAGCTGGAGGTAGACGCGGTCCACGAACTCCTGCTCGCGGGCGATCTCGCGCTCGGCAAGCTCTTCGGTCAAGGATCGTTCTTTCTGTCCCCGGGGATTTCTGGCAAGTCCTCAAGCCTACCCCGGCGGTTCGGGTCGTGTGTCCGAGAACGCCCCAGAGGTCGGTCACAGGCACACGACCCGGCTAGGCCTTCTTCCGGTTGAGGAAGGCGGTCATCGCCTCGCGGGCCTCGTCGGAGGCGAACAACCGTGCGGACAGGGCGGCCATCTCCTCGCCCCCGGCGTCGATCCTCGCGACCAGGTCGCGGTTGAGGATCCGCTTGGACTCCCGGAGTCCCTGAGGGGCACCTGTCGCCAGCGAGGTGCAGACCCGCTCGACCTCGGCATCGAGCCGGTCGGCGGGCACGGCCACAGTGACCAGGCCGTACGACGCCGCCTCGGCGCCGCCGAACACCTCGCCGCCGAGCGTGGTGAGGGCGGCGGCGCGCGGGTTCATCCGGTGGTGGACGGTCAGGGAGATGATGGCGGCGGCCAGCCCGAGCTTCACCTCGGTGAGCGCGAAGGTGGCGTCGTCGGTGGCGATCGCGATGTCGGAGGCGGCCACGATCCCGATGCCGCCGGCCCGGACCGCGCCGTGCAGCCGCGTCACGACCGGCTTGTCCATGGTGGCGATCAGTCGCTGGAGCTCGACGATCCTGCGGGCACCTTCCTCCATGCCCTCGCTCGTCGCCTCGGACAGGTCGGCCCCGGAGCAGAACACCTTGCCCTCGGCCCGGATCAGCACCACCCGGACCGCGTCGTCGGCCTCGGCCGCCTCGAGGTGGCCGAACAGCTCGGTCACGAGCTGTCGGGAAAGTGCGTTGCGGTTGTGCTGGGAGTCGAGGGTGATCGTCGCGAGGGCGTCGGCGACGTCATAGTGCACGAGCTCACTCATGCCGCTCATCCTGCCGCAGCAGGGATCCGGGTTCGGCACCGCTCCGAACCACCGACATGACGAAACGACTGACCTGGGCCGGCTTCGGGATCCTGGCGACCCTGGTGGGGATGGCTGCGGGCCACCTCGTCGCCGCCTTCACCGACCCGGCAGCCTCGCCGGTCCTGACCGTCGGCTCGACGGTCATCGACCTGACGCCCACACCACTGAAGGAGTGGGCGATCCGGACCTTCGGCGCCAACGACAAGGCGGTCCTGGTGGGCTCGGTCATGCTGGGCGCGCTCGTCCTCGCTGCCCTGGCCGGCCTGCTGGCGCGCCGCAGGTTCGTGCTCGGCGCAGGCGTGCTCGTGGTCCTGGTCGCCTCGGCCGCCGTGATGGCGTTGCTGCGCCCCGGGGCGACGGCGCTCGACGTGCTCCCCGCGATCGCGGCGGGGGTCGTGGGAGTGGCCGCGCTGGCGTTGCTGACCCGCTCCGCCAGCCGGGAGGCCGAATCCGTGCCGGCCGACGGGGTGGGCGATGGACCCAGCCGGCGCGGAGTCCTGATCGCTGCCGGCACCCTCACGGCGGCAGCCGCCGTGTTCGCCGGGGCCGGTCAGTGGGTCACCGGCCGGCGCACGACTCCGGCCGGGGTCACCCTGCCCGAAGCGGCTGACCCGGCTCCGGCGCTGCCGACAGACCTGCGCGGCAAGGTCCCCGGGATCAGCCGCCTGCAGACCGCCACCCGCGACTTCTACCGCGTCGACACCCGCCTCACTCTCCCGGTGATCAGCCTCGACGACTGGACGCTGACCATCGACGGCGACGTCGACCACGAGGTGACGCTCACCTACGACGACCTCCTGGCGATGCCGATGATCGAGCGGGACATCACCCTCACCTGCGTGTCCAACGACATCGGCGGCCCCTACGTCGGCGGAGCCCGCTGGCTCGGCGTACCTCTTTCCGACCTGCTCGACCAGGCGAAGGTGGGCCGCACCGCGGACCAGATCTACTCCCAGGACGTCGACGGGATGACCATCAGCACTCCGCTCGAGCTGGCGATGGCGCAGAAGGACGCGATGGTCGCGATCGGGATGAACGGTGAGCCGCTGCCCCAGGAGCACGGCTT
>DASSJR010000396.1:0-2788 GCA_035691135.1 Nocardioides sp. | reverse complement strand
GATCAAGGCCTCGGCCGTGGGGCTCGACGCCGAGGAGTACCGCGCCGAGGCCATCAGCAGCTCCGACACCGGCTACACCGGGATGGCCGAGCTCGAGGTGCCCGCCAGCGACCTCGACGAGCTCTACGAGGACGGCGTCATCGACCTCGCCGACGCCCGCGACCTCCCGTGCCACAACGGGCTCGTGCTGCTGTCGGACAGGGGTACGGCGCTGGGCCGCGTGGGGGCGGACAAGCGCGTGCACCTCGTCCGCGGCGACCGTGACGCCTTCGGCATCCACGGCCGGTCGGCCGAGCAGCGGGTGGCGCTGGAGATGCTGCTCGACCCCGAGGTCGGCATCGTGTCCCTCGGCGGGCGCGCCGGCACCGGCAAGTCGGCCATGGCCCTCTGTGCCGGCCTCGAGGCCGTGATGGAGCGCCGCCAGCACAAGAAGGTCGTCGTCTTCCGACCGCTGTTCGCGGTGGGTGGCCAGGAGCTCGGCTACCTCCCCGGCTCGGAGTCGGAGAAGATGAGCCCGTGGGGCCAGGCGGTCTTCGACACCCTCGGCGCCCTCACCTCGCCGGACGTGATCGACGAGGTGCTCGACCGGGGGATGCTCGAGGTCCTCCCGCTCACCCACATCCGGGGCCGGTCACTTCACGACGCGTTCGTGATCGTCGACGAGGCACAGTCCCTCGAGCGCAACGTCCTGCTCACCGTGCTGTCGCGGATCGGCGCCAACTCCAAGGTGGTGCTGACCCACGACGTCGCCCAGCGCGACAACCTGCGCGTGGGTCGCCACGACGGGATCGTGGCCGTGGTCGAGAAGCTCAAGGGGCACCCCTTGTTCGCCCATGTCACGCTCACCCGCTCGGAACGGTCGCCCATTGCCGCGCTGGTCACCGAGATGCTGGAGAACGTCACGCTGTGACGGGTGTGACCAGGCTCGCGCCCAGAAAGCGGCCGAGGGTTTGCGTGGGTGCGTGACCTATTGCAAGGTATCTCCTGCACGTGAACTGGGTGGGTTCGCCGGCTGGCTCTGACTGAGCCCCGGCCTGCTCCCCGCGTCGTCTACCCCCCGAGATCTTCGTATGCCCCAGACATCTGGCAAGCACGTCCCGAAGCCCCCCCGGGCGAAGCACCGCAAGTCCCGCTCTGAGATCGCCGCCACGCGCGCGCCTCGGCGGGTGATCCGTAACACCGTGATGCTGACCTCGGTCGCCGCTGCGGCGACGGCCGGTGTCGTGTCCACGGGCATGGCGACCAGCCCGACCACGCTGAGCACCGCGTCCAAGCGCCTCAGCGAGCCCAAGCCGGAGGTCGAGCCGACGACCGACGCGACGCCCCCCCAGGCCCTGCGCGCCTCGACCCCGCTCTCGCGGTCCGGTGACCGCAAGCGAGCCGAACCGGCCAAGAAGAAGGCGCACCAGCAGGACAAGAGCCGGGCCGAGGACGATCTCAGCAACGCGGACCCCCGCGAGATCGGCCTTGCGCTTCTCCCGGAGTACGGCTTCTCCACCGACCAGTTCGAGTGCCTCGACGCCCTCTATGTCAGCGAGAGCGACTGGCGGGTGGACGCCGACAATCCCACCTCGTCGGCGTACGGCATCCCGCAGGCTCTCACCGAGACTCACGACATGCCCCCCGGTTACTTCACCGACGCCGAGGTGCAGATCCGCTGGGGCCTGGAGTACATCAAGGACTCCTACGGCTCGCCCTGTAGCGCCTGGGAGTTCAAGCAGGCCAACAATTGGTACTGATCACCGCTTGAGGGGTGCCGTCGTGGCCCCCGCTAGGGTCGCCGACCGTGAGCGACTTTCGGGCCGACCGCGTCGGCAGCGCCCTGGCCGGCACCAACCCCACCGTGTTGCGGCGCCTCGACGCCGGCTTCGCCGTGATCGGCGACGTGCAGCACCTGCCGGGTTACTGCGTGCTGACCAGCGACACGCCCGGCGTTGACCAGCTGACCGACCTCCCCGTCGACCAGCAGCGGGTGTTCCTGGAGGACATGGCGCTGCTCGGGCGGGCGGTGTCGGCCGTCTGTGCGCGACGCGACCCACAGTTCCGCCGGATCAACCTGGAGATCCAGGGCAACACCGACGCGTTCCTCCACGCGCACGTGACGCCGCGATACGGGTGGGAGCCTGACGACATCAGTGGCTGGCCGGCAGCGCTATACCACTGGACCGGGCGCGTCGATCGGGACAAGCACGAGCTCGGTCCCCAGCACGACGACCTGCGCGCGGAGCTCGGGCAGGAGATCGACGAGCAGCAGCGGCTGCGGGCGGGGCTCTGACCTCGCTCAGGGATGCGTCATCGAGGCCAGGTCGAGGGCCTCGTCGAGCTGTTCCTCGGTGAGCTCGCCACGCTCGACGAACCCCATCGCGATCACCGTCTCGCGGATGGTGGCACCGTCGGCCAGCGCCCGCTTCGCAACCTTGGCGGCGTTCTCGTAGCCGATGTAGCGGTTGAGCGGGGTCACCACCGACGGCGACGAGGCGGCGTAGGCCTGCATCCGCTCGGCGTTGGCGGTGATGCCGTCGACGCACCGTTCGGCGAGCAGGGTGCTCGAGGTGGACAGCAGCCGGATCGACTCAAGGACGTTGCGGGCGATCACCGGGAGCATCACGTTGAGCTCGAAGTTGCCGCTCGCGCCCGCCCAGGTCACGGTGGCGTCGTTGCCGACCACCTGGGCACAGACCATCAGCGTCGCCTCGGGGAGCACCGGGTTGACCTTGCCGGGCATGATGCTCGACCCCGGCTGCAGGTCCGGCAGGTGGATCTCGGCGAGGCCGGTCGTCGGCCCGCT
>DASSJR010000395.1:0-2242 GCA_035691135.1 Nocardioides sp. | reverse complement strand
GGCCGGACGCGAACTCGGCGCAGTCGCCGGTGATGTCGCGGACGGTGTCGGAGTCTCCGGTGCGATAGCTACGTGTCTCGGAATCCACCTGACGATCCTGCCACCGCTTGCGTACCTTCGCCTCATGGAGCTCCGGTCCCTGGCCTGGCGTACCGACCTCGCGTTGCTCCAGGCGGCGGGCACCGAGGTCGAGGACCGCGGCGACCACCTCGTCGTACGCACGCCCAGGAACCCGGGCTTCTACTGGGGGAACTTCCTGCTCCTCGACGCTCCCGCCGGTCCTGACGACGTACCGGCCTGGCTGCAGACCTTCGAACGGGAGTTCCCCGAGGCAGAGCACCGGACCTTCGGGGTCGACGGAACCGACGGGTCGGTCGACGACCTGGCCCCCTTCCGCGCGGCGGCGATGGGAGTCGAGGCGTCGACGGTGATGACCGCGCAGGCCGTGCACGAACCCGCCCATCCCAACTCCGAGGCGACCATCCGCCCCCTCGAGACCGATGACGACTGGGCACAGCAGGTGGAGATGGTCCTCACCGACGAGGACCTGCACGGGGGGCGGGTCTTCGCCACCCGCCGGGCCGCGGCAGAGCGGAGCCTGGTCGATCGGGGCCTGGGTCAGTGGTTCGGCGCCTTCCTCGACGGCCGGCTCGCCGCATCGCTGGGGCTGTTCGTCGCCTCCGACGGGCTCGCCCGCTACCAGGGCGTGATGACCCATCCCGAGCACCGGGGTGTCGGGCTCTGCGGGACGCTGTTCCACCACGCGGGGCGCTACGGCCTCGAGGAGCTCGGCGTCCGCACCCTCGTCGTGGTGGCCGACCCCGACTACCTCGCGATCCGGATCTACCGCTCCGTGGGCTTCACCGGCACCGAGACCCAGCTGCAGGCCGCGCGCGTGCCGACGACGTGAGTCAGCCGCTGCGGGGGTCCTCGAACTTCACGACCCCTCCGACGCACGCGGCGGTGGGTTCGGGCGCGTCCCTCCCGTCGCCGTACTCACGGATGAAGAGGTCCAGTCGCGGGTCGTCTGGCCCGTCCAGCGCCAGCTGAGCCCCCCAGACCGTGACGACCACGGGTGCGTCCTGGCCGTCGAACGGCGACAGGATGCCCTTCTCGGGGAGCTTGGAGGCGAGGCGGTCGATCTCGTCGGCCGAGAGCCCGGGCCGGTAGGTGATCCAGAGCGCGCCGTGCTCGAGCGAGTGCACCGCGTTCTCCTCACGCACCGGTCGGTCGTAGACGCCGCAGTTCAACCAGATCGGGTCGTGGTCGCCGCCCACCGGTGGTGACTGCGGGTACGTCACCTCGCCCGCGACGTGGGCGCGACTAAGACGGTCGTAGGTCACGACGTCCTCGAGCCCGGCTGAAGGTGAGTCGTCGTCCCGCAGCAACAGCACCACCGCCAGGCCGATCAGCACGGCGAGGACGACCCCCAGGACGAGGAACCGCCGGTGCGTGGACCTCACCGCTGGAGGGCCTGCTCGACGCGCTCCACCTTGGCCGTGAGCTGGCCCTCGTACCCCGGCCGGATGTCGGCCTTGAGCACGAGCCCGACCCGCGGAGACACCTCGGCGACGATCTCGACCGCGCGCTTCACCACGGCCATCACCTCGTCCCAGTCACCTTCGATGTTGGTGAACATGGCATTGGTCTCGTTGGGGAGGCCGGACTGCCTGACGACGCGCACGGCGGCCGCGACCGCCTCGGACACGCTCCCCGACTCGTCTGCAGCGGTCGGGGAGATGGAGAAGGCGGCGATCATGGGCCAACCGTAGCCAAGCGTCGCGCGCGGGACGGGTGGACCGGGCGCCGGAATGTTCATCCCGGCGCGGTTCCGGCGGTCGGCGGAGGGGTCTAACGTGCGGAGTGTTCACCAGCCTGATCGAGATGGAGGGACACGATGGCTTCGAAACTCAACCCCTACGTCAGCTTCGACGGCAATGCCCGCGAGGCGCTGGAGTTCTACCGCGACGTGTTCGGCGGGGAGCTCAACGTCAACACGTTCGGCGACTTCGGCAACGACGCGGGCGGAGACTCCGACAAGATCATGCACGGTCAGCTCGAGACCGACGCCGGCTTCACCCTGATGTGCGCCGACAACCCGCCGGGTGAGACGTTCACCCCCGGCAACAACCACGCCATCAGCCTCAGCGGCGACGACGACGAGATGCTCCGCGACAACTGGCAGAAGCTCTCCGACGGCGGCAACGTCATGGTCAAGCTGGAGAAGCAGATGTGGGGCGAC
>DASSJR010000394.1:0-3287 GCA_035691135.1 Nocardioides sp. | reverse complement strand
TCAGCTGAACGGCGCAAGCAGGGTGCGCAGCAGCCCGGCGAGCCGCTTGCGGTCGCGAACGGGCAGCCCGGCGAGGAGCTCGGTCTCGGCCGCGAGCAGGGCCTCGAAGGCGCCGTCGACCGCGTCCTTCCCCTCGGCGGTGAGCCGGACGATGACCCCGCGCCGGTCGTCTGGGTCGGGGTAGCGCTCGACGTACCCCCGCGCCACCAGCCGGTCGACCCGGTTGGTCATGGTCCCGCTGGTCACCAGGGTCTCGCGGAGCAGTCGGCCGGGGGAGAGCTCGTACGGCGCACCGGCGCGGCGCAGGGCGGCGAGGACGTCGAACTCCCAGGACTCGACCTCGTGGGCGGTGAACGCCGCGCGCCTGGCGAGGTCGAGATGACGGGCGAGCCGACTGATCCGGCTGAAGACCGCGACCGGCGCCAGGTCGAGGTCGGAACGCTCACGCGCCCACGCCTCGATCAGCTCGTCGACCTCAT
Source organism: Nocardioides sp. (assembly GCA_035691135.1). Lineage (GTDB taxonomy): Bacteria > Actinomycetota > Actinomycetes > Propionibacteriales > Nocardioidaceae > Nocardioides. Next base: position 2,808 of record DASSJR010000394.1, on the reverse strand, counting down.
CCCGCATGCCGTGAGTCTAGACCCATGTCGAGAATCTTGACATCAAGATAATGGCGAGGCAGGATCGTGCCATGCCGCACACGTGGGACCCGGACCGCTACCTCGCCTACGCCGACGAGCGAGGCCGCCCCTTCCTCGACCTGATCGCCCGCATCGACGCCGACTCACCACGCACAGTGGTGGACCTCGGCTGTGGGCCGGGCAACCTGACCGCGCTGCTGGCGCAGCGGTGGCCGGAGGCAGTGGTGTCCGGCCTCGACTCCAGCCCGGAGATGATCGCGAAGGCCCAGGCCGATGTCCCCGGTGTCCGCTTCGAGGTGTCCGACCTCCGCGACTGGGTGTCCGCCAACGGTGACCCGGTCGACGTCCTGGTCTCCAACGCGACGCTGCAGTGGGTGCCCGGTCACCTCGAGCTGCTGCCCCACCTGGTCGAGCGGGTGGCGCCCGGCGGGTGGCTGGCGTTCCAGGTGCCCGGCAACTTCGACGAGCCCAGCCACACGATCCGCCGCGACCTCGCCGATGAGACGAAGTACGCCGCGCACACGGCCGGGGTGGCGGTGCCCGACAGCCACGATCCAGTGACCTACCTCGAAGCACTGGCAGCGGCCGGCTGCGCGGTCGATGCCTGGGAGACCACCTATCTGCACGTGCTGACCGGTGTGGACCCGGTGTTCACCTGGGTGTCGGGCACCGGCGCCCGACCCACTCTCGAGGCGCTCCCGCCGGGTTTGCGCGAGGAGTTCGAGGCGGAGTTCAAGTCTCGGCTGCGGGCGGCGTACCCGCAGCGTGACCACGGGGTCCTGCTGCCGTTCCGCCGGGTCTTCGTGGTGGCGCGGGTCGGGCGTGCGGCGTGAGGCTCCACCACGTCCAGGTCGCCTGCCCGCCCGGCGGCGAGGACGCCGCCCGTCGGTTCTACGCGGATGGCCTCGGCCTGACGGAGCTCGAGAAGCCCGCGGACCTGCGTGCCCGCGGCGGCGCATGGTTTCGAGACACCTCCTCCCTCGGCTCCTCAACCCAAGGGTTCCGCTCCAGTCACGGCGCGGAGATACACGTGGGCGTCGAGGACCCGTTCCGTCCGGCCCGCAAAGCGCACCCGGCGCTGCTGCTGGCGGATGTCGCCGAGCTCGAGGCCGTCGGCGAACGGCTGACCGGTCTCGGGTTCGAGGTCGACTGGAGCCAGCGCGACAGCTTCCCGGGACACCAGCGCTGCCACACGTTCGACGGTCACGGGAACCGGGTCGAAATGCTCAGCCCCAGGTGATCAGCGCTGGGTGACCAGCTCCGGCTGCGGCTCCAGCCCGCTGAGGCCGTTCCAGGCGAGGTTGACCAGATGGGCGGCGACCTCGTCGCGGTCGGGCTTGTGGGTGCCGAGCCACCACTGGCCGGTGGCGCCGACCATGCCCACGAGCATCTGGGCGTACATCGGTGCGGTCGTGGGGTCGAGACCGCGACGGGTGAACGCGTCGACGAGGATCCCCTCCACCCGGGTCGCCACGTCGCCGATGATCGACTGGAACGAGGCGGTGGTGCCGAGGGGGCTTTCCCGGACCAGGATCCGGAAGCCCTCGGGGCGCTGCTCGATGTAGTCCAGCAGGGCGATCGCGGCCTGCTCGAGCAGCTCGCGCGACGTTCCGGCGGTCAGTGCCTCCCGCATCATCGAGAGCAGCAGGTCGACCTCCCGGTCGACCACGACGGCGTAGAGCCCCTCCTTGCCGCCGAAGTGCTCGTACACCACGGGCTTGGACACCGAGGCCCGGTTCGCGACCTCCTCGATCGCCGAGCCGTCGAAGCCGCGCTCGGCGAACAGGCCGAGGGCGACCCCGATCAGCTGCTCGCGGCGCTCGGCCGCGGACATCCGGGTGCGGGGTGCCTTGGCGGGTCCAGAGGGACTCGTCACGTCAGGCTGCGCGCTTGCGCTCGACACGCTCGGGGTCGGGCCAGCGCACGTCGCTCACCCATCCGGCCTTCTCGAGGAGCCAGATGATGCGGGCGGAGGAATCGACCTGCCCGCGCAGCACGCCGTGCCGGGCGGAGGTGGGCTCTGCGTGGTGCAGGTTGTGCCAGGACTCGCCCATCGACAGGACGGCCAGCCACCAGACGTTGCCGGACATGTCGCGGGAGAGGAACGGCCGCTCGCCGACTGTGTGGCAGATCGAGTTGATCGACCAGGTGACGTGGTGCAGCAGGCTGACCCGGACCAGGCTGCCCCAGAAGAACGCGGTCAGCGCCCCCTGCCAGGACATGGTGACCAGGCCGCCGAGCAAGGGCGGCAGGAGCAACGAGACGAGGGTCCACAGCCAGAACAACCTCGAGACCACGACGATGTCGCGGTCCTTCATCAGGTCGGGGGCGAACTTGTGCTGCGGGGTCTGCTCCTCGTCGAAGAGCCACCCCATGTGCGCGTGCCACAGCCCTTTCCAGAGTGCGCCGACCGTGTCGCCGTACTTCCAGGGGGAGTGGGGGTCGCCGTCCTTGTCCGAGAACTTGTGGTGCTTGCGGTGGTCGGCCACCCAGCGCACGACCGGCCCCTGGATCGCCATCGAGCCTGCGACGGCGAGGGCGATCTTGGTCGCCCGGTTGGGCTTGAAGGACCGGTGGGTGAAGCCGCGGTGGAAGCCGACGGTGACGCCGCCGCAGGTGAGGAAGTACATGGGTACGGCGATCGCGATGTCGGTCCAGCCGAGCCAGCCGCCCCAGGCGACGGGGACCGCGGCGACCAGGGCCGCGAACGGCACGAGGATGAACAGGGCGAGCGCCACCTGCTCCTTGCGGGACTGGGTCTCGCCGCCCAGCGTGGCGATGGCTGGG
>DASSJR010000393.1:0-6983 GCA_035691135.1 Nocardioides sp. | reverse complement strand
CATCAGCTTCACCTCGAGCCGGGCGAGGTTGGCGCCGATGCAGTAGTGGGCGCCGTGCCCGCCGAAGGCCAGGTGGGGGTTCGGACTGCGGGTGATGTCGAAGGTGTAGGGGTCGTCGAAGACGTCCTCGTCGAAGTTGGCGCTGGCGTAGAAGAGCCCGACCCGCTGCCCCTTCCTGACCTGGACGCCCCCGACCTCGACGTCGTTGAGGGCGGTGCGCTGGAAGGAGCTCACCGGGGTCGCCCAGCGGATCACCTCGTCCACCATCGACTCGGGCCGCTCGCGCTTCCAGAGGTCCCACTGGTCGGGGTTGTCGAGGAAGGCGTTCATCCCGTGGGTGATCGCGTTGCGCGTGGTCTCGTTGCCCGCGACGGTGAGCATGATCACGAAGTAGCCGAACTCGTCGTCGTTGAGCTTGTGCCCGTCGACGTCGGCGTGGACCAGCTTGGTGACGATGTCGTCGCGCGGGTTGGCCTGGCGGTCCGCCGCGAGCTCCATCGCGTACCCGAGGATCTCGGCCGCGGCGATGTCGGGGTCCACGTCGATCTCGGGGTCGTCGTAGGCCAGCATCTGGTTCGACCAGTCGAACAGCTTGCGCCGGTCCTCCTGCGGTACACCGATGAAGTCGGCGATGGCCTGGAGCGGCAGTTCGCAGGCGACGTCGTCGACGAAGTTGCCCTCGCCCCGAGCGACCGCCTCCTTGGCGATCTTCTCGGCCCGCTGTTTCATGATCTCGTCGAGAGCGCCGATCGCTCGAGGCGTGAACCCACGCGAGATGATCTGGCGCGTCTTGGTGTGGTCGGGCGGGTCCTGGTTGATCAGCATCACCCGCTGAAGCTCGACCTGTTCGCGCTGCATGCCCTCCTGGAAGCGGATGATCGCGCCGTTCTCCATGCTGGAGAAGTCCTTGCTGTTCTTCGACACGGCCGCCACGTCGGCGTGCTTGCTCACCGCGTAGTAGCCGGTGCCGGACTCCTCGGACATGCCGTCACGCGACCCCTGTGGCTGCTCGACCCAGGAGACCGGCGCGTTCTGGCGAAGCGCCTTGAACTCCTCGTGGGGCACACGTGACTCGTAGGTCGCGGGATCGGTGAAGTCGAAGTCGGGAGGGACGACGTCGGCAGCGCTCACAACTGAACCTCTCAAATCTGGAACACGTTCTAGTTGCTGATCCTGACATACTCCCGGTCTGTTCGGAAGTGCTACTGGCCGGTTGCCGGACAGTTGTCTTGTCCAGAACGAGAACGTGTTCTAGTTTTACACCATGGGCACACCTGTGATCGTCGACGCCGTCCGCACCCCGCTCGGCAAGCGCCGCGGCTGGCTGGCCGGCGTACACGCCGCGGACCTGCTCGGCGCCTCGCAGGTCGAGGTGCTCAAGCGCTCCGGGGTCGACCCGGCGGTGGTCGACGAGGTGATCGGCGGCTGCGTCACCCAGGCCGGCGAACAGTCCAACAACATGGTCCGTCGCGCCTGGATGCACGCGGGACTCCCCCAGGAAGTGGCCTCCACGGTCATCGACGCCCAGTGCTCCTCGGGCCAGCAGGCCACCCACCTGGTCAACGCGATGATCCGGGCCGACGTGATCCGTACCGGCATCGCCTGCGGCGTCGAGTCGATGTCGCGGATCCCGCTCGGCGGCAACGTGCCCGACGGCTTCGGCGATCCCCGTCCGCCGGCCTGGGACATCGATCTGCCCAACCAGTTCGAGGGGGCGGACCGGATCGCCCGGGACCGCGGCTTCAGCCGGGAGTCGGTCGACGCCTTCGGCCTCGCCTCCCAGCAGAAGGCCCGGGTCGCCGTGGACGAGGGTCGGTTCACCCGCGAGATCTTCGCGGTCGAGGCGCCGGTGCTCGACGAGTCGGGCAGCCCGACCGGCGAGACCCGCACGGTCGACTCCGACCAGGGGCTGCGTGACACCACTCTCGAGAAGCTGGCCGGCCTCTCGCCCGTGCTCGAGGGCGGCACCCACACCGCCGGTACGTCGTCGCAGATCTCCGACGGGTCCTCGGCGCTGCTGCTGATGGACGCCTCCCTCGCGGCCTTGCTGGGGCTGAAGCCCCGCGCGCGCATCGTGTCGTCCTGCCTGGTGGGTGCAGATCCCTACTACCACCTCGACGGGCCGGTGCAGGCCACCGAGCGGCTGCTGGCGGACACCGGGATGAAGATCAGCGACTTCGACCTGTTCGAGGTGAACGAGGCGTTCGCCGCCGTCGTGATGTCGTGGGCATCGGTGCACCAGGTCCCCGAGGAGAAGATCAACGTCAACGGCGGCGCGATAGCGCTCGGCCATCCGGTCGGCTCCACGGGGACCCGGCTGCTGACCACCGCCCTGCATGAGCTCGAGCGCCGGGACGGCTCCACGGCCCTCATCTCGATGTGTGCTGGCGGCGCCCAGGCGTCCGGCACGATCATCGAGCGGATCTGAGCGGCGAGCGGCTGCCACTGACTGCGCCCACGTGATCCGTGCCCTGGTCGAGCAAGGCGATGCCCTCCTCGAGGTCGAGGGCGGTCCGGATGGCGCCGGCGCGCATGCCCAGGCTCACCATCGCGAGCGCGACGTCGGGCTGGATGCCGACGATGACGGTCGTTGCACCGCGCAGTCGGGTCATCTCGGCGATGTCACGGATGGTGCGGGAACCGAAGGAGTCCAGCACGTCGAGGGCGGCGACGTCGATGATCACGCCGCGGGCATCCTCGTCGCCGATGGCATCGACGAGGTCGTGACGGAACCGCTCCATCTCGGTGTCATCGAGTGCCGCGTGGACGGACGCGACGAGATACGGCCTCTGGCGCAGGATCGAGACCAGTGACGAGGTGTCTCGCACCCTGCCATCGACCTCCCTGTCTCGGCGCGGTTGGCGCAGTGCCGCGGCGGTGTTGTCAGGCCGCCGCGGCACCGCTGGATCCCGGTGCCCCTCGGGATCCTGGCCCCCGTCGGGGGAAACGGGGGTCTGGCTCCGGGCCCGGCTCATGGACCGGCGCCCGGAAGGATTTGGGTGAGCAGGCCGGCCACGTAGTTGGTGGCGCGGCCGGCGCCAGGCCTGGTGTCCAGCAGGTATGACACGTCGGTCACGAGGCGGAGCAGGCCCCGATGCAGCGAACCGAGGTCGAGCATGAGCGCCACCGAGGTGTCGGAGGTGTTGTCCGGCCGCACTACAGCTGTGAAGGCGTCGCGGCCCTGGCCGGGAATGTCGACCGTTCCAGTGGCGGTCAGGACGCCGCGGGACACGTGCGTTGTCAGGTCGCTCAAGAAGACGGGGCGCGGGGTGCCGTCGGCAAGATTGACGGTCAGCAGGATCGTCTCCGGGACGGGGGAAATGGGATGGGTGGCACGCGCGGGGGTCGCCGCGGTGGTGTCGAGGTCGACCGGCTTCGGACAGAACATCGGGAGGCTTTCTCTGCGGGGCTCTGGTCTGCCGAGAGGCTTTCCCGGCAGGCATCCCTGAAGAGCCCGAACAGGCGCCTTCATGACGTCTGACGTAGTGCACAACTCGGGAAAAGTGGGCACCAATCCCGCGTCATGTGCCGGGGTCGACGGCGTCCAGCCCCGGCGCTGTTCGGGGTCCCCCGAGCTAGCCGCGAAGCGAGCGCTGGATCATCTCCACGCTGGCGAGCACCTCGGCGAGGAACTCCGCCGCGCGCTCGATCAGATGATCCACCTCGTCTGGGCCAGAGTCGGCGACGACCTCACGCAGGATCTCGTGGTGCACCTGCGTGAGCATGAGAACGCTGGTGCCCTCGGCCACGGAGGAGCGGCCGATGTCGTAGGCAAGCGCGAGCGCAGCCTCGTCGCGCTTCGGCAGGTAGCGCAGGAACGCGATGCGGTAGTCGCGACGCAGGGCCTCGACCTCCGGGAGCTCAGCCACCGAAGCTGCCCGGGACCAGGCCCGTCCCACCATTGAGGAAGGCGAGTCCCTCCTCGAGGTCGAGCGCGGTCGGAATGGTGCCGGTGCCCATGCCGAGGCGCACCATCGCGAACGCGACGTCGGGCTGGATGCCGACGATCACGGTCCTCGCGCCACGCAGTCGCGCCATCTCGGCGATGTCGTGGAGGGTGCGGGAGCCGAAGGAGTCCAGCACGTCGAGGGCGGCGACGTCGATGATCACGCCGCGGGCGCGCTGGTGGCCGATTGCCTCGATCAGGTCGTGGCGGAACCGCTCCATCTGGGTGTCGTCGAGCGCCGTGTGAATGGACGCGACGAGGTAGGACCCCTGGCGCAGGATCGAGACCGGTGCTGGACCTGGTTCCACTAGGTGATGGCCCCTCCCTGCTTGGTGACGGTGTAGCCGAGGAGTCTCTCGGCCTCCTCCAGGCCGCCCTGAAGGTCTCCGATGGTGTACATCTTGCTCAGGTCGACGCCGATCGTGACCAGCGTCTGGGCGATCGTCGGCGACAGTCCGGTGATGATGACGTTTGCGCCCATCAGTCGTGACGCGTCGACGGTCTGAACGAGGTGGTTGGCCACGGTTGCGTCGACCTCGGGAGCGCCGGTGATGTCGATGACCACGACCTTTGCGCGGTGGGCTCGGATGCCGAGCAGCAGCTGCTCGGTCAGCTGGCGTGCTCGCTCGCCGTCCAGGACGCCGATGATCGGCAGGATCAGGAGACGCTCCCGGACCGGCAGCACCGGAGTCGACAGCTCACGCAGGGCGTCCTGTTGTTGCCGGATGATCCGTTCCCGCTCCTCGACGAAGCTGACGGCGACGGTGTTGGCGATTCGGTTGGCGGCGGGCTCGTAGGCGTCGAGGATCCGGTTGAGCAGCTCGGGGTTGTGGCGGTACTTCTCGAACAGCGAACGGGCGAGAACGTCGCGAAGCAACAGCACGATGCCCACGACCTCATGGGTCTCGACTCCGCGGGGGATGATCCGCTCGGACAGGTCGCGCGCGTAGTGCTGGAGTGCCTCGACGCTGCCGGTCTCGAGGACCTCGACGTAGTTGTCGTAGACCAGCGTTGTCTCCGCGGCCATCTCCTGGGCGGTCATCGCCTCGAGGAGGTTGGCCTCCCTGACTCGCTGTGCCCACGTGTCGCGCAGCCGGCTGCGATGCTCCCGCAGGTGGGCGACGAGCTCGGGCAACAGCCGTTCGTTGTCGACGTACCCCACCTCGAGCGACTCTTCCGTGGAGGTGGTCTCTGCCTGGAACTGGGTCATCGTCGTCCTCCTGTATGCCACTTTGTCATGGTCACCGTCGTCCCTCGGCCGGGCTTGGTGACGACTTCGAGCTCGTCCATCAGACGCTTCGCGCCGGGTAGTCCAAGCCCGAGCCCGCCGCAGGTGCTGTAGCCGTCCTGGGTCGCCCGCTCCAGGTCCACGATGCCGGGTCCAGCATCACGGGCAACGATGCGTACGCCGCGCCGATGGCTGTCCTCGACCTGTTCCACGATGATCTCCCCGACGCCGGCGAATCGGACGATGTTGCGGGCGATCTCCGAAACGGCCGTCGCCAGCACGGTGAGCTCGGTGGTCGGGAAGCCGGCCTCGGCGGCGACGTTGCGGGCCGCCTGGCGGGCGGTGACGATGTGGGGGTCGGCGCTGACCGCGATCCTGATCTCGTCGGCTCGCTGTTCGTCGAGCTCCAGCAGCGGCGGGCTGACCCGCCTGCAGAAGTCGCACTCGAGCAGGTGCATTTCGGCATCCGCTTCGCGTTGTCGACGCCGGTCGCGGGTCGAGAATGCGATGAGCACGGTGCGGCAGCGGTCGGTCGGCGGCTCGTCCTCGAGCGCGAGCAGGTATTCCGCTCGCAATCGCGCGCGTAGCCGGTGGATCCGGGCGGCCAGCGCTCCAGCGGTGGTGCCCCGCTCGCGGGCGAGGGAGGCAAGGCTGCGGCCCTCCGCCTCGTGCGCGACCAGCAACGTGCGTTCGTCCTCGGTGAACTCCTGGAGCGCCTGGGTCATCGCCTCCTGGTCCTCGCCTGCCAGCAGGTGATCGTCGGGAGTGGCCGTGTCGCCGGGCTCGTGCAGGCGGTGGCGGTTGCCCCGCTGGCGGGCGTCGTCGCGCCGCATCGTTGCTACCAGGTTGCGCGCCGTACTGATGGCGTACGGCTCGAGCATTCCGTCCTCGATGCGGTCCTGGTGCTGCAGGACCCGCGCCAAGGCCTCCTGCACGAGGTCTTCCGCATCGGCATGGTTTGAGACCCGAGCCCCGACCACCCGCCGCAAGATCGGCAGCAGACTGTCGACATCCACGCTCACTGTGAGTGTGCCCTCCCAGGTCCGCCCTCCACAGAGCCTGACCCACGTTACTCGCCCGCGCCGTCACCAGCTCCCCCGTACGCCATCACCCAGGCGTATGACGCGGATGCCGGGACCTTCTGCGCCGATTGCGGCCACACCTGCTCGTCATGGGCCCCGGTGGTCGGGCTCTTCATGGGTGAAACCGAATTCTCAGCACCGGCCCACCGTGGCTGGAGAAAAGGACATCCATGAACACCGCTCGAACCGACCGTTGCCGAATGCTCGCCACCACGGCCGCCGCCACCACGCTCTTCTGGGGCTCGTTGGCCGGCATGGCTGTCGCCGCAGAGCCCGACGGCACCGCCTGTTACAACGCCGGGACGACCCAGGACGGGAACACCACAGGCGATAGCGGCGCATTCGGCCAGCCGAATGACTCCGGCCACCCGCAGGGCGGTGTGCAGGTTCTCGGTCAGTCACACACCAGCTCGACGGACGACGAGGAGTCCCTGGGCGACCAGGGCGGCGACGACCAGGGCGACCACAGCGACGAGGCCGGCGACGACGACGGGGGCGACCACGGCGACGACGCCGGTGACAACGACCAGGGCGACGACGACCAGGGCGACGACGCCGGTGACAACGACCACGGCGACGACGCCGGTGACGACGCCGGTGACGACGCCGGTGACAACCAGGGCGACGACGCCGGTGACAACCAGGGCGGCGACGACCAGGGCGGCGACGACCACGGCGACGACGCCGCGGACGACCACGGCGGGGACGACCAGGGCGACGACGACCA
>DASSJR010000392.1:0-5053 GCA_035691135.1 Nocardioides sp. | reverse complement strand
GTTGGGGAAGTTCACCGGCGCCTTGAAGGTCCCGTCACCATTGCCGCCCAGGAGCGAGAGGCTGTGGTTGGGGGTGTTGATGGTGACTGCCAGGTCGAGGCGCCCGTCGCCGTCGAAGTCACCCGTGGCCAGGTCCTGCGGAGCCGACTCGGCCACCGGGTAGGTCGCCCTGGGTCCGAACGTCCCGTCGCCGGTCGAGAGCAGGACGCCCGCGCCCGGCAGCGCGAGACCGGCCAGGTCCAGCCGGCCGTCGTCGTTGAAGTCACCGACCACGTTGTGGTTGGCGAGCGACGGATGGTCGGTGCGGGCGAAGCTCGGCATCGTCGTCGCTGCCTCCGCCGGAGCGACGCCCACGACGAGTCCGGCGACGAGGACCCCGACCATCAGGAGTGCCGTCCGCAACTGTCCGGGACGCCGGTGCCAGCGGTTCGTGGTTCGGGAGCGTGACATCGGGGCAACCTCCAGGCGCCGGATGACCTCCGGCGTGTCCCGACCCCTCGGGGTCATCCTCCACCCGGGTACCCGGGATCGTCCATGGCGGCCAGGCACCGCCCGCCTTGAAAATCGTGGTTCCGCGGCGGATCGTCTTTCCATGGGCATCTGGGCCGGCCGGAGGGTCGGGCGTCGGTGGTTGCTGGTGCAGACGGGCCGCGGGGCCGTGGGCATCGCCGTTCTGGGTGTCGCGGCCGCCTGCAGTGACCCCGGTAGCACGTCCACCGACGCTTCCGACGCCGCCGAAGACGGGACTTCGCCGCCGGACTCAGCGCCGGGCGACTCCGGCACGACCGACGCCGCCGGCGGCATGGCCTGGTCACGGGTCAACCTAGGCTTCGTGTCGGCGTACGTGCTCGTGCGCGGCGACGAAGCCGCCGTGGTGGACACGGGGGTCGGCGGGAGCGCCGACGCCATCGGGCAGGTACTCGACCAGGCCGGACCGGGGTGGGGCGGCGTGCGTCACGTCGTGCTGACCCACAAGCATCCCGACCATGCCGGCAGCATCAGCGACGTCCTCGACGAAGCGAGCTCCGCGACCGGCTACATCGGCGAGGCCGACCTCTCCGAAGTCGACGCTCCGCTCAGCGTTCTCGGCGACGGAGACGACGTGTTCGGGCTGCAGATCCTCGCTACTCCGGGTCACACCGCCGGGCACATCTCGATCTTCGACCAGGACACCGGAGTCCTGGTCGCCGGCGATGCGCTGACCAACGAGGGTCAGCTGGCCGGCTCCAACCCTCAGTTCACCGAGGACGAGACTGCGGCTGCCGCGTCTGTACGAAAGCTGGCCCGACTTGCGCCGAAGACGATCCTGGTCGGCCACGGGGATCCAGTCGTGGAAGGTGCCGCGGCCGAGCTCGAGCAGCTCGCCTCCTCGATCTCCTGAGCCGGTCGGCCGACCCACCCGAATAGGGGGAAGCCACGGCCGAGCGCGGGTGGGAGCGTCGGTCGACACGCGGAGCCCGCACGCGGGCGGCTTCACGACGCCCTTTCAGGAGGTCCAGATGACGCAGACCCACCCGGACAAGACCCACACCGACGTGGACGTGGGGCCTATTGACTATCTGGCCGTTGAGTTTCCCAACGCGGAGTTCACCGGAGAAGCCCTCGGTGCGCTGGTCGATCTCGTCGACCGCGGGATCATCCGGGTCCTCGACATGCGCGTCGCGATCGTGACCGAGCAGGGGTTCACGGCCATCGCGCTCAGCGACGTCGACGGCGACGGCGAGCTGGACCTGACCGTGTTCCAGGGCGTCGAGTCCGGACTGCTGGAGGATGACGACCTGGCGCAGAGCGCGGCGCTGGTCGGTCCCGGAAATGCCGTAGCCCTGTTGGTCTACGAGAACACCTGGGCTGGTCCGTTCGTCTCGGCGCTTCGTCGGAAGGGCGCGGATGTGGTGGCCAGTGGAAGGATCCCGGCCGCAGACGTCGTCGCGGCCCTCGAAGCGCTCGAGACCGCCCGGCCTGTGTCGGACGGGGAAGGAGGCCAGTCATGGGCCTGATCGGAGGCATGGCACGCACGGCGGTGGTCGCAGGCACGGCCACCGCGGTATCGAACCGGGTATCCCGCCGCCAGGCGGGGCGCTGGGCCGCTCAGGAGCAGCAGCAGTACGCTCAGGAGCCGCAGTACGCGCCCCCGCCGCAGTACGCGCCGGCCCCTCCGCCGCCGCAGGACGACGCCGACGACATGATTGCCCAGCTGGAGAAGTTGGGTCAGCTGCGCGACAAGGGGATCCTGACCGACGCCGAGTTCGCCGAGCAGAAGGCGCGACTGCTCTCTGGATGAGCCAGCGGTCCCGATGACAAGCCCGGGCCCCGCCTGATCAGGTCACCTGATGAGGCGGGGCCCGTTGCTCATGTCCTCGGAGCGAGCCCGGGGTGATCAGGCAAGGAGCTTGGCCTTCGCCTGGCGGAACTCCTCGTCGGTGATGGCACCAGTTGCCTGAAGCTGCGCCAACCGCTCGATCTCGTCGGCCGTGCTGCTGCTCGACGCGACGTCCTTGACGTAGCTCCGCATGTGCTCCTCGCGCTGCGCCATGTCCCGCATCCGGTGCTCACCCATCTCCTTGCCCCGGGCGATCAGGTAGACGAACACCCCGAGGTAGGGCAGGAGGATGACGAAGATCAACCAGAGTGCCTTGCCCCAGCCGGAGAGATCGTCGCTGCGGAAGATGTCACCGAAGACCGAGATGAGCAGCCAGATCCAGATGACGAACAGGAAGAACCAGAGAATCGTCAGGAAGGAGTCCCAAACGGTGAACTCGAAGACGCTGGTCACAACGAACCTCCTTGAGGGCGCATCCCACTAGACCTCGGAGATCTCCGAGCCGTGGACCGTGAGCGCCATGATGACGGCGACGTCCAGCGCGATGACCGTGATCGACCAGAGCGGGTACGCCGCCAGGAAGCCGACGTTGACCACCGCGCTGACGCAGGCAACCACCGTTCCGAGGACGCGTGCCCACATCTTCCCGCGGAACAACGCCACTCCGGCTGCCACGGCGACCAGGCCGCCCACGATGTGGATCCAGCCCCACGCCGTGTAGTCGATGTTGAGGACCAGGCCCGACGACCCCACCACGTAGTACTCGTCCTTGAACAGTGCGACGAGGCCCTGGATGACGTGGAAGGAGCCGACCAGCAACATCATCACGGCCGCAAACAGGATCCAGCCAACCCACCCGGAGGCGTCGCTGGACATGGACCCCGGACTTCGGCCATCGCCGATCCGGTAGGACTCAGCCATGCGTGCCTGCTGACCCTTGTTTGAGTAGTCCGACAAACCACCCGTCGAGCTCATGGGCGCTCACTCCGTTCTTCCAGATGGCAACTGGTGCTACCAGTCTGTGCACTGGAAGACGACCCGCATCACCCCTTTTGGGTCATTCGGCCCTGGCCACGTCAGTTCAGGTCGAACCGGTCGAGGTTCATCACCTTGTCCCACGCCCGCACGAAGTCGCGCACGAACTTCTCCTGGGCGTCGTCGGACCCGTAGACCTCGGAGATCGCCCGGAGCTGGGAGTTCGAACCGAAGACCAGGTCGGCCGCCGTCGCGGTCCACTTCACCGCACCCGAATCCAGGTCGCGGATCTCGTAGACGTTCTCCTCGGACTCGGACGCCTTCCACTCCGTCCCCGGGGCGAGGAGGTTGCTGAAGAAGTCGTTGGTCAGCGTGCCGGGCCGGTCAGTGAGGATGCCGTGCTGGGACGAGCCTGCGTTGGTGCCGAGCGCACGCATGCCGCCGACCAGCACCGTCATCTCCGGGGCGGTGAGGCCGAGCAGGTTCGCCCGGTCCATCAGCAGGGTCTCCGGGGCGAGCTTCTCGCCCGCGCGCAGGTAGTTGCGGAACCCGTCGGCACGGGGCTCGAGCACGTCGAACGCCTCGACGTCGGTCTGTTCCTGCGACGCGTCGGTGCGCCCGGGCCGGAACGGCACGGTCACGTCGTGACCTGCATCGCGGGCGGCCTGCTCGACGGCGGCGCAGCCGCCCAGGACGATCAGGTCGGCCAGCGAGACCCGCTTGCCGCCGGACTGCGACTCGTTGAACTCCTGCTGGACCCGGCCGAGCGCGTCCAGCGCGGTCGCGAGCTCGGCCGGTTCGTTGACCTCCCAGCCTCGCTGCGGCTCCAGCCGCAGGCGGGCGCCGTTCGCCCCGCCGCGCTTGTCGGTGTCGCGGAAGCTCGCCGCCGCCGCCCACGCGGTCGAGGCCAGCCGGGAGACCGACAAGCCGGAGTCGAGGAGCTTGCCCTTGAGGTTTGCGATGTCCTGGTCGTCGATCAGCTCATGGTCGACCGTCGGGACCGGGTCCTGCCACAGCTGTGGCTCGGCGACCCAGGGGCCCAGGTAGCGCGACGCCGGGCCCATGTCGCGGTGCAGCAGCTTGTACCAGGCCTTGGCGAACGCGAGCCGGAACTCCTCGGGGTTCTCCAGGAACCGACGCGAGATCTTCTCGTACTCCGGATCCATCCGCAGCGACAGGTCGGTCGTCAACATCGTCGGCAACCGGTTGGGTCCACCGTGGGCGTCCGGAATCGTCGCCTCGGCGTCCTTGGCCACCCACTGGTGGGCGCCGGCAGGACTCTTGGTGAGCTCCCACTCGTGGCCGAAGAGGTTCTCGAAGAACCCGTTGCCCCACCTCGTCGGCGTGCTCGTCCAGGTCACCTCGAGGCCGCTGGTGATCGCGTCCGCGCCCTTGCCGGTGCCGTAGCTGCTGTGCCATCCGAGTCCCTGGGCCTCGAGGGGGCAGCCCTCGGGCTCGTCGCCCACCAGATCGGCGTCGCCAGCGCCGTGGGTCTTGCCGAACGAGTGGCCGCCGGCGATGAGGGCGACCGTCTCCTCGTCGTTCATCGCCATCCGGCGGAAGGTCTCCCGGATGTCGCGGGCCGCAGCCACCGGGTCGGGGTTGCCGTTCGGGCCCTCGGGGTTGACGTAGATCAGGCCCATCTGGACGGCGCCGAACGGCTCCTCGAGCTCGCGGTCGCCGCTGTAGCGCTCGTCGCCCAGCCACGTGCTCTCGGGGCCCCAATAGACGTCCTCGTCCGGCTCCCAGACGTCCTCG
>DASSJR010000391.1:0-10033 GCA_035691135.1 Nocardioides sp. | reverse complement strand
CGTCGAGGAGCTCGGCGAGATGCTTCGGGTCCAGGCCGAGGGTGTCGGGCTCGATGTCGCAGAAGAGGATGCGTGCACCCTGCCGGGCGAAGGCCAGGGCGCTGGTCGTGAACGTGAACGACGGCACCACGACCGTGTCCTGGGGACCGAGGTCGAGCAGCATCGCGCTGAGCTCGAGTGCCGCGGTGCACGAGGTGGTCAGCAGCACGTCGGCGCCGGTCTCCTCCTTGAGGATCGAGCCCACCCGCTGGGAGAACGGCCCGAACGAGGAGGTGTGACCCCCCTCGATCGACTCGCGCAGGTAGTCCAGCTCGCGGCCCTCCGCCGCGGTCCGGTTGAACGGGATGGTCGGTGGCCCGGTCATCGTGTTCCTCCTACCGTTTCGTGCCACGGGAGATCGCGGCCGAGCAGCTCCGTCAGGGCCTGGTCGCTGTCGCGGAAGTAGTCACGCAGCCGCGCGACAAGCGCGTCGTCGAGGGGATCCTCGAGATCGACGCCCTGGTTGACCCGTTGCCCGAGCGACGCGGGCCGGACTCCGGCGTCGACGCCCAGCCACTCGTAGAGCTCGCCGAGCGAGTCGGGACCCTCGACCAGCTCCTCGAGGAACTGCACCCGCACCAGGTCGGGGAAGGCCTCGAGCCACGGCGCGAGGTAGTCGGCGTACCGGCCGCGCTCGAGATAGGCGTAGGGCGAGACCGACGTCAGCTGCGGGTCCCACGGCAGGGGTCCGTCGAGGTTGTGGGCGAGTGCCTCGGAGACCGGGCGGTCCTCCATGGCGTGGGCGCGGCTGAAGCCCCAGTTGGACACGGCCCGCTCGACGGGGTCGCGCAGCTGCACGAGGATCTGTGGGCTGCCCAGTACGGCGATCACGCGGGCCACCGCCGCGGGCAACTCCAGGTAGCTGGTGCTCTTCTCGCCGAGCAGCGAGGCGGTGCCGGCGTGGGGGAACCAGGTGCGGTCGTACCACTCCACGCCACGGACGACGACCTCGTCGGTGAGGAACACCTTGGGCTCGGGCCGGACGGGTCTGGCCATCGCGATGTCCGGGTGGCCGGCCAGCAGGTCGTGGAGGTACGTCGTCCCGCAGCGCTGAGCCCCGATGACCAGGAAGTGCCGATTGGTGCGGGTCATCCAGTGACCTTCTCGGCCACGTGGAAGCTCTCCCGGGTGCTGACCGCGTCGAGTGTCCGGATGACGTACTCGCCGATCATCGACAGCATCGCGATGATGAGTCCGCTGAAGACGGCGACGAGGACGACCAGGGTGGTCCAGCCCTCGACCTGGGTGTCCCGCCAGAAGGCGCTGAGCAGGTAGAAGCCGCCCAGCAGGAAGCTGAGGCCGGCGACGGCGAAGCCCCCCATCGCGGTGACCCGCAGCGGCCAGGAGGAGTAGCTGAACAGGATCGTCAGGACCAGGGACAGGATCCGCAGCAGGCTGTAGTTGCTCTTGCCGGCGGGGCGGGTGTCGTGCCTGACCGACACGTTGGCCCGGTTGCTGGAGTACATCAGGGCCTGGCCGGTGATGTAGGGGTGGGCGTTGCGGGCGGCGCAGATCCGGTCCACCACGTCCCGTCGCAGGATCCGGTGGTTGGAGACCACCAGGTCGGGAGGCTGGAGGAAGATCCGCCGGTTGATCGCGCCGATCAGGCGGGTACCGATCCGCCGGTAGCCGGCCGACTGCTTGCGCTCGAACTTGCCGAACACGACGTCGTGGCCGTGCATGGCCTTGTCGATGAGCTTGAGCGCCTCCTCGGGAGGGTTCTGCAGGTCGTCGTCCATGGTGATGACGAAGTCGCCGGTGCTCTCGTTGAACCCGGCCAGGTTGGCGTGGTGCTGCCCGTAGTTCTTCAGCAGGTTGATCGCGGTGACCTGGGAGTGGGTGCGGGCGCGGGCGGCGATCACGTCCCAGCTGCCGTCGCTGCTCCCGTCGTTGACGAGGATCACCTCGTGCTTGAGCCCGGCTGCGGTGAAGACCTCGACCACCCGGTCGACGGTCTCACCCACCAGCGACTCGCTGTTGTAGACAGGAATGACCACCGAGTAGGTGAAGTGGTCGCGGTCGAGCACCACGTCACCGGTTGGTGCGGTCATGTCCGTCCTTCACGTCGTGGAGCCTCGAGCGCCTGGCCCATCTCCTGCAGCTTGTCTTCTCCCGGGTCGCGACGCGCAAACCAGGTCCGTGCGGGGGCGTCTCCCACCCCTCTCGTGGCTGCGCTGGCGCTCCGGAGCCAGCCACGATGGTACGTCGCCTGACCCGGCTCCGCGCCGTCGATCATGGGGTCTCGGTCACCTGCTTCAGCTCACGGATCACGTCCGGCCCGACCGAACGGTGGACGTACCACGTGAAGTCGCCTGGGGTGGTCCCGACGTCGACGTACTCCTCCTCGAGTGTGGGCGTCACCCACGGGTACCAGCCCGGGTGGTCCACGGTGACGAACGTCGGCTCCTGCTCCGCGATCAGGTCCGCCACGCCCTGGAGGCCGCCCGGATAGGTGTCGTCGACGTAGTCCTCCAGGCCGGCGAGAAACATCTGGTGCCGGATCGGGTTCGTCCGGTTGGTCAGCACGAGCGGTTGCGGTCCGCCGATGGACATCAGCGTGGCGTCACGCGGTGCGGCGGCGAACATCGCGTCCACCTCGGCCCGCTGCTTGTCCAGGGTGTGCCCACGGTGGTCGTAGGAGTCGATCAGCCCGGCGACCAGGCACAGGACGCTCCACGTGACCAGGATCGGCACGGACACGCGAGCCGGGACGCGGGCCTGGATCTCCGCGGCGACGGCGGCGACACCCACGGCGGCCGAGGGCAGCAGCACCATCAGATCGGCCCAGCCGTTGAACACGAAGAGGCTCCACAATATCCCGCCGACGGTGGCGACGCCGATTCCCACCACGGCCAGGTCGGGGGCCGCGCGACTCCGGAAGGCATCCCGGGCGCGCAGCGCCGCGAAGACCATGATGGCCATCAGCCCGGCGAGGATCACCACGAGCGAGGCGCCGAACGCGTCAAGGAGTAGGTCGACGCGATCGTGGAAGCCGTAGAACCGTCCGGGCGTGGTGTAGCGCCAGTTGATCAGGACGAACCCGTCCAGGAACTCCGTCGTCGCGCCGGCCAGGGCGAACCCTGCCGTGATCACCGCCGTCGGGATCAGGCCGCCGATGGCGAACCGGAGGGCCGCCGCCACCATCGCCGTGCGGCCCAGACCGGCGATCGCGACCCCGGCCGCGAACAGCCCCGTGATGAACGACGGCTGCCAGGTGAGCGTCGCGAGGGCAACGCAGATACCCGCCACCAGCCAGCGCTGCTTCAGCACCGCCCAGAACGCCAGGAGCACGAAGAGTGTGAGCGTGGTCTTCTCGCGAGGCCCACCGACGGCGTAGGTCACGAACCCGGTGAAGGTCAGCAGCGCACTGGCGGAAGCCAGCCCGGCCAGCCGCGAGCTGAACAGGTCGCGGGCGAGCAGGTAGAGCAGCCACACGCAGGCCACCGAGATCAGCATCATCAGCAGCCGGATGCCCAGGATCTCGTCCATGCCGACGAGGCGGGCCGCGGCCACTCCGATCGCCGGCACGAGGTGGGCGAGGGGTCCGGCACGGTTGAGGACGCTGACGTAGGGCGGCACGCCGTCGATCGTCTGCTGGGCTCCGTAGGAGTAGAGCGCCAGGTCGCGGGTCAGGATGGTGTCGAACCCCTGGGCAAGAAACACCACCAGGGCAGCCACGGCCAGGAGGGGCCCGAGCCGGTCGATCCGGCGCCACCAGCTGGTCGTCGGGGTCTCGGTGGCCTCGGGGTCGCTCGTGCTCTCCCTCGAGTTGATGCGGGGCGTGGTCATGCCGCGGCTCCCGCGAGGTCGACGGCCACCGGGGCGTGGTCCGAGGCGCCGGTACCGGCTCGCTCGTCCCGGTCGATGAAGGCACCGGAGACACGCGCGGCCAGCGACGGCGAGGCGAGCACGAAGTCGATGCGCAGCCCCCGGTTCCGCTCGAAGCGCTGCCGGTAGTAGTCCCAGTAGGTGTAGACCTCGGGGCCCGGGGTGTGCGGCCGGACCACGTCGACGAAGCCGTCGTCGAGGAAGGCCTGGAACGCCGCCCGCTCCGCCGGCGTGACGTGGGTCGACTTCGCGAACTGGGCCATGTCGAAGACATCCTCGTCACGAGGCGCGATGTTCCAGTCGCCGGCCAGCGCGGTGTCCCGGTCGAGCCATTCGCCGGCCGCCTCGCGGAGGCGCGCCAGCCAGTCGAGCTTGTAGACGTAGTGGGGATCGTCGGGCTTGCGGCCGTTGGGCACGTAGAGGGACCAGACGCGTACGCCGCCACACGTCGCCGCGATCGCCCGGGCCTCGGCCGCGAGGGGGTCCCCCCAGCCCGGCTGGCCCGGGAATCCCACCTCGACGTCGTCGAGGCCGACCCGGCTGATGATCGCCACCCCGTTCCACTGGTTGACGCCGGCGACCGCGACGTCGTACCCGAGGGCCTGCAGCCCCATCAGTGGTAACTGGTCCTCCCGGGCCTTGGTCTCCTGGATCGCGAGGACGTC
The DNA here is from genome assembly GCA_035691135.1 of Nocardioides sp. Lineage (GTDB taxonomy): Bacteria > Actinomycetota > Actinomycetes > Propionibacteriales > Nocardioidaceae > Nocardioides. Next base: position 5,501 of record DASSJR010000391.1, on the reverse strand, counting down.
GACGTCGTGGCGCTGCAGGAATTCCTCCACCCTGCCGATGCGGGAGCGGAGTGAATTGACGTTCCAGGTGGCCAAGCGCACGCGGTCACCTTAGGGGCAGATGATGAGGGGGTGATGAACGGGCACGCCGACCCCCCTGGGGGTGCCTTCGGCCTTGCGGACTTCGTCGCCGAGGCCGTGATGCTGGCGGGCGCGGGATCCGCGGTGATGTACCAGCTGGCCAGGAAAGAGGTGGGCCTCGGGGTCGTCGAGCACAGCACGACGCTGGACCGGCCGCTCGACCGGTTACGGACCACCCTGACCTACGTCTACGTGATGGCGCTCGGGACGGAGGAGGAGCGACGATTGGTCGCCGGCATGGTCGACCGAGCGCACGCGCCGGTGCGCTCGGCCGGGCGCTACTCGGCGTTCGACCCCGAGCTCCAGCTCTGGGTCGCCGCGACCCTGGCCCGCACCGGGGAGACGATCCGCGAGCGGGTGTTCGGCCCCATGGACCCGGCGACCCGGGAGCGCGTCTACCGCGAGTCATGGGTGCTCGGCACGGCACTGCAGGTGCGGCCGACCCAATGGCCGCAGACGCGCGCGGAGTTCGAGGACTACTGGCGGGCCTCGGTGGAACTCCTGGAACCCGATCCCGCGGTCCAGCAGTACGCCGCGCGGCTGCTCTCGAGCCGAGCCGCTCCGCTCCTGCTCCGCCCGGCGCAACCCCTCCAGAGCCTGGTCACCCGCGGCAACCTCGATGCCCGGACCCGGGACGTGCTGGCCCTCTCGTGGTCTCGGCGGGACCAGGCGCGCTACGAGCGGTTCTGGCGCGCAGTTCCCCCTCTCTACCGTCGGATCCCTCGACCCGTCCGGCAGTTGCCGGCCGAAGTCGTGATGGCAGACCTGAGGCGCCGCCTGCGCTCCGGGCGCCGAGTGATCTAGGACCCGAAGCGGTCTGGACCGCGCACGGGTTTCTTTACTGCTCGCCCCGGGCGCGGCGCACGGGTGCGTGGCAGCATGGGAGAAGGGACGGGGCTTCTTCACCAGGAGCCACACATGAATCGCACTCGAGTCGTCCGACTTGCGCTGGCTGCCACCGGAAGCTTGGCCGTGGCCATGGCACTGGCGGCCCCCTCCGTCCAGGCGGCCCAGGGCACTGGCGTGCCGACCTTCCAGGAGTTCAAGGCCACGACCTACCGCGACCTCGACGGCCAGTACATCGTGAACGGCGACGAGCCCGTGGACGGGAATGGTGCGCTGAAGTCGTACTACCAGAGCATGGTCGGACCGGTGGGGAAGACCATCGCGAACGGTCTCATCGTCAACACCGTGGCCGGCAAGGACGACCGCTGGTCGGACGCCAAGGTCGGCAACCTGACCTACTGCGTGAGCAACGAGTTCGGGAGCCGGAAGGCCTCGGTCGTCAAGGCCGCCGCTCAGGGCACGGCGCTGTGGGAGAAGGCCTCTTCCGCCATCGACTTCATCCACGTCAAGTCGGCCGACGCGACGTGCACGGTCAAGAACAAAGCGGTGGTGTTCCCTGTGCAACCGACCAAGGCCACGCAGTTCATCGCACGAGCCTTCTTCCCCAGCAGTCCTGACGCGCGGCGCAACATCCTGGTCAATCCGGTCTCGCTCGTCACCACTCCCGGCTGGCCGCCGGGAAACATCCTGGGCCACGAGCTCGGGCACACGCTGGGCTTCCGTCACGAGCACACCCGCCCCGAGGCCGGCGTCTGCTTCGAGAACCTCAACTGGCGTCCGCTGACGCCCTACGACTCGGCGTCGATCATGCACTACCCGCAGTGCAACGGGACATCACTTGACCTGAGCTTCACGGCCACGGACGGCGAGGGAGTGGCCGCGCTCTACGGGCCGTGACCCGTTGGCCATCCGGATGATTTCCGGAAAATTGGTCTAGACCCTTTACAACCTCCTGGCCTTCGGGTGAGGGTTTCCGGCAATGCGCCTCATGCTCTCGGGCTGTTGCTGTGTGCGACGTGTCCACCTGTCAGGCGCACGTCCACACAAGTGGCGGGGGGTTGGCGCCCCTTGCCCTCAGCAATGAGGAGCAGCATGAAGAGAAACCGTCTCGGCCAGATCGCCCTGGCCGCCACCGGAGTCCTGGCCCTCGGGCTGGCCGCACCCGCGATCGGTGCCGGTGACGGGTCCGGCGCGCCGTCGTACCAGGAGTTCAAGGCGTCCACGTTCCGCGACGTCGACGGCCAGTACATCGTCAACGGTGACGAGGTCGCGGGCAACAACGGTGACCTGCGGCAGTTCTACGACCGGATGATGGGTCCGAAGAAGACCAAAGCGGACGGTCTCATCGTCAACACGGTCAACGGCCGGGACGACAAGTGGAGCGCGAGCCAGGCGCTCAACCTCACCTACTGCGTGAGCACGAAGTTCGGGTCGAACTACGGCGCCGTCGTAAGTGCCATGAACTCCGGTGCGGGCCTCTGGGAGGGCGCCACGACGAAGGTGAACTTCACCTACGTGCCTTCGGCCGACACCAACTGCACCACGCGCAACAACGCAGTGCTGTTCTCGGTCGAGCCGACGAGCACCCAGCAGTACATCGCCCGGGCGTTCTTCCCGAGCAGCTCCGACCGGAGCCGCAACATCCTGGTCAACGCGGTCTCCCTGCAGAACTCCGGCAACTGGGAGGCCGGCGACATCCTCGGCCACGAGCTCGGCCACACGCTGGGCTTCCGGCACGAGCACACCCGCCCCGAGGCCGGCACCTGCTTCGAGGACAACAACTGGCGTCCGCTCACGCCGTACGACTCGGTGTCGATCATGCATTACCCGCAGTGCAACGGCGGGTCGTCCGACCTGGAGTTCAGCTCGCTGGACCGCCAGGGCGTGCAGGCGCTCTACGGCGCCTGATCCCAACCGGTCGCTTTCGCGGGTAACGCCGCGTTGTGGTGGCTCCCTGTCCGATACACCGGTCAGGGAGCTCACCCAACGCGGCGTCACCTCGTGAACGTCGCCTAGCCTGCGGTCGTGGATGTGCCGACCCGAGACGACATCACCGCTGCGGCCGGGCGGATCGACGGACTGGTCCGACGTACGCCAGTGGTCGACCTCGACGGGGTCACTCTCAAGCTCGAGATGCTGCAACATGCCGGGTCGTTCAAGCCACGCGGCGCGTTCAACACCGTGCTCGCGCGGCCTTCGGCGCCGGAGCGGCTGGTGGCCGCGAGCGGAGGCAACCACGGGCTGGCGGTGGCCCACGTCGGCGCCACGTTGGGCATCCGGACGGATGTCTTCGTCCCCGAGATCGCGGCGCCGGTGAAGGTGGCGGCCATCCGCTCCCGGGGCGCCACGGTGCACCAGGGCGGTTCCGACTACGCCGCGGCGCTCGCGGCCAGCGACGCGCTGGCCACTCAGGACGGGGTGCTCGCCATCCACGCCTACGACGCGCCGCACACCCTCGCCGGCCAGGGGACGGTGGCCCGGGAGCTGTCGGAGCAGGAGCCCGATCTCGACGTCGTGGTCGTCGCCGTCGGCGGAGGCGGGCTGATTGGCGGGGTCGCCGCCTGGTACGCCGACACCGGCACGCGGGTGGTCGCCGTGGAGCCGGAGCTGTGCCCGGCGTTCCACGACGCCGTCACCGTCGGCGAGCCCGTCCCGGCTCCGGTGGGCGGTGTTGCAGCCGATGCGCTGGGGGCCTCCCAGGTGGGGAAGCTGGGGTTCGCGGCCGCCCGGGAAGCCGTCTCGGTCCTGGTGAGCGACGAGGACATCGCGGTGGCGAGAAGGACGTTGTGGCGCGAGCTCCGGTTGGCGGTCGAGCCGGCCGGCGCGACGGCTTACGCCGCCCTGCAGACCGGAGCCGTCGACCTGCGTGACCAACGGGTCGGAGTGATCGTGTGTGGAGCCAACACCGACCCCTCTGACCTCGCCCTTCTCGATTCGGGTCCGCCTCCCGACGCGCCGTAGACTCCCCGCCCGTGGCTCTCACCATCGGCATCGTCGGTCTCCCCAACGCGGGCAAGTCGACGCTCTTCAACGCGCTGACGAAGAACGATGTGCTCGCGGCCAACTATCCGTTCGCGACGATCGAGCCCAACGTCGGCGTCGTCGGCGTGCCCGACGACCGGCTGCCCCGGCTCGCAGAGCTGTTCAGCTCCGCGAAGGTCCTGCCGGCGACGGTGGAGTTCGTGGACATCGCCGGCATCGTCCGCGGCGCCTCCGAGGGGGAGGGGCTGGGCAACAAGTTCCTCTCCCACATCCGGGAGTCGGCGGCGATCTGCCAGGTGACCCGGGTCTTCCGCGACGAGGACGTGACGCATGTCGACGGAACCGTCGACCCGGCCAGCGACATCTCCACGATCTCCACCGAGCTGATCCTCGCCGACCTGCAGACGGTCGAGAAGGCGATCCCGCGGCTGGAGAAGGAAGCGAAGGGCAAGAAGGACCTGCTCCCGGTGGTGGCCGCGGCCAGGGAGGCGCAGGAGGCGCTGGAGGCCGGCACGCCGATCATCGCCACCTCTCTCGACCGCAGCCTCATCCGGGAGCTGTCCCTGCTCACCGCCAAGCCCTACATCTACGTCTTCAACTGCGACTCCGACGAGCTCGCCGACGAGGCACTCAAGAGCCGCATGCGTGAGCTGGTCGCGCCCGCCGAGGCAATCTTCCTCGACGCGAAGTTCGAGGCCGAGCTCGTCGAGCTCGACGACGAGGACGAGGCCCGCGAGATGCTCGCCGAGCTGGGAGTCGACGAACCGGGCCTCGAGGTGCTCGCCCGCGTCGGCTTCGACACCCTCGGGCTGCAGACCTACCTCACCGCCGGCCCCAAGGAGTCCCGGGCCTGGACCATCCGCAAGGGCGCCACCGCCCCCGAGGCGGCCGGCGTGATCCACACCGACTTCCAGAAGGGTTTCATCAAGGCAGAGATCGTCTCGTTCGACGAGCTGATGTCGGCCGGCTCGATGCTCAAGGCCCGCGAGCTGGGCAAGGTGCGGATGGAGGGCAAGGACTACGTCATGCAGGACGGTGACGTGGTGGAGTTCCGCTTCAACGTGTGACTCGGCGCGCTCGCGCAGGTCAGAGGGGAATGCCTGCTCAGCCGTCCGCCGCCATCGCCTTCGCGGCGACGCGCTCGTACAAGGCATCCGCCCGGGCGAGCAGGTCCGCGGAGAACCGGTCCTCGGGCCTTGGGTCGGCTCCGGGCCGGAACTCGGAGGTGAAGTCGGTACCGGCGTTGTCGATCCTCAGGCTCGAGCAGACCCGCTCCATAGTGGCTTGCGGCCGAGCGCGGAGGTCGTCCTGCTGAACCACGATCACCTCGCCCGGGTGGCGGGCCACCTCCTCGAAGGCGGCGATCCAGTACGCCAGCCAGTAGTCCAGCTCCGACGGCTCACGAGCACCGACCAGGTCGTCGAGGTCGGCGAAGTCGATGGGCTGGTGCAGCTCCCCGAACTCCAGGTGCCCGATGTCGCGCATGTAATCGCGGACGAAAGGGTCCTCTGCGTGCAGCCGCAGGAAGCGTTCGTGCTGACGGTGCAGGGACG
>DASSJR010000390.1:0-2355 GCA_035691135.1 Nocardioides sp. | reverse complement strand
CACGGCACGCGGGCTGGACGACCTGCATGCCGCGGTCCTCGGCGTCCTCGGCGTGCGCCCCCGCCCGGCCGGCCTCCCCGCCTGGGTGCTGCTCAGCGAGGCCGCCGTGGGTGGCCCGCGGCCCGACGGCGGGTACGACGTCGCTCGCGGGCTCGAAGCCCTGCGATCCGCCGTTGCCAGGATCCTCCTCGCCCCGGATGTCGCCGTTGCCGGCGGTCCCACCATTCTCCTCAGCGAGGCCTCGGTCACCCACGGGCCGGCGCCCGCCACCGGCGGAACCTCGACCACCAGCGGCGGTGACTACGACGACGCCGACCAGGCCACTTCCTCGGAAGAGTCCGAGGTCGAGCGCACCCGGCTGATCGCGCTGGTCGAGCTGGCCCGCAACGGCGACGCCGAGGCGTTCGGCCAGCTCTACGACCACTACCACCCGTCGGTCTACAAGTTCGTCTACTGGCGCACCCGCTCGACCACGCTGGCCGAGGACCTCACCTCGGAGACCTTCCTCCGGGCGCTGCGCAACATGGCGGGCTTCCGGTGGCAGGGCAAGGACTTCGGCGCCTGGCTGATGACCATCGCCCGCAACCTGTGCACCGACCACTTCAAGGCCGGCAAGACGCGGCTCGAGCTCACCACGGAAGACATGAGCGCCCACGACGACGCCACCGAAGGGCCGGAGGCGACCGTGCTGGCGGGGCTCACCAACGAGCTCCTCCTCGAGGCGCTCAAGGCTCTGCCCGACGAGCAGCGCGACTGCCTGATCATGCGCTTCCTCCAGGGGATGAGCATCGCCGAGACCGCCGCCGTGCTCGGCCGAAGCGACGGGGCGATCAAGCAGCTCCAGCTGCGCGGCGTCCGCAACCTCGCGAAGCTCATGCCGGAAGGGATCCGGGACTGATGCACAGCGCGCAAAAAACGTCAATGACATGTGACGCGGAACCCGTAACCTCCCCCCTCCGCACCTCGTTGAAGTGTGCGACAGGGGTCGAACAGGCCGGCCCGCTGGTCGACGAGCAGACAGGACACCTTCGATGACCCCGGTTTTCGGAGCGCGACGGCGCGCCGAGGAGTTCCACTCCCTGGTCGAGGACACCTCGACCGGTGGGCTCCACGACGCTCGTTACGCCGACTTCCTGGACATCGTGTCGTCGCTCCGGGAGACGCCGGCCGCGCAGCCGCGGCCCGAGTTCGTGACCGGGCTGCGCGAACGCCTGATGATCGAGGCCGAGACGGTGCTCGTCGTGTCCGACGAGGAGGCCCGCCTCAGGCTGCCGTCCCGTCAGAAGGCCCGCCGGCCCGCCCGAGACCGCCGGATCGCCGTGGCGGCGGCCGGGGTCGCGATGGTCGGGGCCACCACCTCGATGGCGATGGCCGCACAGTCTGCCCTGCCCGGCGACACCCTCTACCCCCTCAAGCAGCTCCTCGAGGGCGCCCAGACCGGGCTCGCCCTCAACGAGGGCGACAAGGGCGCCACGATGCTCGAGAACGCATCCGGCCGGCTCGCCGAGATCACCGCCCTCAGCCGCGACGGCCGGCTCGAGGACGGCGACGCCATTGCCGACACCCTCAACACGTTCACCCGGCAGTCGATCGAGGCCTCCGACCTGTTGCTCGCCGACTACGCCACCACCGGCAACGCGAACTCGATCGCCGAGCTGCGTGACTTCACCGGCCAGAGCATGCAGACCCTCACCGACCTCGAGTCGGTCGTTCCCGACCAGGCTCGCGACGAGCTGCTGAGGGCGGCGCGGATCCTGACCCAGATCGACGCCCAGGCCCAGCAGGCCTGCCCCTCCTGCGGTGGGGACGGCATCGGTGAGATTCCGGCGATCCTCACCTCGAGCTTCGACACCTCGGCCGGCGGGACCGCCGCCACGCCGGGAACCGTCCTCAAGGTGGCGCCTCGCAAGAAGCACCACTCGAACACCAGCGCGCCGTCGCTGCCGCAAGCCGGCGACCAGCAGCAGCTCCCGCCGGGCAGCGTGCTGGCCCCCGCCGGCCAGACGGACACCCAGGCCTCCACCTCGAGCGGCGGCGGCGGGACGAAGCAGAAGTCCTCCGACCCGATCAAGGACCTGACAGACTCCCTCACCGGTGGCGGCGGCTCCGAGCCCGCCTCCGGACCGACCGTCCCCACGGTCCCGGACCCTGGTCAGGTCGTCGAGGACCTGACCGACCCGCTGTTGCACCCCTGACGGACTCACGGTCGGCGTTCGTCTCACCGGGTCTCGACACGCCGGTTCGCCGCCCTCGCACGCTCGGTCGGCGACGGCTCGCTCGACCACCATCAGAAGTTGTGAGGCGCTTCGCTTCTCACAACTTCTCCACGGGCGCATAACGCAACAGCAACCGCTT
>DASSJR010000389.1:0-4085 GCA_035691135.1 Nocardioides sp. | reverse complement strand
GGCTCGACGAGCTCTACATGATGATGGGCGACCCCGACGCCGACCAGGACAAGGTGGCGACCGAGGCTGGTGACCTGCAGACCGAGCTCGACCACGCCAACGCGTGGGACCTCGACAGCCGTCTCGACCAGGCCATGGACGCGCTGCGCTGCCCGCCCGGTGACTGGCTCGTCGACCGGCTCTCGGGCGGTGAACGCCGTCGCGTGGCGCTGTGCAAGCTCCTGCTCCAGCAGCCGGACCTGCTGCTGCTCGACGAGCCCACCAACCACCTCGACGCCGAGTCGGTGCAGTGGCTGGAGAACCACCTGGCGTCGTACCCCGGGGCCGTGCTGGCCGTGACGCACGACCGGTACTTCCTCGACAACGTCGCCCAGTGGATCCTCGAGCTGGACCGCGGCAAGACCCACCCCTACGAGGGCAACTACTCCACCTACCTGGAGACCAAGAAGGACCGCCTCAAGATCGAGGGGGCCAAGGACGCCAAGCGCGCCCGGATGCTCGAGAAGGAGCTCGACTGGGTGCGCTCGAACCCGAAGGCGCGGCAGGCCAAGAGCAAGGCCCGGCTCCAGCGCTACGAGGGGCTGGCGACCGAGGCCGACCGCATGCGCAAGATCGACACCTCCGAGATCAACATCCCGGCGGGGCCCCGGCTCGGAGACGTCGTGCTGGAGTCGAAGAAGCTCGGCAAGGGCTTCGACGGCCGCACCCTCATGCACGATCTGTCCTTCACCCTGCCGCGTGCCGGCATCGTCGGCGTCATCGGCCCCAACGGTGTCGGCAAGACCACCCTGTTCCGGATGATCACCGGCGAGGAGAAGCCCGACGAGGGTGAGCTCGACGTCGGGAAGACGGTGAAGATCTCCTACGTCGACCAGAGCCGCGGCGGCATCGACGGCCAGAAGAACGTCTGGGAGGTGGTCTCCGACGGGCTCGACTTCATCAAGGTCGCGAACTTCGAGATGAACTCCCGTGCCTACGTCGCCTCGTTCGGCTTCAAGGGTCCAGATCAGCAGAAGAAGGCGGGTGTGCTCTCGGGTGGTGAGCGCAACCGGCTCAACCTCGCGCTCACCCTCAAGATGGGCGGCAACATGCTGCTGCTCGACGAGCCGACCAACGACCTCGACGTCGAGACCCTCTCCTCACTGGAGGATGCGCTGCTCGACTTCCCGGGCTGCGCCGTGGTCACCTCGCACGACCGGTGGTTCCTCGACCGGGTCGCGACCCACATCCTGGCGTGGGAGGGCGATGAGCAGGATCCCGCCAAGTGGTTCTGGTTCGAGGGCAACTTCGCGGCCTACGAGGAGAACAAGATCGAGCGACTGGGCGCCGAGGCGGCGCGCCCGCACCGCGTCACCCACCGCCGGCTGACCCGCGACTGAGGCGTCACTCGGCGCAGGTAATCGGTTTGAGGGGGTGTCAGGACTACACGTAGTCTTGCGTCTTACGTCTTCTCGGAGGGGGACCGGCCGCACCGATGTCGCAGGATCAGATCATCGACCCCTCCGCACATCCCCCAGCCGGAGTGCACTCGCTCTGGCGGCTCCGCGGTTACCTCCGCCGACACGTCCCTGCACTCGTCATCATGGTCAGCACGTCGTTGCTAGGCGTGGGGGTCAGCCTCGCGATCCCACTGGTGACCCGGGCGATGATCGACGGGCCGATCACCGACGGCGATGTCGGACCAGTGCTTCCGCTGGGGCTGCTCGCGCTGGCCCTCGGGATCCTCGAGGCGGGGTTGATCTTCTGGCGCAGGTGGGTCCAGTCCAACGCGGTCCTCGGCGTGGAGACCGACATCCGGCACGACCTGTATGCCCGGCTCCAGGAGCTCCCGATGGCCTTCCACGGCCGGTGGCAGTCCGGGCAGCTGCTCTCCCGGGTCACCACCGACCTGTCGAGCATCCGCCGCTTCAGCGGGTTCGGGCTGCTGTTCCTGTGCATCAACATCATCCAGCTCGTCGTGGTCGTGGGTGTCCTCCTGCACATGTACTGGCCGCTCGGACTGGTTGTCGCCGCCGCGGCGATCCCGATCATCTACCTGTCGATGCGCTTCGAGAAGGGCTACGTCGTCGTCTCCCGACGGGTCCAGGACCAGCAGGGCGACCTCGCCACCCTCGCTGAGGAGGGCGCAGTCGGCATCCGTGTGATCAAGTCCTTCGGACGACGCGGGTTCGTCTCCGACCAGTACAACGCCTCCGCGCGCAGGCTCTACGAGTCGTCGATGGACAAGGTCCGGTTGTCGTCGCGCTTCTGGACCTTCCTCGAGGTGATCCCGAACCTGGCCGTCGTGGTCGTTCTCCTGCTCGGCGCGCTCGGCGTCGGCCGCGGCGACCTGACGCCGGGCACCTTGGTCGCCTTCATCATCCTGATGCTGTCGCTGGTCTGGCCGGTCGCATCCCTCGGCGTGATCCTGGCGATGGCGCAGGAGGCCATGACCGCCTCCGCCCGGGTGCTCGAGATCTTCGACACCGAGCCCTCGATCGTCGGCGGGTCCCACAACCTCCGCCGGCCTCGCGGTCACCTTCGCTTCGAGGGAGTCGACTTCCGATTCCCGGGCTCCGAGGAACTCGTGCTGCGTGACCTCCACCTCGACGTCGCGCCCGGCGAGACCGTCGCCATCGTCGGCGCCACCGGGTCGGGCAAGACCACGCTGACCGCGCTCGTGCCCCGGTTGTACGACGTCACCCGGGGCCGGATCACCATCGACGGGGTCGACATCCGGCACCTCACCCTGCCGAGCCTGCGATCGGTCGTCGCCACCGCGTTCGAGGAGCCGACGCTGTTCTCGATGAGCGCGCGCGAGAACCTCCTTCTCGGCCGCGGTGTCGCCGGCGAGGAGGAGATCGCCCAGGCCCTGGAGGTCGCCCAGGCGAACTTCGTCCACGACCTCCCCTGGGGGTTGGACACCCGCATCGGCGAGCAGGGGCTGTCCCTGTCCGGGGGGCAGCGTCAGCGGCTCGCCCTGGCCCGCGCCGTTCTCTCCAGGCCCCGGATCCTGGTCCTCGACGACACCCTGTCGGCCCTCGACGTGCACACCGAACGCCTCGTCGAGACCGCACTGCGCCGGGTGCTCGCCGACGCGACCGGCATCGTCGTCGCCCACCGGGCGTCGACGGTCCTGCTCGCCGACAAGGTCGCCTTCCTCCAGAACGGCACGATCGCCCACGTCGGCCAGCACACCGACCTGCTCGCGTCCGTTCCGGCGTACCGCAACCTGCTGGCCGCGGACGCCGAGGAGCTCGAGGAGGCATCGGCGTGAGCGCGTCACCCGTCCACACCTCCACCTCCGATCCGCGGGACCCGCGCAACGAGGAGGAGCTCGACTGGCGTGGTCACGCCTTCGACGAGAACTCCGACGAGATCAGCGACGAGGCCTCCGGGCTGCTGCGCAGCCGGTCGCGTGCGCTCCTGGGGCAGCTCGTCCAGCCACACCGGAGACTGATCCACTTCCTCGTCGCGGTCGTGCTCGTCGAGAACGCCGCCCGCCTCTCGATCCCGTTTCTCGTCAAGGAGGGCATCGACCGGGGGATCCCGCCGATCCAGGAGTCGGGTGACACGAGCGTCCTCTTCACGATCGTGACGCTCGTCCTCGGTGCGACCCTCCTCCAGGCGGTGACCCGGCAGGCCTTCCTGAGGCTGTCCGGACGCGTCGGCCAGGAGATGCTGTTCACGCTGCGCAGGCGAGTGTTCGGGCACTTCCAGAAGCTGAGTCCGTCCTTCCACGACGAATACACCTCCGGCCGCGTCATCTCACGCCAGACCTCCGACGTCGACGCGATCTACGAGATGCTCGAGACCGGCTTCGACGGCCTGGTCACCGCGCTGCTCACCCTGGTCGGCACCGCCGTCCTGCTGCTCGTCCTCGACGTGAAGCTCGGACTGGTCGCGTTGCTCTGCTTCCCGTTCCTGGTGTTGCTGACCAACTGGTTCCGCAAGGCGTCCGCGAGGGCCTACCGCAAGACCCGCGAGAAGGTCGCGCTCGTCATCGTCCACTTCGTCGAGTCGATGGGGGGCATCCGCGCGGTCCAGGCCTTCCGCCGCGAGAGCCGCAACCAGGAGATCTTCGACGACGTCAACGACCAGTACCG
>DASSJR010000388.1:0-8457 GCA_035691135.1 Nocardioides sp. | reverse complement strand
GGAGACGCCGTTGTCGATGCTGGCCCTGGCCGCGGTGATGGAGGAAGCGGGCCTGCCGCCGGGCGTGCTCAACGTGATCACCACCAAGCACTCCGGTGACGTCGGGTCGGCCCTGATGGGCGATGACCGGCTGCGCAAGGTCAGCTTCACCGGCTCCACCGAGATCGGGAAGGTCCTGGTCCGGCAGTCCGCCGACCAGCTGCAAAGGGTGTCCATGGAGCTGGGCGGCAACGCGCCTTTCCTGGTGTTCGAGGACGCCGACGTCGACGCCGCGGTCGAGGGCGCGATGATCGCGAAGATGCGGAACATGGGCGAGGCGTGCACCTCGGCCAACCGGTTCCTCGTCCACGAGTCGGTGGCCGACGAGTTCGGCAAGAAGCTGGGCGACCGGATGGCCGCCCTCACGGTGGGCCGCGGCCAGGACGACGGCGTCGACGTCGGCCCGCTCATCAACTCCGATGCTGTCGAGTCGGTGGGCGGCCTGGTCACCGACGCGGTCCACGAGGGCGCCACCCTCGTCACCGGTGGCACGCCGGGCGACGGACCCGGCTACTTCTACCCGCCGACCGTGCTGGTCGGTGTCCCGGCCGAGGCCCGGATCAACAGCGTCGAGATCTTCGGGCCGGTCGCGCCGATCACGACCTTCGCCGACGAGTCGGAGGCGGTCGAGCAGGCCAACAACACGGAGTACGGCCTGGTCTCCTACGCCTACACCCGCGACCTGCAGCGCACGATCCGGCTCTCGGAGTCCCTCGACTTCGGCATGGTCGGCATCAACACCGGGCTGGTGTCCAACCCGGCCGCGCCCTTCGGCGGCGTGAAGGCGAGCGGGTTCGGGCGCGAGGGTGGTTTCGAGGGGATCGAGGAGTACCTCGACACGACGTACGTCTCGCTTCCTGCCGGTTGATGGAGCCCTACGCGCCGGTTGCCGAGCAGTACGCCGAGTTCGCGCGCTGGTCCCGCGACGAGTCGCCGTGCTTCGCCGACTGGGCGCGCGGGGTGGCGGACGACCCCGAGGTGCAGGCGCGGTTGTCGCAGCTGCCGAGGATCAAGCAACAGCCGAATCTCGTCTTCGCCGCGGCACGTTGTCACGGGGTGCCCGCTCCCGGCCCGTACGCGGGACTCCGCGAGGCCCTGCTCGAAGACGACGACGCCATCCGGTCGACGATCCTGTCCCGTTCCACCCAGACCAACGAGGTCGGCCGTCTCGCCACGCTGACTCCCGCGTTCGCGGCGCTCGCGGGTGACGAGCCGCTGGCGCTGATCGAGGTGGGGGCGAGCGCCGGCCTGTGCCTCTACCCGGACCGGTACTCCTACGCCTGGGCGACCGAGGCGGGACGGGTGACCGCGGGCCAGGGTCCCCGACTGGACTGCGAGGTGACCGGCCCGTTCCCGGAGCGGGTGGCAGTTCCGCGGGTGGCCTCGCGGGCCGGGATCGACCTCAACCCCCTGTCGGTGAACGACGAGGACGCCATGGCCTGGTTGGCCAACCTGGTCTGGCCCGAGCAGGACGAGCGGCGTGAGCGCCTGCGCACGGCCGTCGAGGTGGCCCGCTCCGACCCACCGTCTCTGGTGACCGGAGACCTGCTGACCGAGCTTCCCGATCTGGTCGGGCAGGTCGGTAACCGGGGTCGGGTGGTGGTCTTCCACAGCGCGGTCATCGCCTACCTCGAGGCCGCCGACCGGGCGCGGTTCCACGAGATGATGAGCGAGCTCGTCGCGGACGGTCGCTGCCACTGGGTCAGCAACGAGGGCGCCAACGTGCTCCCCGAGGTCACCGCCACCGGTCCGCAGGTCCCGGACGACCTGGCGTCGTTCATCCTCGGCGTCGACGGCCGCGTCGTCGCCTGGACGCACGGGCACGGCCGGTCGATGACCTGGCTGGCCGCTTCCGGAGGCTGAGGTGCGAGTGCCGGCGTGTGACCGGCTGGCCGCGTCCGGAGGTTGAGGTGCGAGGGCCGGCGTGTGACCGGCTGGCCGCGCCCGGAGGTTGAGGTGCGAGGGCCGGCGTGTGACCGGCTGGCCGCGTCCGGAGGTTGAGGTGCGAGGGCCGACGGGCGGCGTGTGACCGGTTGGCCGCGTCCGGAGGTTGAGGTGCGAGGGCCGGCTTGCGGCCCGAGCCTCGAAACCCCGTGACCTTGGCCAGGGCCGCTAGACAGCCACGCCCAGGGTTTCGGCCAGGCCGGTGCGGCCGCGGATCTTCAGCTTCCGGTAGACGTTGGAGAGGTGCCACTCGACGGCCTTGACCGTGACCGCGAGCTCGGCGGCGATCTCGCGGTTGGTCATGCCGGCCGCGGCCAGACGCGCGGTCGTCTGCTCAGTGACGGTGAGGCTGGCCAGGGTCTCGCTGAGGATCCGGCGCGGCTCCTCGCCGACCCGCTGGAGGATGCCCTTGATCCGGCTCTGGAGCGGGAACAGGTCCTCGCGGCCGGCGTACGCCTCCGCGCGACGGAGCAGGGTGACGGCCTCGGCGGCGCTGGAGGGATCGCCCTGGAGCGTCAGGATGACGGCGAGGTCGGTGTCGACCTGGGCGGCGAGGCGATGGGCCTCGAGGTCCTTGAGGATCGACTGCGCCTCACGCAGCAGCTGGATTCGGCAGCCGTCGGCGTTGGTCGTGGCCGCGGTGCGCAACGCATGGGCCAGGACGTACGGCGTCGCGCCGTTGCGGGCGAGCTCCAGGTGCTCGCGGGCCAGCTGGTCGGCCTCCCGCTGCCGGTGCAGCCGGGTCAGGGCGAGGGCGGCGCCGGCGCGCCAGGGGACGAGGTCCGGGTCGTCGAGGTCGGGGCCGAGGTGCTCGCTGGCCTCGGTGTAGCGGAGCAGGGCGAGGTCGGCGTTGCCCTGCGCGGAGGCGATCTCGCCGAGCGTGTAGGCGGCGAGAGCCCCGGGGAGCCCGTCGTACGACGTGAACGAGCGGGCCCGCTCGCCGACCAGCACGGCACGGGAGAGGTCCCCGCGGGCGAGGTGGCACTCGGTCAGGGCCGCGACGTGGCGGACCGCCGACAGCGGCGGCGCGCTGACAGAGGAGGCGTCCAGGAGGTGCAACGCCTCGGTGATCTTGCCTGCCCGAACCAGGTCAGAACCCGAAGGGAGCTGTCTGGGCGCCGTCGGTTTTGTGGACTCGACGAGCATGAACCAAGGCTAAGGACGCAGCGTGACCAAAACGTAACGAACGCAGATCATTTTGCCTTGCCCGCCTGTTCAGGGCCGGCCGAGGAAGGCCCGGAGGCGTACGTCGGACGTCGCTCCGACCGGCTCCGGGAGGGCGTCGGCGAACCTGATTCCGCGGTCGCCCTCGGCGACCGTCCGGTGAGCGACCGGGAGCAGGTCCCAGGCGAGCTCGTCGGGAATCGGGGTGCCCTCGCCGGTCGCCTGCGCCACGTCCCAGCCGTGGACGGTGATCTCCAGGGCCGCGGTGGTCACCAGCAGGTCGGTGGCCAGGTCGACCTCGCCGACCCGGATTCCCGGGGGTGCCAGGTCGCTCCAGAGGCCCATCAGGGTGCACGCCTTCTGTTGCAGGACCATGACCGCTGGCGCCGATGGTGTGCGGGTCAGCGCGACGTTCCCTCCGGCGGCCTCGGTGAAGGCGTCCAGGGCGTCGTCCATGTGGGCCAGCAGGTCGCGCAGCGTCCAGTCCCGGCACGGGGTCGGTGCGGCGAGGCGGGCATCGGTGACCCCGGCGAGGGCCACGCGGGTGTAGCCGAGGGAACGCTCCAGCAGCTCGATGGCGCCCGCGAGCGCCGTGGTCACGGCACCTTCGTGTCTGCGGGCAGGCGGTCAGGCAGCCCGAACCGGCGGAACAGGTTGGTGTCGAAGAATGCCGCGACGTGTCGGACCCGGTCGCCCTCGATGTCGAGGACCTGCAGGTGGAACGGCTCGAAGTCGCCGTCCGGGGTCCGCATGTAGAGCCCGAACGCGGGCTGGCCGTTGGCACTGGTCGCCACCATCGGCATGTCGTGCACCCCGCCCGGACACTGGGTGTCGATGAGCTGCCCGATGTTCTCGGCGCCGACGTACCAACCGAGGAACGGGGGCATCTCCCAGACGGCCTCCTGGGTGAGCATGCCGACGATGGCGTCGATGTCCTTGCGCCAGAACGCCTCGACGTACCGCTCCAGCAGGTCCTGCTGCTCGTTGGTCAGGTCGGGCTCGACGGTCTCCTCGCTGAGGTGGCGGTCGGCGAGCTGGGCGTGGGCGCGCTGGAGCGCGGAGTTGACCGCGGGGGTCGTGGTCTCGAGCGCCTCGGCGACCTCGGCGGCCGACCAGCGCAGCACGTCGCGGAGGATGAGCACGGCGCGCTGCCGGGCCGGCAGGTGCTGCAGCGCCGCCACGAAGGCGAGCCGGATCGAGTCGCGCTCGGCGACCACGACCGCGGCGTCGGGGACCGGCTCCAGCCACGGGATCTCGGGGTCGGCCTCGAGGGCGTCACCGGCCATCTGGTCGGGAGTCCCGAGTCCGGCGGGCAGCGGCCGGCGTGGTCGACCCTCGAGATTGGTGAGGCACACGTTGGTGGCGATGCGGTAGAGCCAGGTCCGCACCGACGAGCGGCCCTGGAACTGCGCCGACGCCTTCCACGCCCGCAGGAACGTCTCCTGCACCAGGTCCTCGGCCTCGTGGAAGCTCCCGCTCATCCGGTAGCAGTGCGCGAGCAGCTCCCGCTCGTAGCGGTGGGTCAGACCCTCGAAGTCGTCGAGCTCCGTCGTCGTGGTCATGGTCGCCGTCCTCATGGGTCGCTCCTTGCCGTCCCTCAGTCTGCCTGCTCCTACTGACTGGCGTCGACGGTGAAACTCATCGCTGACCCGTCGTGGACCACCGACGGGTCAGCGCGCGCGAGGGTGGGTGGTGAGGGAGAGGGCGCGTTCGGCCGCCGGGCGGGCGAGGTCGCGGTCCTCGGGGATCAGCCCGATCCGGGTACGCCGGTCCAGCAGGTCGTCGACATCGGCGGCGCCCTCATGGGTCACCCCGAAGAGCAGCTCGGCCAGCGTGACCGGGATGTGCTCGGCGACCGGGGCGAGCAGGTCGTCGTCGGGGAGCCCGCTGACCTCGCGGGCGCTGGCCAGCACCAGCTCGGCGTCGGTGCCGTAACGGCGGACGAGCCGGGCCGGAAGCTCGAGCCGGGCCAGCTGGTCGCGCGACGCGGCTCCGGCGATGGCCAGGGTCCGGGTGCGGCAGGGGCCGGCGTCGATCCCGTTGGTGGCGAGCGCGGCGTCGAGCACGTCCTCGGCCATCCGGCGGTAGGTCGTCAGCTTGCCGCCGACGATCGTGACCACGCCGGAGGCAGAGGTGAGCACCGCGTGACGGCGGGACAGGTCCGCCGTCGAACCGTCCCGGGTGTCGAGGAGCGGCCGGAGGCCGGCGTAGGCCCCCACGACGTCGGACCGGCGCAGGTCACGGGCGAACGCGGCGGACACGACGTCGAGGAGGAACCCGATCTCGGGCTCGGAGGGGGTGGGGACGTCCGGGATCTCGGTGCCGACCGGCTCGTCGGTGAGACCGACGTAGATGGTGCCGTCGGGCTGGGGCATCACCAGGGCGAACCGGTTGGACTCGCCGGGGACGGGCGGCGCGATCGCGACCCGAAGTCCGGGCAGGGTGCCCGCCCGGAGCACGAGGTGGGTGCCGCGGCTCGGTCGCAGCCGAACCTCCTCGACCAGATCACCCGCCCAGACGCCGGTGGCGTTGACGACCGTCCTGGCGGTGACCCTGGTGGTGCCGCCGGTGAGCTCGTCGCGGAGCTGCACCGTGGTCCCGGTCGCGGAGAGCGCCCGGGCGCGGGTGCGGACGTGAGCGCCGTACGACGCGGCGGTGCGGGCGATCGTCGTGACCAGCCGGGCATCGTCCTCGAGCTGTCCGTCCCAGGAGAGCAGCCCGCCGCGGAGGCCACCGGGTCTGAGACCGGGGGCCAGGGTGAGGGCCTCGGTGGCTGAGATCCGGCGTGGACCGGGCAGCGTCTCACGACTCGTGCGTGCCCCACGTCGGAGCAGGTCGCCGGCGGTCAGAGCAGCTCGGGTCTTGCCGGCCAGGTAGGCGCTGACGCTCGGGGTGAGGGGGATCAGCATCGGAGTCGCGTGGGTGAGGTGGGGCGCAGTGACCTCCATCAGGAGGCCTCGCTCCACGGCGCTCTCGTGGGCCACGCCGACCTGCCCGTGGGCGAGGTAGCGCAGCCCGCCGTGGACCAGCTTGGAGGACCACCGGGAGGTGCCGAAGGCGAGGTCGTGGGCGTCGACGGCGAGCACCGAGAGCCCCCGGGTGACCGCGTCGAGCGCGACCCCGGCCCCCGTGACGCCCAGCCCGATCACGACCACGTCCACCTCGGTCGGCGCGTCGACCAGCCCGGGTGTGATCCGAGTTGCCGTTTGGTACCAAACGTCACCTTTTTGCGCAGAATCCTTGCCGTTTGGTACCAAACGTCGAGGTCTGCCCACCCGCGCGGTCATGGCTTCAGCGCCCGGGTGAGTACGGCGACCAGCTCGGCATCGAGCGCCTCTTCCGAGACCGAGTCGTCGACCATCGTGTGCGAGGACAGCACGAACCCGTGGGTCGTCAGGACCAGCCCGCGGGCGATCGCCACCGGGTCGCCGGAGCGGACGTCGCCCGCCTGTTGACCGGCCCGGACCCACTCCTCCACCAGCCCGAGGATCGCGTCCTGGGACCGGCCGCGCCGGGAGAGCAGGTAGGGCAACAGCAGCTCGGGGTCGAGCTCGACGATCCGCACGAACAGCTCGTTGTCGCGCAGCGCCCGGACCCCGCCGACGAGGGCGGTCACGAGCCGGTCGGCCGGCGAGCCCGCGGAGGGTCCGTCGGTGATGGCCGCGACGACGTTGCCCCACTCCCGGGTCATCAGGTCGCCGAGCAGCCGGGGCATGTCGGACCAGGTGCGGTAGATCGTCATCCGGGACACCCCGGCGCGACGGGCCACCTCGGTGAGCGTCGTACGCCGCCAGCCGACGTCGAGGATGCACGCGCGGGCGGCGTCGAGGTAGGCGCCCTCCCGCTCGTCGAGATCCGGAATGTGACGAAGTGACGTCATATGTCACACTGTAACCCATGACCCGCGAGATGCATCCGACCCGCTGGGGCGACCCGGCCGCCGCCGCACCTCTTCCCGACTCCGCCCGGGGACTGATCGAGCTGGCCTTCGGCCTCGACGAGCGGCCCGCGACCGAGCACCCGAGCGTCCCGCCCGGCAAGCTCGACGACTCGGTGCTCGACGGCCTCCGCACCCTGGTGGGCGCCGAGCACGTGCTCACCGACGACGACACCCGGCGCCTCCGCACCCGCGGCAAGTCCACCCCCGACCTGCTCCGCGCCCGTGCCGGCGACCTGGACGACGCCCCGGACGCGGTGGTCCGCCCCGGTGGGCACGACGACGTGGCGGCGGTGCTCGCCTTCGCGGTCGAGCACCACCTGGCCGTCGTCCCGTTCGGTGGAGGCACCTGCGTCACCGGCGGTCTGGCCGCGCGCCGCGAGGGGTACGCCGGCGTCATCTCCCTGGACCTGGTCCGGATGAAGCGGCTGCTCGACGTTGATCAGGTTTCGATGACCGCCACCCTCGAGCCCGGCCTCCGCGGCCCCGAGGCCGAGGAGCTGCTCGCCGAGCACGGGCTGATGCTCGGCCACTTCCCCCAGTCGTTCGAGTACGCCTCGATCGGCGGCTTCGCCGCGACCCGCTCCAGCGGCCAGTCCAGCGCCGGCTACGGCCGTTTCGACGCGATGGTCGTCCGCCTCACCGCGGCCACGCCCTCGGGGCGGCTCGACCTCGGTGTTGCCCCGGCCAGCGCCGCCGGGCCTGACCTGCGCCAGCTGATGCTCGGGTCCGAAGGTGCCTTCGGGGTGATCACCTCGGTGACCGTCCGGGTGCGCAGGCTCCCCGAGCTCAAGGTCTACGACGGGTGGCGCTGGCCATCCTTCGCGGTCGGCGCGGCGGCGATGCGCACGCTCGCCCAGGCCGGGCTGCTCCCGACCGTGATCCGGCTCTCCGACGAGGCCGAGACCGGGATCAATCTCGCCCGACCCGACGAGATCGTATCCGACTCCGCCGCCGGCTGCCTGATGATCGCCGGCTACGAGGGCACTCCCTCAGCGGTCAGAGCCCGACGAGCCGCCGTCGCCGCCGTACTCCCCGTCCTCGGAGGCACCGAACTCGGTGAGGAGCCCGGCCGGTCCTGGGTCGAGGGCCGGTTCCGGGCGCCGTACCTCCGGGACTCGATGCTCGACGTCGGCGTCCTCGTCGAGACCCTGGAGACCGCGACCTGGTGGTCCAACCTCGACCGGCTCTACACCGCCGTGAAGGGTGCCCTCGAGACCTCCCTCGGCGAGGGGGCGATCGTGCTCTGCCACATCTCCCACGTCTACGAGACCGGTTGCTCGCTCTACTTCACCGTCGCCGCCAAGGAGACCGACGACCCGATCACCCAATGGGAGGTCGCCAAGGCAGCCGCAGGCGACGCGATCGCCGCA
>DASSJR010000387.1:0-2605 GCA_035691135.1 Nocardioides sp. | reverse complement strand
AGGAAATGCCTCCCAAGAAGAAGGTTGCTGCGCTGGTCAAGGTGCAGCTGCAGGCTGGCGCAGCGACTCCGGCTCCGCCGGTGGGTACCGCCCTCGGTCCCCACGGCGTGAACATCATGGACTTCTGCAAGGCCTACAACGCACAGACCGAGTCGATGCGCGGCAACGTCATCCCCGTCGAGATCACGATCTTCGAGGACCGCTCGTTCACGTTCATCACCAAGACCCCGCCGGCCGCCGAGCTGATCAAGAAGGCAGCCGGCCTGCAGAAGGGTTCGGGCGTCCCGCACAAGGAGAAGGTCGGCAAGCTGACCAAGGACCAGGTGCGCGAGATCGCGCAGACCAAGCTCCCTGACCTGAACGCCAACGACATCGACGCCGCCATGAAGATCGTCGAGGGCACTGCCCGCTCCATGGGCGTCAGCACCGAAAAGTAGCCAGGCAACACACCCCGTGGAAGGACCGCGCTGGTCCGCACCACATCTTCCGAAAGTAGGAATCCCATGCAGCGCAGCAAGAGCTACCGCGCGGCGGCCGAGCAGTTCGACAAGGACGAGCTCCACGCCCCGCTGGCCGCGATCAAGATCGCGAAGACCGGAAGCAAGAAGAAGTTCGACGAGACCGTGGACGTCGTCATGCGTCTCGGCGTCGACCCCCGCAAGGCCGACCAGATGGTCCGCGGCACCGTCAACCTTCCGCACGGCACGGGCAAGACCGCCCGGGTGCTGGTGTTCGCCAACGCCGAGAAGGCGGAGGCCGCCCGTGAGGCCGGTGCCGACTTCGTCGGTGGCGACGACATGATCGAGAAGGTCAGCGGCGGCTGGATCGACTTCGACGCCGTGGTGGCGACCCCCGACATGATGGGCAAGGTCGGTCGGCTCGGCCGGGTTCTCGGACCCCGCGGCCTGATGCCGAACCCGAAGACGGGAACCGTCACCCCCGACGTCGCGAAGGCGGTCTCGGACATCAAGGGTGGCAAGATCGAGTTCCGCGTCGACCGGCACGCCAACCTGCACTTCATCATCGGCAAGGCCTCGTTCCCCGAGGTGCAGCTGGTTGAGAACTACGGCGCCGCGCTCGAGGAGGTGCTCCGGCTCAAGCCGGCCAGCTCCAAGGGCCGCTACATCAAGAAGGTCACGCTCTCCACGACCATGGGCCCCGGCATCCAGGTCGACCCCAACCGCACCCGCAACCTCGCGGTCGAGGTTGAGCCTCAGCCCTGACCCTGCCAAGGGCTGATCGGGCGAAAGGTTGAGGAGCGTCGACGACCTCCCCTCGCGAAGCGGGGAGGCCGTGACGCGTCTCGAAACCCCGAAGAAAAGGCAGGGCGGGAACCCTGCTGATAGCGCCGGCGCCTACTCGATGAACACCCGCTCGTCGACGAGCTGCTCGGTGACCAGCCGTCCCTCTTGCTCGAAGCGGCCGTGTTCGAAGCGCGTCCGGAACTCCAGGTCGACCTTGTCGACGCCGCTGCGGTTCTTCTCGATCGTGAGCACGGCCCACGAGCGGAACTTCTCCGCGCTCGACAGGTCGTAGACCAGGTGGTGCCGGGCGACCACGTCGAACTTGTTGTTGAGGATCAGGACGGCGTCCGCTTCGTAGGCCAGGGCTGACGATCCGCGCAGGTGTGAGGAGCGCAGGCGGCGGCCGGCCGCGATCCCTTCCTTGTCGGCAGCCGACACCGCCAGCACCGGGACCTGGTGGTCGAGCGCGAGATCCTTGAGCCCCTCCACCACCACGGTGATCCGCTCGTCCTCGATGGGCGAGCCGTCCGGTACGTGCACCTTCTGGAGGTAGTCGACGATCACCAGCGGGGCCGTACCGCTGGCCCGGCGAACCTCGTCGACGTAATCGGCGATCACCTGGACGCTCGTGGAGCGGCCGCTGGACCGGTGCAGGTGGTAGTGGTCGGCGTACTCCCGCATCCGGTCGATGGCTTCCGCCCCGCCCTTGTGCTCGTCCAGCCGTTCCGCTAGGCCGAGCTGCCGGCGGTCGTGTGCCTCGAACGCGGTCCGGACGTGCCGGAGGCCTGGTGCGTCATAGCCGCCGACCTCGCCGGCCTCGAGTGCGACCAGTCGTTCGAGCAAGGACTGTTGATCGTGCTCGAAGCAGAAGTAGGCCACCGGCCGACCGGAACGGGCGATGTTGCGCCCGGTCTGGAGGGCCCACGTGGTCTTCCCAAGGCCCTGCGGGCCAGCGAGCAGGACCAGCTCGCCGGCGCGAAGGCCTCCGGTGAGGTGGTGGTCGAGAGGATCGAACCCGGTCGGCCAGACCCGTTCCTGCTGGTCCTCCCGGCCGGTCAGACGGTCCTCGGCCCGTCGCAGTACGTCGCTGAGCGACTGAAGTTTGGCGTCCACGTCGAACATGGCACCAGAGACTGTGCTTTCCGCGAGGGGAATCGCGACAATTTGGTCGGGTCGCCGCCGGATTTGGTGCCGCGGGACCAGGGCGCCTAGTATCGCCAGCGAAACCAGAGACCGCCGGTTGTCGGGTCGCCCAGCGACACGACCGAAGGCTCCGCCACAGGCGGACGGCCAGCGCAGGTGACAGAGCGAGATCCTCGTGATCGTTTCCCGCCCTGAGCCCTGCGCTCGGGGCGTTCGTG
>DASSJR010000386.1:0-9898 GCA_035691135.1 Nocardioides sp. | reverse complement strand
CGGCGATGGGGCTCACCTGGCCCCAGCGGATCCGGCACGTCGTGATCCCCGGCGCGCTCCCCCAGACCCTGATCGGCCTGCGCCAGAGCCTCGGCATCGCGTGGCTGTCGCTGATCGTGGCCGAGACCATCAGCGCCAGCTCCGGACTCGGCTACATGATCAACCTCGCCAAGGAGTTCCAGCAGACCGACGTGATCGTCGTCGGGCTGGCCGTCTACAGCCTCCTCGGCCTGGCCACCGACTCCCTCGTCCGCATCGTCGAGAGAAAGGCCCTGACATGGCGTTCCTGAAGACCCCCACCCGCACCGCCGAAACCGAACCCGCCGAGAACCGCGATGAGTACGCCGCCCGGGTGATCGCCCACAACCGCTCGTTCGGCGACACCCACGTCCTGAGGTCGATCGACCTCGACATCAAGCCCGGCGAGTTCGTCGTCATGCTCGGTCGCAGCGGCTGTGGCAAGTCGACGCTCCTGCGCAGCCTGGCCCGGCTCGACCCCTCTCCCGCGGGCGAGATCCAGACCACCGGTCGGGCCACCGTGGCGTTCCAGGAGCCGCGACTCCTGCCCTGGCGCCGGGTCCGCGAGAACGTCGAGCTGGCGCTGCTCAACACCACCGAACGCGGGTCGCGTCGCGATCTCGTCGACCAGACGCTGGCCGAGGTCGGACTCACCGAGAAGGCCGACGCCTGGCCCCGGCAGCTCTCGGGCGGTCAGGCCCAGCGGGTGTCACTGGCTCGCGCCCTGGTGAGCAACCCCTCTCTTCTCCTGCTCGACGAGCCGTTCAGCGCCCTCGATGCGTTGACCCGCATCGACATGCACCATCTGGTGATCCAGCTCTGGCGCCACCACGCCATGGCGGTCCTGCTGGTCACCCACGACGTCGACGAGGCACTGGCGCTCGCCGACCGTGTGGTCCTGATGGAGGGGGGCCGGCTCGCCCACACCTGGCGCGTGTCCCTGCCCCGCCCGGACCGCACCCCGTCCCAGCCGGAGATCGCCGGAGCCCGCGCGGAGATCCTCGCGGCCCTCGGCGTGAAGCCCCTGGAGCCCAACCCGAACCGACGTTCCCTCACCGACCAAGGAGCAGCATGAACATCCATATCCGTCCCACCCGCCCCCGCCGCCGTGCCGGCGCTGCCTTCGCCGGACTGCTCGCCGCCGCGCTCATGCTCAGCGGCTGCGGTGGCGCCGCGACCGGCAACGAAGGCGCCGTCAACGACGACGGCTCCGTGAACCTCGACGAGGTCACGCTCATCGTCGGCGACCAGAAGGGCGGCTCGAAAGCGCTGCTCGAGGCGGCCGGCCAGCTCGACGACCTCCCCTTCGACATCGAGTGGAAGGAGTTCACGTCCGGACCACCGCTCCTGGAGGCGCTCGACGCCGGCGCGATCCACATCGGCGGCGTCGGCAACACTCCTCCGCTGTTCGCGGCGGCCGGCAACAGCAAGCTCCGGGCCGTGCAGGCCGCGACGTATGGCGGCACCGGCGACGCGATCGTGGTCCCGAAGGACTCCGACATCAAGTCGGTCTCCGACCTCGAGGGCAAGAAGATCGCCGTCGCCGAGGGCAGCTCGGCCAACTACAACCTGCTGGCCCAGCTGGACAAGGTCGGCATCGACTACAAGGACGTCGAGGTGCAGAACCTGCAGCCCAGTGACGCACTTGCGGCGTTCGACGCCGGGCACGTGGACGCCTGGGCCATCTGGGAGCCCTACACCTCGCAGGCCGAGAAGGACGCCGACGCCCGGGTCCTGACCACCGGCAGGGGCCTCGTCAACGGCTACGTCTTCCAGGTCGCCTCCGACGCGGCCCTCGAGGACAAGGCCACGACCGCGGCGATCAAGGACTACATCGGCCGGATCGCCGAGGCCCAGACCTGGACGGAGACCCACAAGGAGGAATGGGCGAAGGCCTGGGCGGAGGAGACCGGCCTCTCCGAGGACATCACCCTCGCGGCTGCCCGCAAGCGTGAGATCGACCTGGTCCCGATCAACCAGCAGGTGATCACCTCCGAGCAGGAGATGGCCGACGCGTTCGCTGCCAACGGTCTCGTCCCGGACAAGTTCGACGTGGAGCCCTACTTCATCGACGACTTCAACTCCGAAACCACCGGGAAGGGATGACATGGGACTCAAGCTCCACTGGTTCCTACCCACCTCGGGCGACAGTCGTTCGCTCGTGGGCGCCGGCCAGGGCGTGCCCCACGAGGTGCTCTCCGGCCTGCGTGAGACCGTGACGTCCGGGTTCCGGGCGCCCTCGATCGACTACCTCGCCGAAGTCGCCCGCACAGCCGAGCAGCTCGGGTTCGAGGGGGTGCTCACCCCCACCGGCACGTTCTGCGAGGACGCCTGGCTGACGACCGCGGCGCTGCTCCGGGAGACGACCCGGCTGAAGTTCCTGGTCGCCTTCCGCCCCGGCGTCATCAACCCGGTGCTGGCCGCCCAGATGGCCGCCGCCTACCAGCGGATCTCCGGTGGCCGGCTGATGCTCAACATCGTCACCGGCGGCGAGCCGGTCGAACAGGCCAGGTTCGGCGACACCGCGCCCAAGGACCAGCGGTACGCCCGGACCGACGAGTTCCTGTCGGTGCTGCGCGGCGCCTGGTACGACGCGCCGTTCGACTTCGTGGGCGAGCACTACTCCGCGACCGGGGCGATGGTCAGTGGTGGGATCGATCCCGCCCCGGACATCTACTTCGGTGGCTCGTCGGGCCCCGCCGGGCCGGTGGCGGCGCGGCATGCCGACATCTACCTCACCTGGGGCGAGCCTCCGGAACAGGTCCGGGAGAAGCTCGACTGGATGCGCGAGCTGGCGCAGGCAGAGGGCCGCCGGCTGCGGTTCGGTCTGCGGATCCACACGCTGTCGCGCGACACCTCCGAGGAGGCGTGGCAGCACGCCCAGTGGCTGCTGGACGGCCTCGACCCGACCACGGTGGAGAAGGCGCAGGCCGCACTCAAGGCGAGTGAGTCCACCGGACAGCGGCGCATGTCGTCGCTGCGCGGCGGACGGACGTCGTACGACTCGGCTCGCGAGCTCGAGGTCTCGCCGAACCTCTGGTCCGGAGTCGGACTGGTGCGCGGCGGCGCCGGGACCGCACTGGTGGGCAGCCACGAAGAGGTCGCCGAGCGGATCGCGGAGTACCACGGGCTCGGTATCGACGAGTTCATCCTCTCGGGCTACCCGCACGTCGAGGAGGCCTACTGGTTCGGCGAGGGTGTGATGCCGGCCCTGCGGAGGCGCGGGCTGCTCGGTGCCCCGGCCACCGCGGAGCCGGTCGCGGCCCTGGCCTAGGGGTCCGGCCCCATGTCGACCTCGTCCGCACCCCCCGGGGGTGTGGCCCCATGTGCCACGCTGGGGGTGTGGACGAGGTCACCTGGGGCGCGCTGACCCTGACCCTCACCGCGATCGGTGCGGTGTGGACCTGGTTCGCGTTCCGACGCCGTGGCCTCGCCTCGGGTCTCCGGGGCACCGCGTTCACCCTCCTGCCGCCCGCTGCGTTCCTCACCGGCACCCTGGAGATGTTCACCGAGATCGGCGGATCGGTGGCCGACTGGGCCACCCACCTGGTGTTCAGCCCGGTCGTGTGGCTCGGCATCGTGCTCGCCGGCGTCTCGGCCGTCCTGTTCGGCGTCTCCGGGGCGATCCGGAAGCGGCAGGTCGGGTCGACCGAGAAGGCAGACCGAGGCGAGGTGACCTCGCCGGGCCGCCAGGGTGAGCTCGGCGCCCCCACCCGCAACGGCGAGCCGGCCATCGACGACGAGATGGCCGAGATCGAGGCGATCCTGCGCAAGCGGGGCATCACCTGATGCCCGCCCGGAAAATGATCAGTCCGCGATGAGCCGGGCGGCCGAGCGGGACGCCCTGGCGTCGCGGCTCGGTGGCGCGGTCGCCGACATCACCCCCGCCCCCGCCGGCCCGATCGTCGTGGTGGACCTCGACGCGTTCGACGCCAATGCCGACGACCTCGTGCATCGGGCCGCGGGAAAACCGGTCCGGGTGGCGTCGAAGTCGGTGAGGGTCCCGGCGCTCCTGCGTCGCGCGCTGGCCCACGAGGGCTTCCGGGGCGTGCTCGCCTTCACCCTGGCCGAGGCCCTCTGGCTTCATGCCGAGGGCGTCACCGACGACCTACTCCTGGCCTACCCCACCGTCGACCGGCAAGCCCTGGCGGAGCTCACCGGCTCCCCCGAGGCGCGGCGGGCGATCACTCTGATGATCGACGACCCGGCCCACCTCGACCTGGTCGACCAGGCCCGTACCTCGGACGGGCCGGTGCGCGTCGCGATCGACGTCGACGCCGGGCTGCTCGTCGGCGGTCAGCACGTCGGCCCCAAGCGGTCCCCGGTGCACGACCCGGACTCGGTCATGGCCCTGGCCCGGAGCGTCCTGGCACGTCCCGGTTTCCGCCTGGTCGGGGTGATGACCTACGAGGGCCAGGTGGCCGGGGTACCCGATGACGTGCCCCGCAGGCGCGCCCAGTCACTGGTCGTGCGAACCCTCAAGAAGGCGTCCCTGACCCAGCTGGAGACCCGACGCCGCGAGATCGCCCAGGCGATCGCGCAGCTCGCCGATCTCGAGCTGTGGAACGCCGGCGGCTCCGGCTCGGTCGACGCGACCACCCTCGACCCCGTGGTGACCGAGGTCGCGGCGGGATCGGGGCTGCTGGTCCCGTCGCTCTTCGACCACTACCGGTCCTTCACCCCCCGCCCGGCCGCGTTCTTCGGCCTGCCGGTCGTCCGCAGGCCCTCGGCCGGCATCGCGACCCTCCACGGCGGCGGCCTGGTCGCCTCCGGCCCCGCCGGTCGGGACCGGCTGCCGGTCCCGTGGGCACCCTCGGGCCTCCACCTGACCCGCCTCGAAGGAGCCGGCGAGGTCCAGACCCCGCTCACCGGGCCGGCCGCAGCCGGGCTGGCGATCGGTGACCTGGTGTGGTTCCGTCACGCGAAGTCCGGGGAACTGTTCGAGCACGCGACGTCGGCGTACCTCCTCCAGGGCGACCGCTTCGTCGAGCAGGTCCCGACCTACCGCGGCCTGGGGCTGGCGTTCTGATGGAGACGGCAGCACGCGTGCTCGACCTGGTCCGGTCCCGGCCGGCCACCCTCGGCCGGGGCCGGCTGGTGTCCATCGACGGGCCGGCCGGCGCCGGCAAGACCACCCTGGCCGAGGAGATCTCCGCCCTGGCTCCCAGTGCCGTCGTGGTGCACATGGACGATCTGTACGAGGGCTGGAACGGCCTGCCCGAGGTCGGTCGCCAGCTGGCGGGGTTGCTGCGCCCGCTGGCGGACTGCCTTCCTGGGAGCTATCGGCGCTACGACTGGGAGGCCGAGGCGTTCGCCGAGACGGTGAGCGTCGAACCCACCGAGCTCCTCGTGCTGGAGGGCGTCGGCTCGGGGTGCCGCATGCACGACGACCTGATCGGCGTGCTGGTCTGGGTCGAGGCTCCCTACGAGCAAAGGATGCGGCGCGGAATCGACCGTGACGGCGAGGCCTTCGCGCCGCACTGGCGGGCGTGGGCTGAGGCCGAGCAGCAGCTCTTCGCCCGGCACCACACGCGCGAGCGAGCCGACCTGATCGTCGACGGCTCCGGCTGAACACCCCGGACCAACGCAGCGTCAGCGGGCCAGCAGCGACCGCAGCTGGCGTACGGCGAGCCGCGCCCGCCCACCGTCGGACCCCTGGATCCCCATGGCCGGCGCGCTGGTGCCGTCGGCGAGATCGAGGACCGCCCACGGGGCCCCCGGGGGCAGGTGAATCGCCAGGACCTCGGCCCACTCGTAGGTGTGCTTCCGGTAGCCGTTGACCACCACCAGCCGGTCGACCTCCGCGACGACGCGGGAGCGGACCAGCGCGAAGCCGGCGGCGAACGCGATCATGCCCAGAAACACGAGGGTCCCCCGCTGGAACACGGTGAACTTCGCCCGCGTCTCGGCATCGAACGTGAACCAGGCGACGGCGATGACGGTCAGCAGCAGTCCGCCGAAGAACGCTCCGGCCAGCCGCACTCCGAGCGGGCGCCAGGTGTGCGGCAGCTCGATCTCAGAGTCGGCAGGCATGGATGTCGGTGAGCAGGATGCCGCGCGCCCCGAGGTCCCAGAGGTCGTCCATCAGACGCTGGACCCCCGCGCGGGGAACCATCGCACGCACGGCCACCCAGCCCTCACGGTGCAGCGGCGAGATGGTGGGGCTCTCGATGCCCGGGGTCAGGGCCACGGCCTCGGCTACGCGGTCGTTCTCGATGTCGTAGTCCATCATCACGTAGCTGCGGGCGACCAGGACGCCGTCGAGCCGGCGCTTGAACACCTCGAACCCGGCCGGGGTCTCGCCGCCGCGGGTGATCAGCACCGCCTCGGAGGTCAGGATCACCTCGCCGAACGTCTCCAGGCCGGCGGCAGCGAGGGTGCTCCCGGTCTCGACGACATCGGCGATCACGTCGGCGACGCCGAGCTGGATGCTGGTCTCCACCGCACCGTCGAGCCGGGTCACCGTGGCCTCGATGCCACGCTCCTCCAGGAACGTGCGCACGACGCCGACGTACGACGTCGCGATCCGCTGGCCGGCCAGTTCGGCCAGGTCGGTGAACCGCCCGTGCGGGCCGGCGAAGTGGAAGTTGCTGCGACCGAACCCTAGGCCGAGCACCTCCTCGGCCTTGGCGCCGGAGTCGAGCAGCAGGTCGCGGCCGGTGATGCCGACGTCGAGGGTGCCCTCGCCGACGTAGAGCGCGATGTCGCGCGGGCGGAGGTAGAAGAACTCCACGCCGTTCTCGGCGTCGACGAGCCGCAACTCCTTGGAGTCGTGGCGCTGGCGGTAGCCGGACTCGCGAAGGATGTCGGCGGCGGACGCAGCCAGCGACCCCTTGTTGGGAACGGCGATCTTGAGCAGGGGCATGGTTCCTCTTACAGGTGGGCGTAGACGTCGTCGAGGGTGAGGCCGGTGGCCAGCATCAGCACCTGGGCGTGGTAGATCAGCTGGCTGATCTCCTCGGCCGCCCGGTCCTTGCCCTCGTGCTGGGCGGCCATCCAGGACTCGGCCGCCTCCTCCACCAGCTTCTTGCCGCTGGCGGGGATGCCCGCGTCGAGCTGCCGGACGGTGCCGGACCCCTCGGGACGGGTCTGCGCCTTCTCGTTCAGCTCGGCCCAGAGTCCTTCGAACGTCTTCACGATCGCCCAGCCTACGGCGTGCGGGGGGTCACCGAGGCCAGGGTCCGGGCGGTGACCAGCGCGGCCGCGGTCGCCTCGTAGCCCTTGTCCTCGCTCGACCCCTCGAGGCCGGCCCGGTCGAGCGCCTGCTGCTCGGTGTCGCAGGTCAGCAGCCCGAACCCGACCGGGACCGTGTGGTCGAGGGCGACCCGGGTCAGACCCTCGGTGGCGGCGTGGCAGACATAGTCGAAGTGGGGCGTGCCGCCGCGGATCACCACGCCCAGGGCGACCAGCGCGTCGTAGCCCTGCTGGGCGAGGGCGGCGGCGAGGACGGGGAGCTCGAAGGCACCGGGCACGCGCACCAGCGTCGGCTCCACGACCTTGTAGTCGGCGCAGGCCCGCCGGGCGCCGGCGACCAGGCCGTCCATCACCGCCTCGTGCCAGCTGGCAGCCACGATGGCGACCCGCAGGTCGCTGCAGTCGACCGGCGCCTGGTCGGGGGCCCCGGGTCCGCTCATCCAGCACCTCCCTCGATCGTGAGGTTGGGCAGGTCGTGGCCCATCCGGTCCCGCTTCGTCAGCAGGTAGGCGAGGTTGTGGTCGTTGGGGTGCGGCGTGAGCGGCACCCGCTCGGCAACGGGGATGCCGAACTCCTCGAGGCTGCTGGTCTTGTCGGGGTTGTTGGTCAGCAGCCGGACGCTGCCGATGCCCAGGTCGCGCAGGATCTGGGTCGCGGTGCCGTAGTGACGGGCGTCCGCGGGGAGCCCGAGGTCGAGGTTGGCATCGACGGTGTCGCGACCACCCTCCTGGAGCTGGTAGGCCTGCAGCTTCGCCACCAGCCCGATCCCCCTCCCCTCGTGGCCGCGCAGGTAGATCACCACTCCGCGGCCCTCCGCCACGACGCGGGTCAGCGCCTCGTCGAGCTGGGGTCCGCAGTCGCAGCGGTGGCTTCCGAACACGTCACCGGTGAGGCACTCGCTGTGCACCCGGGTGAGGACGGGCTCGTCGCCCGAGACGTCCCCGTAGACGAGAGCGATGTGCTCGCCGCCGTCCACGGTGATCCGGTAGCCGAAGGCGGTGAAGTCACCGTGCCGGGTGGGCAGGTGGGTCTGGGCGACGCGTTCGACCAGCACCTCGTGGCGGCGCCGGTAGCGGACCAGGTCCTCGATCGAGATCATCGCCAGGCCGTGCTCGTCGGCGAACGCGCGCAGCTCGTGGCCGCGCTTCATGGTGCCGTCGTCGTTGACGATCTCGACCAGCACACCCGCCGGGGTGAGGCCGGCGAGCCGGGCCAGGTCGACCGCCGCCTCGGTGTGACCGCGCCGGACGAGCACCCCGCCATCGCGGTAGCGCAGCGGGAAGACATGGCCCGGCCGGGTGATCTCCCAGGGCTCGGTCGCCGAGTCGGCCAGGACCCGCACCGTGTGGGCGCGGTCCTTGGCCGAGATACCGGTGGTGACGCCGTCCCGGGCGTCAACGGACACGGTGTACGCCGTCCGCAGCTTCTCCCTGTTGTGCGGCGTCATCAGGGGGATCTCGAGCCGGTCGAGCATCTCCGCCGGCATCGGCGCGCAGACCACGCCACTGGAGTAGCGGATGGTGAACGCCATCAGCTCCGGCGTCGCCTTGGCGGCGGCGAAGATGATGTCGCCCTCGTTCTCGCGATCCTCGTCGTCGACGACCACGACTGCTTTCCCCCGGGCGATGTCGGCGATGGCGCGCTCGACGGGGTCGAGCCGGACCTGCTGAGTCATGGGCGTCCTCCTGTGGCATGGGCGCCGACCAGCTTCTCCACGTGCCGGGCGATCACGTCGGTCTCGAGGTTCACCCGGTCACCCGGGCTACGGCGACCGAGGGTGGTGCGGGACAGGGTCTCCGGGATGAGGCTCACGGTGAACCGGTCCTCGGTGGCCGCGACCACGGTCAGGCTGACGCCGTCGACCGTGATCGAGCCTTTGTCGACGACGTACTTCGCCAGGGTGGGCGGCATCGAGATCTCCACGACTTCCCAGTGGTCGCTCGGCGTCCGGCTCAGGATCTCGCCCGCGCCGTCGACGTGACCCTGGACGATGTGGCCCCCCAGCCGGGTGGTGGGCGTGACCGCACGCTCGAGGTTCACCGGGTCCCCGGCCCGCGCGCCGCGCAACGAGGTCTGGTCGAGGGTCTCCTGCATGACATCGGCGGTCCAGGTGTCGGCCGTCGTGTCGACCACGGTCAGACAGCAACCGTTGACGGCGATCGAGTCGCCCGGGCGGACGTCGTCCAGGACGGTCTGCGCCCGGATGGTGAGCCGGACGGCGTCGCCCTGGTCCTCGACGTGCTCGACGGTGCCGAGCTCCTCGACGATCCCGGTGAACATCTCAGGTCTCCTTTCGCGGGGTCATCGTCACCCGCACGTTGATGTCGCGGCCGGAGCCGAGGACAGTGACGTCGGTGACGTCGAGGTGGCGCGCATCGGCCATGGTGCCGACGCCGAGATCGGCGACCGCGTGCGCGCCGGCGCCGAGCAGCATCGGGGCGACGTAGGCGACGACCTCGTCGACCAACCCGGCCTCGAGGAAGGCGGCCGCGAGCGTCGGGCCGCCCTCGAGGAACACGTGCTGGCAGTCGCGCTCGAACAGCGTCCCGAGAGCCTCGCCCGGGTCGTGTGTCTGGAGATGGACGGTCTCGGCGCGGTCGTTGAAGACACGGCGGCCGGGGTCGAGCTCCCGCAGGCCCATGACCACCCGCAGCGGCTGGCGCGGCCGCGGCTCGTCGACCTCGTC
>DASSJR010000385.1:0-3899 GCA_035691135.1 Nocardioides sp. | reverse complement strand
ACCTCAACCATCAAGGCCTCAACCAGTGACTGGATGAGGCCAAACGGATCACCGGAGGTTTCACATGGAAGTTGTGGTCACGGGACGTCACTGCGAGCTCTCTGACCGGTTCCGAAGTCACGTCGCTGAAAAGCTGTCGCGACTGGAGAAGCACGACCATCGGATCATCCGGGTACAGGTGGAGGTCGAGTGCGAGCGCAACCCCCGTCAGCACGACCGCGCGGTGCGCGTCGAGCTGACGGCGTTCTCGAAGGGTCCCGTGATCCGCGCCGAGGCAGCAGCCGAGGAGAAGATGGGAGCCCTGGACCTGGCCCTCGACAAGATGGCGGCCCAGATGCGGCGTGCCGCCGATCGACGGCGCGTCCACCGCGGCCGTCGTGCCCCGGTCTCGGTCGGCCAGGCCATGGCCGACGCCCCCGTGGACGGCCAGCTGGACGAACGGGGCCCCGACGACGAGGTGACGATCGACCGCAAGGTCGGCCCGATCAGTGTCACCGGTGACGGCCCGCTGGTGGTGCGGGAGAAGTCCCACCATGCGACGCCGATGAACCTCGACCAGGCCCTCTACGAGATGGAGCTGGTCGGTCACGACTTCTACCTCTTCGTCGACAAGGAGAGCGAGCGGCCCTCGGTCGTCTACCGGCGTCGCGGCTACGACTACGGCGTGATCTCGCTCGATCTGGGCGCTGCCGGCTGACCGGAAATCACCGACGAGGGGGGAGGGGTGGGCCAGACGGGCCATCCCTTCCTGTCGGCTGACCCACTTAACGCGTCCCCAAACTCCTCCGGACGTGCCATGATGGCGCTTGTGGCGCAACGCACGGGGGAGCCCATTCGGGTACTAGTAGTCGATGACCAGGAACTGTTCCGTCGGGGACTGACAATGCTCCTGGCTGCCGAACCGAGCCTCGAGGTCGTCGGCGAGGCGGGTGACGGGGTCGAAGGAACGACCCTCGCAGCAGGAGTGGCACCCGACGTGGTCCTCCTCGACGTGAGGATGCCGAAGCGGTCCGGTATCGAGGCCTGTCGGGCCATCAAGGAAGCCGTCCCGTCGTCCAAGATCATCATGCTCACCGTCTCCGACGAGGAGGCCGACCTCTACGAGGCCGTCAAGAGCGGGGCGTCGGGCTACCTGCTCAAGGACTCCTCGATCGAGGAGGTCGCCCAGGCGGTCAAGGTCGTCGCCGAGGGGCAGTCCCTGATCAGCCCGTCCATGGCGGTCAAGCTGATCGACGAGTTCAAGCAGATGTCGAGGCCCGAGCGCCAGCACGTTCCGGGCCTGCGCCTGACCGAGCGCGAGCTCGAGGTCCTCCGGCTGGTCGCGAAGAGCATGAACAACCGCGAGATCGCCAAAGAGCTGTTCATCAGCGAGAACACCGTGAAGAACCACGTGCGCAACATCCTTGAGAAGCTCCAGCTCCACTCGCGGATGGAGGCGGTCATGTACGCCGTCAAGGAGAAGTTGCTGGACATGCCCTGAGTCCGGCCGGAGGCCGGACTCAGGAAAGCATGGAAGGTTGAGCAAGCCCGCGCCCGAGCCTGCGAGGGCGCGACGGCGCGTCGAAACCCGGTGAGACGAAAGCCGACGGTGACCACTGTCGGTGCCCCATGGTTGAGTTCAGTTCGTGACGACGCAGTCGCTGAGCCGCGCCCAGGCCCGTCGGATCGCCCTGGCCGCCCAGGGCTTCCTCGACCGGCGCCACACCACTCCCACGATGCGCACGTTCACGCGCACGCTGGACCGCACCGGCGTACTCCAGGTCGACTCCGTCAACGTCCTCCAGCGGGCCCACTACATGCCGCTCTACTCCCGGATGGGCCCCTACGACACCACCCTTCTCGACCGGGCCCAGTCCTCCAACGGGCGAGGGCCGCGACGGGTCGTCGAGTACTGGGCGCACGTGCAGGCACTGATGCCGGTCGAGCTGTGGCCGGTGATGCAGCACCGGATGGCGTCCTACCGCACCCAGCGCCACAAGTGGTGGGGGACCGAGGTGACACCCGAGCTGACCGCCCGGCTGATGGAGGAGATCCGCGACCTCGGCGCCTCCACCGCGCGTGACCTCGACGACGGCCTTCCGCGCAGCCGGGACAACTGGGGGTGGAACTGGTCGTCCACCCGACGCGCGCTCGACTACCTCTTCATGGTGGGCGAGGTAGCGGTGGCGGGACGCACCTCCCAGTTCGAGATCCGCTACGACCTCCCGGAGCGGGTGATCCCACCAGCGGTCCTCAACACGCCGACCCCGTCGGTGGCCGACGCCAACCGCGAGCTGGTCCGCCGCGCTGCCCGCTCCTGCGGCGTCGCCACCGCCCGCTGCATCGCGGACTACTACCGGATGCGGCAGGAGCGTGGCGCCGGACAGGTCGCGGCCCGGCAGGCCATCGACGAGCTGGTCGAGGAGGGCGAGCTCGTCCCGGTGACGATCGAGGGCTGGAACCGGCCGGCCTACCTGCACCGCGACGCGCGGCGCCCACGCAAGGTGGCCGCCCGTGCCCTGCTCAGCCCGTTCGACCCCGTCGTGTGGGAGCGGGAGCGCACCGAGCGGCTCTTCGACTTCCACTACCGGATCGAGATCTATGTGCCTCCCCCCAAGCGGATCCACGGCTACTACGTGCTGCCCTTCCTGCTCCGCGACCAGATCGTCGCGCGGGTCGACCTGAAGGCGGACCGGGCCGCGGGCCGGCTCATCGTCAAGGCGGCCTACGCCGAGCGTGACGCGCCGGAGGACACCGCCGATGAGCTGAGCGCGGAGCTGCGAGACCTCGCACAGTGGCTGGACCTCTCGGTGATCGAGATCGAGCCGCAGGGCGACCTGGCGCCTGCCCTGCGTCCCTGAGCGGGGTCGACCGGTTCCATCGAAGATGCGGCCGGGCTCCACCCGCTGGGTAGAGTGGCAGCCGCAATCCGACGTCATCCAGGGAGCCCACACTCGTGCCTGCCATTCTCGACAAGATCCTCCGCATCGGCGAAGGGAAGATCCTGCGCCAGCTCGAGTCGGTGGCCCAGGCCGTGAGCGCGATCGAGGACGACTTCGTCGCCATGAGCGATGCCGAGCTGCAGGCGATGACCGGCGAGTTCAAGCAGCGGCTCGAGCAGGGCGAGAGCCTCGACGACCTGATGCCTGAGGCGTTCGCGACCGTGCGCGAGGCGGCCAAACGGGTCATCGGCCAGCGGCACTACGACGTCCAGATCATGGGCGGGGCCGCCCTCCACCTCGGCAACATCGCCGAGATGAAGACCGGTGAGGGCAAGACCCTGGTCGCCACGCTGCCGTCGTACCTCAACGCGCTGAGCGGCAAGGGCGTCCACGTCGTCACGGTCAACGACTACCTGGCGAAGTACCACGCCGAGTGGATGGGCCGCATCCACCACTTCCTGGGGATGACCACCGGGGTCATCCTCCCGGAGATGAAGCCCGACGAGCGCCGCGAGGCCTACGCCTGCGACATCACCTACGGCACCAACAACGAGCTCGGCTTCGACTACCTGCGCGACAACATGGCCAGCACCATCGAGGACTGCGTCCAGCGGGGCCACAACTACGCCATCGTCGACGAAGTCGACTCGATCCTGATCGACGAGGCCCGGACCCCGCTCATCATCAGCGGCCCGACCCAGGACGAGGTGCGCTGGTACGGCGAGTTCGCCAAGGTCGCGCTCAAGCTCGAGAAGGACGTCGACTACGAGGTCGACGAGAAGAAGCGGACCATCTCGGTGCTCGAGCCGGGCATCACCAAGGTCGAGGACCACCTCGGAATCGAGAACCTATACGAGTCGGCCAACACCCCGCTGATCTCCTTCCTCAACAACTCGATCAAGGCCAAGGAGCTGTTCCGCAACGACAAGGAGTACGTCGTCATGCAGGGCGAGGTGCTCATCGTCGACGAGCACACCG
>DASSJR010000384.1:0-5498 GCA_035691135.1 Nocardioides sp. | reverse complement strand
GGCCTGCCTCGACCGCGGCGCCTACCTCAGCTTCGCCGGAACGGTCACGTTCAAGAACGCCCAGCCGCTCCGGGACGCGCTCGCGATCACGCCCCGGGACCGGGTGCTGGTGGAGACCGACGCCCCGTTCCTCACGCCCACGCCCTACCGCGGTCGTCCCAACGCGTCGTACCTCGTGCCGCTCACGATGCGGCTGATGGCGGAGGTCCGGGGGGACGACCTCGGGGAGCTGTGTGCCGCGGTCGACGGCAACACGCAGGCGGTGTTTGGGGGTGCTTGGTAGCGGGAAGGACCCTTTCCGTGCCTACGAGAGCCTCGTCACTTTGTCCACAAATTGGGTCTCCAGGGTTTGGCGTGTCCCCTGAGCCTCGTTATGGTCCTGTGACTGTTGGCCGGAATCGGGACCCCCGAGCTGTCCAGCGCCCGGCGTGGCTGCTATCCGCGGCCGCCCATGAGATCCCCCGTCTCGCAGCGTGACACCCATCGGTGGCTTGCGCGCACACGGGCGCGCTGGCAGGCCCGAGAACCGGGAAGTACAACGCTTGGAGAATCGTGCCCAGTCATGAGCACAGCAAGGTAGCAGCACTCCTCAGGAGCCGAGGCGTCCTGATCGGACTGGTGACCGCCGTGATCCTCGCCCTCGCGGGCACCACGGTGGGCTACGCCGCCCTCAGCAAGTCGGTGACCGTCTCCCTGGACGGCCAGCCGCGCGAGGTGACCGCCATGGGCGGCACCGTGGGTGACGTCTTGTCGTCCGAGGGCATCGAGGTCGGCAAGCACGACATCGTGGCGCCCAGTGTCGACGAGCAGGTCGCCGACGGCAGCCGGATCAGCGTGCGCTTCGGTCGGCCGCTGGAGCTCAGCGTCGACGGTGACGAGCAGACCCACTGGGTCACCTCCACCGACGTCGCCGCCGCGCTCGGCGAGATCGGCAAGCGCTTCCTCGGCGCCGACCTGTCCACCTCCCGCAGCGCCGGCATCGGTCGCGATGGGATGGCGCTCGAGATCGTCACGCCCAAGAGGCTCAAGCTCGAGATCGCCGGCAAGAAGCCGGTCAAGAAGGAGCTGACGGCGCTCACGACCAAGGACGCGCTGAAGGAGATGCACGTCAAGGTCGGCAAGCACGACATCGTCAAGCCCGGGCTCGGCAAGGAGCTCGAGGACGGTGACCGCGTGGTCTTCACCGACATCCGCGTCGTCACCAAGCGGGTCAAGGGCGAGACGCTCGCCTACGACACCATCGAGCGCGAGGACTCCTCGATGCTCGAGGGCAAGAGCGATGTCATCCGCGCCGGTGACGCGGGCTCCCGAAACGTGACCTACAAGCGCACCTTCCGCAACGGCAAGCTGGTCGCCACCAAGGTCCTCAGCCAGAAGATCCTCGATGCGCCGCGCGACCGGATCGTCGCCGTGGGCACCAAGGAGCCGGCACCGGAGCCGAGCGTCAACTACGCCTCCGGCAGCACCGTGTGGGACCAGCTCGCCCAGTGCGAGTCGGGCGGCAACTGGGCCACCAACACCGGCAACGGCTACTACGGCGGCCTCCAGTTCTCGCTGAGCACCTGGCAGTCCTACGGCGGCTCCGGCCTCCCGAGCGAGAACAGCCGCGAGACCCAGATCATGATCGCCGAGCGGGTCCGGGCCGCTGACGGTGGCGGCTACAGCTCGTGGCCGGCCTGCTCGCAGTCTCTGGGGCTGCCTCAATAGGAACCGACCGTTGGTCCACCGGTCGCACCAGCGACCGTGCCATCGGGCTAACGTTCACGGCATGACCACCTCCGCCGGGCCGAGACTTCTCGGCCCGGCGGAGGTGCGTTCGCTCGCCGCCTCCGTCGACCTGCGACCCACCAAGCAGCGCGGGCAGAACTTCGTCATCGACGCCAACACCGTGCGCCGGATCGTGCGTGCCTCGGGCGTCACGCCCGACGACGTGGTGGTCGAGGTCGGGCCCGGGCTCGGGTCACTGACCCTCGCGCTGCTCGGCGCCGCGAAGCGGGTGGTGGCCGTCGAGGTGGACGACCAGCTGGCAGCGCTGCTGCCGTCCACGGTGGCGTCGTACGCGCCCGACCACGCTGACCGCTTCGAGCTGGTGCACGCCGACGCGCTTCGGCTCTCCGGACTGCCGGGCCCGCCCCCGACCGCACTGGTCGCCAACCTGCCCTACAACGTCTCGGTCCCGGTGCTGCTGCACCTGCTCGGCCTCTTGCCATCCCTGGAGCGCGGGCTGGTCATGGTGCAGGCCGAGGTCGCCGACCGCCTCGCCGCCGGCCCCGGTTCGAAGGTCTACGGCGTCCCGTCGGTCAAGGCGGCCTGGTTCGCCGACGTACGCCGCGCCGGTGCAGTCGGTCGCACCGTCTTCTGGCCCCCGCCCAACGTCGACTCGGGCCTCGTGGCGTGGACCCGGCGCGAGCCGCCGGCCACGACCGCTTCCCGTGCCGAGGTCTTCGCGGTGGTCGATGCGGCGTTCGCCCAGCGGCGCAAGTCGTTGCGCGGGGCCCTGCGCGGCCTGGCCGGGTCGCCGCAGGCGGCCGAGCAGGCGCTGGTCGCGGCCGGCGTCGACCCGGTGGCGCGCGGGGAGGTGCTCGACGTCGACGCATTCGTGCGGATCGCCGAGGCCCTGCACGGGAGCCGGGCGGGGACCGACCAGTGAGCACGGTGCGGGCCCGGGCGGCCGCGAAGATCAACCTCCACCTCGGAGTGGGTGCGGTCCGCGACGACGGCTACCACGAGCTGTGCACCGTCTACCAGGCCGTTTCCCTCTTCGACCGCGTCGCGGCGGAGCCATGGAGCACCTGGCGGGTCGAGACCCGAACCGAGCCCTACGTCGACCGTTCCGCGGTCCCGATGTCGAGTGACAACATCGTGACCCGGGCCGGCGCGCTGCTGGCCGAGCTGCACGGGGTCGAGCAGCGGGGCGACCTGGTGGTCGACAAGGCAATCCCGGTCGCGGGCGGGCTGGCCGGGGGCTCGGCCGACGCGGCGGCGACACTCGTCGTGCTCGACAAGCTGTGGGGTCTGCGCACCCCCCTCGACCAGCTGATCGAGCTCGCGGTGCAACTGGGCAGCGACGTCCCGTTCGCGCTCCTCGGCGGTACCGGCCATGGCGCCGGCCGGGGCGAGATAGTCGAGGCCGTACTCGACCCGGGGGAGTGGTGGTGGGTCGTCGTACCCCAGCGGCAGGGGTTGTCGACCCCGGCGGTCTACCGGCACTTCGACGACATGGTTCCCGACGCCGGTGCCCCGGCGTCCTCCGACAAGGTGATGGCCGCGCTGGACACGGGTGACCCACGGGAGCTGGCGCGGGCCCTGCACAACGACCTCCAGCGACCGGTGTTCGACCTGCGGCCGGACCTGCGCAACCTGATCACCATCGGCGAGTCCGAGGGCGCGCTGCGGGGAATGGTGTCCGGCTCGGGACCGACCTGTGTCTTTCTCTGCGAGGACGAGTCGCACGCCGACACGGTCGCTGACGGCCTCCGCTACACCGGCCACGTCACTTCGCTCATCGCCACTGGCCCCGCCCCAGGACCCGTCGCTGAGTGATGGCGAACCTTGTCAACCTGGAGCGGGTCTCCAAGGCGTACGGCGTCCGCGCGCTGCTCGATGACGTCTCGCTGGG
The DNA here is from genome assembly GCA_035691135.1 of Nocardioides sp. Lineage (GTDB taxonomy): Bacteria > Actinomycetota > Actinomycetes > Propionibacteriales > Nocardioidaceae > Nocardioides. The sequence continues at coordinate 1,879 of DASSJR010000384.1, read as the reverse complement.
GATCTCCGCCGGTCAGCGGATCGGGATCGTCGGCCGCAACGGCGCCGGGAAGACCACGCTGCTCGAGGTGATGACCGGGCTGGAGGAGCCGGACTCCGGCCGCGTCTCACGTTCCCGCGGACTGACCGTCGGCTACCTCCACCAGGGCGACGCCCTGTCCGACACCCACAGCGTCCGCGAGGCGGTGCTCGCGGGACGTTCCGACCACGAGTGGGCCGCCGACCCGCGTACCCGCGACGTCGTGGAAGAGCTGCTGGCCGGGATCACCCTGGACCGCGCGGTGCTCGGGCTGTCCGGCGGTGAGCGGAGACGGTGTTCTCTGGCCGCGCTGCTGCTGGGCGACCACGACCTGGTCGTGCTCGACGAGCCGACCAACCACCTCGACGTCGAGGCGGTTGCGTGGCTGGCCGCGCACCTGGTCGCGAGGCCCAGCGCGCTGGTCGTGGTCACCCACGACCGGTGGTTCCTCGACGCGGTCTGCGAGGCCACCTGGGAGATCCACGACGGGGTCGTCGACGCCTACGAGGGTGGCTACGCGGCCTTCGTGCTGGCCCGCGCCGAGCGACAGCGGCAGGCCGAGGCCACCGAGACGCGCCGCCGCAACCTGGTCCGCAAAGAGCTGGCCTGGCTGCGCCGCGGCCCTCCGGCCCGGACGTCGAAGCCGAAGTTCCGGATCGACGCCGCCAACTCGCTGATCGAGGACGTGCCGCCGCCGCGGGATCCGCTCGAGCTGCAGCGGTTCGCGACCCAGCGGCTCGGCAAGGACGTGGTCGACGTCGAGGACGTCGACCTCTCCCGCGGCGACCGGGTCCTGCTGACCCACGCCACCTGGCGACTCGGCCCGGGGGACCGGGTCGGGATCGTCGGCGTCAACGGTGCCGGCAAGTCCTCGGTGCTGGCGCTGCTGACCGGGGAGCTGGCGCCCTCGGCCGGCCGGGTCCGGCACGGACGCACCGTCGCCCTCCAGCACCTCACCCAGCACGTCGAGGACCTCGATCCCGAGGCCCGGGTGCTGGAGACGGTCGAGTCGATCCGGCGGGTGACCCGCACCGCCGACGGCGAGATCACCGCCAGCGCGATGCTGGAGCGGTTCGGGTTCACCGGCGACCGGCTCACCGCCCGGGTCGGCGACCTGTCCGGTGGCGAACGGCGCCGCTTCCAGCTGCTTCGCCTGCTGCTGACCGAACCCAACGTGCTGCTCCTCGACGAGCCCACCAACGACCTGGACATCGAGACCCTCAACGTGCTCGAGGACTTCCTCGACGGGTGGCCCGGCACCTTGGTCGTCGTGTCCCACGACCGTTACTTCCTGGAGCGGGTCTGCGACTCGGTCTGGGCGCTGCTCGGGGACGGCCAGATCTCGATGCTGCCCCGCGGCGTGGACCAATATCTGGAAGAGATGGCGAACCGTCGCCAGTTACTCCTGGATGACCGCCGAGCCGTCGTGAGTTACCCGCCGGAGACCGCCGAACCGGCGCCAGTTACCAGGGCGGTGGCCGGGAGTGCGGAGGAGCGGGCGGCGCGCAAGGCACTTGCCAGGATCGACAAGCAGCTCGCCCGGCTCGCCGAGCAGGAGAAGGCGCTGGACACCGAGATCGCCGCGCATGCCCACGACCATGTGCGGCTGACCGAGCTGAGTGCGGAGTACGCCGTCGTACGGGCCGAGCGGGAAGCCCTGGAGCAGGAGTGGCTCGAGGCGGCCGAACTGCTCGAGTGAGACCCGCGGTAACGGGGAGATTCAGCTGAACGGCGCAAGCAGGGTGCGCAGCAGCCCGGCGAGCCGCTTGCGGTCGCGAACGGGCAGCCCGGCGAGGAGCTCGGTCTCGGCCGCGAGCAGGGCCTCGAAGGCGCCGTCGACCGCGTCCTTCCCCTCGGCGGT
>DASSJR010000383.1:0-2681 GCA_035691135.1 Nocardioides sp. | reverse complement strand
CGGGAGCGGGGGGACGCGGTCGGGAAGGAGGGCGGGGTCAGCCCGCTGCAGGTGAGCCCGCCCATCAGGGAGGACTTGAGCCGTTCCGGCGCGCTGGCGCTCCCCAAGGAGAGCGTGGCCAGCTGGGTCTTGACCCAGCCCTCGCGCTCCACCAGGTCACGGCAGGGGTGGCACTCGTGGACGTGCGCCCAGAGCCGCTCCTCCTCGGCCGGGGCGAGCCGGCCGTCGAGCAGCGCGCTGACGCGGGAGCCGAGGTGGGCCATCAGGACCCCATCCGGCGGGGGGTCGGCGGCCGGTCCGGACCGGCGTACCGCTCGCGCCCGTCCACCGGGGCGCGATGGGCGAGGGCACGGCGCAGCATGGCGCGGCCCCGGTGGATGCGCGACCGCACGGTGCCGAGCTTGAGGCCCAGGACGTCGGCGATCTCCTCGTAGCTGAGGCCCTCCACGTCGCAGAGCACGACCGCGGCACGGAAGTCGGGGGCGAGCGAGGCCAGGGCGGCCTCGACGTCGGCGTCGAACGTGCGGTCCAGCTGCGCGACGTCGGGGGTCGGCAGGGCGCTGGGCAGCCGGCTGGCCGCCTCGTCGCTGAGCGCGTCGAACCTGATCCGCTGCTTGCGCCGGGCCTGGTCGAGGAACAGGTTGGTGGTGATCCGGTGCAGCCACCCCTCGAAGGTGCCGGGGGTGTAGGTCGACAGGCTGCGGAAGACCCGCACGAAGACCTCCTGGGTGAGGTCCTCGGCGTCGTGGCGGTCACCCGTCAGGCGGTAGGCGAGCCGGTAGACACGGTCGGAGTGGCGCTCGACGACCTCGTCCCAGGTGGGTACGCCGTCGGTCGTCTCCAACGGAGCCTCCTGGTGCCCGGTCAATGTGTGGGTTGGTGCCTGCGAACGGAACAGCGTTCTGTCCTCCCACCGTATTGATGCCGACTGAGAGAACCCTGTGAATCTCCCCGCTTGAACCGCACAACGACCCGGATGCCACCGGTGTTCCCAACCTCTCCGGACCGGCGCGTCGCGATAGGGTCGAGACGCTCGTCCACACCGGTCCGGTCCAGTCCGTGACGGTGTCCGAACCAGGAGGCCCGCCATCTCTTCCACCACGTCGCCGATCAAGCCCGCGAGCTGGTCCTACGCCGAGGCGCACGTCGTCGAGGACGACGTCCTGGCTGCCGCCCGCAGCCGTGCCGATGAGGTGGGCGTCGTCCCGATCGGCTCCGGTGGAGGCGCCGCGCTTCGGTTCCTCGCCTCGGTGCTGGAGGCCCGGGCGGTGGTCGAGATCGGCACCGGCACCGGCGTCTCCGGGATCTGGCTGCTGCGTGGCATGCGCCCCGACGGCGTGCTCACGACCGTCGACATCGAGGCGGAGCACCAGCGGTTGGCCAAGCAGTCGTTCACCGAGGCCGGGATCCCGCCCCAGCGGGCCCGGACGATCTCCGGCGCCGCGCTCGACGTACTTCCCCGGCTCACCGACGGCCACTACGACCTGGTGTTCTGCGACGGCGACAAGTCCGAGTACGCCGCCTACCTCAAGGAGGCGCTGCGGCTGCTCCGCCCCGGTGGGGTGGTGGTCTTCGACAACGCGCTCTGGCACGACCGGGTCGCCGACCCGGCCCAACGCGACGAGGAGACCGTGACCATCCGGGAGCTCGGCAAGCAGGTGGCGGAGGACGAGTCGCTGATCTCGGTGCTGCTGCCGGTCGGTGACGGTCTGCTGGCCGCCAAGAAGGAGTGGTCTCCCGAGGCCGGATGAGCCCTCCGGAGACCGTGAGACGAAAGACCACCTAGGCCCGCGGCGTCGCGGCGAACCCGTCCCAGCCCTCGGCGACCGCGACGACGTCGCACTCCTCGATCAGGGCCGGCGCGCTCCCGACCAGCTTCGATCCCGGCGACTCAGCCGCGGTCTCGGTGAACGCGGCCTGGAACTCCGCGCGCGCCTCGTCACTCGCGAACACGTAGCAGCCCTCGAACCACTCCCCCGGCCGCATCCGCCAGGTCTTGAACCGCAGCCCTGCCATCCCGGTGAAGCGGGCATGCGACGTCTCGGCGACGTACGTCGCCAGGTCCTCCTCGATCCCGTCCGGGGCATCGGCCAGGGACCAGCGCACGGTCAGACCCAACATGTCGGCCCCTTCATCATAGGCCCGCCACCGGGTCATGGCTGCCGAGCCAGGCGAGCAGCGCGCGAGCGCCGAAGCCGGTGGGTCCGGTCGTCCACTCGTAGCTCTCCGCCGGGGCGTCGCCCGCCGAGGCGATGTCGAGGTGGGCCCACGGCCGGTCCCCGACGAAGTGCTGGAGGAACAGGGCCGCAGTGATCGCTCCGGGGCCACCAGGAGCGTTGTCGGCATCGGCCATCGAGGAGGACAGCTTCTCCTCGTAGTCGGCCACGAGCGGTAGCCGCCACAGCGGTTCGCCGGACGCCTCGCCGGCGTGGGCGAGGATGGAGGCAAGCCCGTCGTGGTTGGCGAAGAAGCCGCCCACCTGCTGGCCCAGCGCCACCTTCATGGCGCCGGTCAGGGTCGCCACGTCGACGATCACCGCAGGGTCGAGCCGGTCGACGGCGTACGCCAGCGCGTCTGCCATCACCAGCCTCCCCTCGGCGTCGGTGTTGGTCACCTCGCTGGTGCGGCCGCCGTAGTGGCGCAGGACGTCGCCGGGGCGCAGGGCGTGGCCGCTGATGGCG
>DASSJR010000382.1:0-3564 GCA_035691135.1 Nocardioides sp. | reverse complement strand
GCCTTGTGGCACCATGACATGGCGCGGGGCGCGGTCGTGGTCGGGGGTTCCCGGGAACCGACCCCGGGCGCGCGGATGTAGCTCAATGGTAGAGCCCCAGTCTTCCAAACTGGCTACGCGGGTTCGATTCCCGTCATCCGCTCCAAGGGGTGTCGGGCCGATTCTCTGGGCCGGGCCGGGGCCCGCTTGGCGGGGCGTAGCGTAGTGGCTAGCGCGCCTGCTTTGGGAGCAGGAGACCGCAGGTTCGAGTCCTGTCGCCCCGACGTTTTTTCCGACACATCGATGAGGAGACAGACCTGTGAAGAGCGCCGTCGAGACCTTGAGCCCGACCAGGGCCAGGCTGACCGTCGAGGTGCCCTTCGAGGAGCTCAAGCCGAGCCTCGACGCGGCGTACAAGAAGATTGCCCAGCAGATCAACGTGCCCGGCTTCCGCCGCGGCAAGGTCCCACCTGCGGTCATCGACCGGCAGGTCGGGCGCAACGTGGTTCTCGACGAGGCGATCAACGACGTCCTGCCCCAGAAGTACATCGAGGCCCTGCAGACCAACTCGCTCGTGCCGCTGGCCCAGCCGGAGATCGAGGTGACGAAGTTCGAGGACAACGAGGCCCTGGAGTTCACCGCCGAGGTCGACGTCAAGCCCGAGATCGAGGTCCCGGAGTACGTCGGCCTCGAGGCCGAGGTGGCGGACATCGAGATCACCGACGCCGACGTCGATGAGCAGGTGAAGGCGCTCCGCGAGCGGTTCGCCTCGCTCCGTGACGTCGACCGCGCGGCCGCCGACGGCGACTTCGTGGTCCTCGACCTCAGGGCCACCCAGGACGGCAAGCCGGTCGAGGGCGCCGAGGTGACCGGCATGTCCTACCAGGTCGGTCGCGGCGGGATGCTCGACGGACTCGACGAGGCCCTGGCCGGCATGACCGTGGGCGAGGAGAAGACCTTCACCTCCCAGCTGGTCGGCGGAGACCTGGTCGGCGAGGACGTCGAGGTCCAGGTCAAGGTCTCGCAGGTCCAGGAGCAGGACCTGCCCGAGCTCGACGACGACTTCGCCCAGATGGCCTCGGAGTTCGACACCACCGAGGAGCTGGTCGCGGACGTGCGGGAGCGGCTGGGTCGCGGCAAGCGCCTCGAGCAGGCGGCCGCCGCCCGCGACGCCGTCCTCGAGCGACTGCTGGACAAGGTCGAGGTGCCCCTCCCCGAGACGATGGTCACCGACGAGCTCAACGCCCGGCGCCAGAACATCGAGCAGCAGCTGATGATGGCCGGCATCACCATGGAGAAGTACCTCGAGGACGAGAAGCAGACCCAGGAGGAGTTCGAGGCCGAGCTCGAGCGCCGGGTCCGCGACGCCGTCACGGCGCAGTTCCTGCTCGACGAGATCGCCAAGGAGAAGGAGTTCGGTGTCGACCAGAGCGAGCTGTCCGAGCACCTGATGCGGCGGGCTCAGCAGTCCGGCCAGGACCCGCAGGAGTTCGCCAACCACATGTTCGAGCACAACCACATCCCCGACATGGTGCAGGAGATCCTGCGCGGCAAGGCGCTGGCCACGGTCGTGGAGTCCGCGACCGTCAAGGACGCCTCCGGCAACGTGGTCGAGCTGGCGGGGCTGCGGCCGGACGGGTCCATCGGCGACCCCGATGATGTGGTCGGGCCCGACTGGGTCATGGAGCCGGTTGATGACGACGAGCCGGCCGACTTCGTGGTGGAGACGTCGGACGACCAGTCCTGAGCGCCGACCCGTCGTGAAGTCACGACGGGTCAGCGTTTCTTCAGTGAACGGGCGTTCACTGAGTTGTAGGGTCGGGCCATGAGCGCGGCTGCCAACTCGCCCGAAGCCACCGGACCCGGGATTCTCGACGCCCTCTCGCTGCTCTCGCAGGTCGCCGACGAGCTCGTCGTGCGCACCGTGCGGGACACCCACGAGGCCTGGCTCGACCGGGTCCAGTCGCTCAGCGGCCGCTCGCGAGAGACCGCGACGCTGTCCGAACGCCTGCACCGCGGGATCGCCGGCGCGGTCTACGGCGGACTCGGCCGCGGACTGCAGCTCGCGTCGACCGGGCTGGACAAGGTCGCCGACACCGGCGTCGGACCGAGGCTCGAGGCCGACCGCCGCGGCCGGTTCGTGAGCTCGGCCGTCAACGGCCTGATCGGGGACCGGCTGGTGAAGGAGCGTCCCCACCTCGCCATTCCGATGGGCGTGCGGGTGGGTGGACGCGACGTACCCCTCGAGCCGGACCCGCTCGCCGCGGCCTTCCCCGACGCGGGCGACCGGCTGGTCGTCTTCCTGCACGGCCTGTGCGAGAACGAGTCGTACTGGAACCGTGGACGCGAGAGCCTCGGCACGACGTACGGCGAGATGCTGGCCGCCGAAGGGTGGACACCGGTCTTCCTGCGTGCCAACACCGGCCTTGGCCTGCGCGAGAACGGCGTCGCGCTCACCTCCCTCCTCCAGGACGTCGTCGAGGCGTGGCCGGTGGAGGTGCGGCGGATCGCGCTGGTGGGGCACTCCATGGGCGGCCTGATCATGCGCGCCGCCGGCGCGGTGTCGACCGAGGTCGAGAAGCCCTGGACCGGGCTCGTCTCCGACGTCGTCACCCTCGGTAGCCCTCACCTCGGGGCGCCGATCGCCCGGGGCGTCGGCGAGGGCAGCCGGGGACTCGGCCGCCTCCCGGAGACCGCGGCCTTCGGGCGAATCCTGGACTGGCGCTCCATCGGTGTGCACGACCTGGTGGCCGGCCTCGCCGAGGACGTCCCGCCGCTGCCGCACGCGCGCTACCGACTGGTCGCAGCCACCGTCACCGGCTCCCCCCGGCACCCCGTCGGTCACGTGGTGGGCGACCTGCTGGTCCGGGTCGAGTCGGCCCGCGGTCGCGACCGCAGGGGCGCGGACCTGTTCCCCGACGCCGACTTCCTGCACGTGGGGCGGACCGACCACTTCGGGCTGCTCAACCATCCCGAGGTGCACAGCGCGTTGCGGCGCTGGCTGACCGGTTGACGAGTCGCCGCCACCGCCCTGCCCACGCTTACCGGATTTCGATCCGCCCGTCGCGCCTCGCAGGCTCGGGCGCGGGGCTGCTCGATCACACCGCCCCCACGCGTCGCCCTCGTGCCTCGGGCGCCGCTGCGCGGTGTCCGCTGTCCGCGAACAGTGCGGCACATTGCGTGGAAGTGTCAGCGGTTCGGGCTAGGGTCGCAGGCGTGAACCAGAACTCCAGTCCCGGGACCTACGGCGCCGAGATGAACGGCGCCGGATCGGCGTACGGGCTCGACGACCACATCTACCAGCGGCTCCTGCGCGAGCGGATCGTCTTCCTCGGGTCCGAGGTCCGCGAACAGAACGCCAACGCCATCTGCGCTCAGCTGCTGCTGCTCTCCGCGGAGGACCCCGACGCCGACATCTTCCTCCACATCAACAGCCCGGGTGGCTCGGTCGACGCCGGCATGGCGATCTACGACACGATGAACTACATCCCCAACGACGTGGCGACGGTCGGGATGGGGCTGGCGGCGTCGATGGGACAGTTCCTGCTCTGCGCCGGGACCAAGGGCAAGCGCTACGCCCTCCCG
>DASSJR010000381.1:0-5679 GCA_035691135.1 Nocardioides sp. | reverse complement strand
GTGGGTGTCGCTCTGGGTGAGCAGGTCGAGGCGCACGCCCCCACGGGGGAGGTACCTTCTGGTGGGCAGGGAGGTCTCGACCAGCGCCATCGCCCGACGGCTGTTGCCAGCACCACGAACTCCCCGTTCACCCGGACGGAGAACGCGGGGCCCGGACAGGAATGCGCGGGGAAGTTGAAGGGACCCAGGTAGCGCGGCAGCGGGTCGGGCAGTGGACGTGACTGTGCAGGCTCGAGCTCGGCGACCGGATCGGCCGCGGGTACGGCGTACGTCGGTACGATCCGGTGGGGCTACCCACCAGCCCGCCGACGTCGTGTCGCAGATCAGCGGCTGCCGAGACTGACCCTCACCCGCTTGGCAGGGGGGTGGAAGCGCAGCTCGTCACCGGAACCGGCGAGAGACTGCTCCATCCGGCCATGGCCGGTCAGAGGTACATCCCGCCGCGGTCGCCCCGGCCCGCCGGCTCGGTGTCGCCGGGCCGCATGGGCTGCGGGGCGGACGCTCCTGGCGGCAGCTGCCGCATCTGCTCGAGCTGGGCGCGAGCGGCCACCTGCTGGGCGTAGATCGCGGTCTGGATGCCGTGGAAGAGCCCTTCGAGCCACCCGACCAGCTGCGCCTGGGCGATCCGGAGCTCGCCCTCGGAGGGGGTGCCCTCCTCGGTGAACGGCAGCGACAGGCGCTCCAGCTCCTCGACCAGCTCCGGCGCGAGGCCGGCCTCGAGCTCCTTGATCGACGCCCGGTGAATCTGCTTGAGCCGGTTGCGGCTGGCCTCGTCGAGCGGAGCCGCCTTCACCTCCTCGAGGAGCTGCCGGATCATGCTGCCGATCCGCATCACCTTCGCCGGCTGCTCGACCAGGTCGGTGATACCGGTCTCGCCGTTGGAGTCGTCGTCACCACCCGACGTGGCCTGGGCGATCACGCCGGCCGGGAGAGTTCCCATGGGCTGTCCGTCGGGTCCGACGACCACGACCTGCTCCTCGGAGTCGTCCGTGGGTTGTCCGGTCATGCGGGGCCCCTGCGGAATCGAGAGCGAAGCGAGCAATTGTGTGGGGTGCTCATGCCGCCCACATTACGCATCGGTGGTGAGCAGGATCTTGCCCACGTTGTCACTCGCCTCCATGAGGGCGTGGGCCTTGCCGGCCTCCGCGAGCGGCAGCGTGGTGTGCACCACAGGACGGATCCGCCCCTCGGCGACCAGCGGCCACACATGCTCGGCGACGGCCGCGCAGATCGCGGACTTCTCCTCCGGCGGGCGCGACCTCAGTGCGGTGGCGACCACGGCCCCGCGCTTGCGCAACAGGGCGGCGATGTCGAGCTCACCCTTGGTGCCGCCCTGCATGCCGATGATCACCAGCCGACCCTCGGTGGCCAGAACGTCCACGTTACGACCGAGGTACGAGGCACCCATGTTGTCGAGGATGACGTCGGCGCCGTGCCCGTCGGTGGCCGCCCGGACGGCCTCCACGAAGTCCTCTTCGCGGTAGTTGATCGTCACGTCGGCACCGAGGTCGGCGCAGACCGCGAGCTTCTCCGTCGAGCCCGCCGTGGTGAGAACGTGGGCGCCCAGCACCGAGGCGAGCTGGACGGCGAAGGTGCCGATGCCGCCCGCCCCGCCGTGCACCAGCAGGTGCTCGCCCGGCTGCAGCCCGGCGACCATGAAGACGTTCGACCACACCGTGCAGGCCACCTCGGGCAGTGCGGCTGCCGTGACCAGGTCGACCCCCGAGGGAACCGGCATCACCTGCCCGGCCGGGACGCAGACGCGGGTGGCGTAACCGCCCCCGGCCAGCAACGCACACACCTCGTCGCCGACCTTGCGGTCTCCGGCGTCCGGGCCGACCGCGGCGACCGTGCCGCTGCATTCGAGGCCGATGATCTCGGAGGCGCCCGGCGGTGGCGGGTAGAGCCCCTGGCGCTGGAGCAGGTCGGCCCGGTTCACCGCGGTGGCGGCGACGTCGATGACGACCTCGCCGGGTCCAGGTTCGGGGTCGGGCAGCTCGGAGAGCGAGAGAACCTCCGGGCCACCGGGTTCGGAGACGGTCACGGCACGCATGGCAGGCAGCCTAGGCCGATCCCGTTCTGGCCAGGGCCACCGGCTCAGCGAACGAATTCGTCGGTGCTGTGGTCGACCGAGCTGTCGTCGGGGATCGGGTCGTTGACGTCGTCCGGGTCCGGGGCGTTGGCGGGACGGTCCCATCCCTCCGCGAGTGCCTGCGCCCTGGCCGCCAGGTCCTCGATCCCGCCCAGGTCGGCTCCCTGCGCGCCGGCCGCGAGGCCCAGGAGGTACGTCGTCACCGGGGCCGCCACCCTCTCCACCTGGTGGGCGCTGGTCCGCGCCAGGTCGAGGATCAATCCTTCGTCGACCTCGGTCTCGATCTCGAGCACGTCACACAACTCGTCGATCCAGTCGTGAAGGTTCACAGGTCCAGACTTGCCACTGATCGCCCCCGCCGCAACCCCTGGCTAGCCATCAGGTCGGTCTCCGAGATCGCGCAGGTCGGTCCACGTGTCCACGTCGCGCGCCTCACCCGGTAGCGCAGCCACGAACGCGAGGTCGAGCGGAGCCAGGAGCCGGTGCAGCGGAAGCCCATAGGCATCGTCGGGCCGCACCCGGTCGAGCGCCGCCAGACCCAGCACGCCGGCCAGCGCCGGTCGTCCCGAGTCATCGACGAGGACGGCGCCGTCATGGCCGTCGGCGGCGGCCAGGAGCCGACGGAACGTGTCGGCGCGAACCCGAGGCATGTCCACGGCGAGCACCGCGAGATGGTCGGTCAGGCCCCGCAGGGCGTCCCGACCGGCCAGCAGCCCGGCGGCAGGGCCGCCGTGGGGTGGGTCCTCGCGCACGAACGTGGCCGGTCGCGTGGTCGGCACCTCCGCGCCGACCACCACCACCTCGACTGCGTCGACGAGAGCGGCGAGGGCATGCTCCAGCAGGGTGTGTCCGGCGTACTCGACGCCTGCCTTGTCGATGCCGTCCATGCGCACGGCGGTCCCGCCGGCGAGGATCACCGCGGCGTAGTCGACGGCCATCACGGCAGTCTTGCACCCCGGGTCACCGAACCGGGCGGCGTGGCAGGCTGGTCGCATGACTTCGGGCACCGGATTGCAGGTGGCAGTGGTCCAGCAGGCATCGGACCTCGAGCCGGAGACCAACCGCGCCCGCCTCGACAGGCTGGCACCCGCCGATGTCGACCTCGTGGTCTTTCCGGAAGCGTTCGCCCGGGACTTCGGCGAGGCCGGCTCCGACGTGAGTGCCTACGCCGAAGCCACGGACGGCCCGTTCGCGACGGAGGTGGCGCGCGTCGCCGAGGTGCGGGGAACGACCGTGGTGGCGGGGATGTTCGAGTCCAGCGCCGACCCGGACCGTCCGTTCAACACGTTGGTCGTGCGCGGCGCGGCGTCGGCGGACTACCGCAAGATCCACCTCTACGACTCCTTCGGCTACCGGGAGTCCGACCGGCTCACGGCCGGCCCGCTCGAGGACCCACCCGGGGTGGCGCTGGTGAAGGTCGGTGGATTCACGCTCGGCCTGATGACCTGTTACGACCTGCGCTTCCCCGAGCTGGCCCGCTCCCTCGTCAGCGGCGGCGCCGAGGTGCTCGTCGTCCCGGCGGCCTGGGTCGCCGGGCCACGGAAGGTCGACCACTGGCGGACACTGCTCCGGGCCCGGGCGATCGAGAACACGGTCTTCGTGGTCGCCGCAGCTCAGCCGGCGCCCCGCTACTGCGGTCACTCGATGGTCGTCGACCCCCTCGGCGACGTGCTGGCCGAAGCCGGCGACGACGATGAGATCCTGACCGCCACGCTGCGCCGGGACGCGCTCGAGGAGGCACGTCGGACCAACCCGTCGCTGGCCAACCGGCGTCTGTAGCCTTCCTCAGCGTGCCTCACACCGCGCCGCGCCGCCGAGCCGTGCGCCAGACCCCGTGGACCCGCCTGCGTGCGCGGGTTGCGGGACTGCGTGAGAGCTCGCTGCCGGCACTGGTCGCGGGATTGGTGGCCCTCGGCGGGGCGGTCGTCCTGGTCGCGGCCATGCTCGGGTGGGTCTCCCAGGAAGTCGGCGAGCTGGGGTCGGTCGCGGTGGCGACTGCCTACTCATGGGCCCTCGCGGCGCGCGTCGGTGGCCGGCCGGTGGTATTCGGCGGGGTGGCACTGGCGATCGGTGGAACGGTGGTGTGGCTGGACCGCGACTTCCTGACGACCGGCGCCGCTGTGATGGCCGGCATGGTCGGTGCGGTGCTGGCGGTGATGGCGACGGTCCCCGCGCTCAGCGCGCTGCGGGTCCTCCGCGAGGTGCTGATCGCGACGGCGGTCGCCGCAGTCGGCGCCCTCGCCGTGGTCGGTTTCGAGCCGGTGGTCTCGCTGGTCCGCTTTGAATACACGACCTTGATGCTCTCCCTCGTGGTCGCCCTCGGCCTCGTGCACCGGCTGGGCGCGGGGCTCCACGGCCTCGGCCGGCGCGGCATCCTCACGGTCGCAGTGGGCGGGCTCGTCCTGGCGGTCACGCTGGCCTACGGAGAGGTGCTGCGCCGCTACGGAACCCCGGGGCTGGTCGAGGAGCTGCTCGCGGGGGTCCGCTGGTCACGGGACACGCTCGGCGCCTTCCCGCGCCCGCTGGAGGCGGTGCTCGGCATCCCCGCCCTCACCTGGGGGGTCCACATGCGTGCCCGGCGCGGCCAGGGCTGGTGGGTGTGCTCGTTCGGAGTCGCGGCGACGGCGCCGATCGTCACCAGCCTGGTCAACACCTCGGTGTCCGTGCTGGAGTCGTCGCTGGCCGTGCTCTACGGCATCGTCGTCGGGCTGGGGATCGGCTTCGTGCTGATCCGCGTCGACCTCTTGCTCAGCGGGACCGGCCGGCGCCGCGGGAGCCGGGTCTTCGCGGGTGCCGGCCCGGAACCGGCCCGCACGCGCCCGCTGCTGTAGGGGCTCCCCTCGGGGACCGGTTCGGGGTACGCGTGGGTAACGGCTAGGTTCTGCTTCCATGGCGCGCGAACAGCTGACCGAGATCCTCGCGGAGATGGTGGCGAACGTGATGGCGATCGAGGTCGCCCCGGGCGATGCGGTCGCGGTCGGTCAGACCGTCTGCCTGCTGGAGTCGATGAAGATGGAGATCCCGGTGATCTCCGAGCACGAGGGCACCGTGAAGGCGGTCAAGGTCGGCCCTGGTGACGTCGTACAGGAAGGCGACATCCTGATCGTGCTGGCCTGACTCTTCTGGGCCGAGCAGAGGGGGCGGGATTCGAACCCGCGGCTGACATCTCTGCCAGCGACCGCTTTCAAGGCGGTTCCGTTCGGCCACTCCGGCACCCCTCCGTGCGCCGACCCGCACGAGACGGGCCGACCACGCAGCAGAGTTTAGGGGAGAGCGCCTGCGCGGTCAGAGGTCGAGGGTCACGAGCACGTCGCCTTCCTGGACGACGTCGCCCTCCCCCACCTTCACGGCGGTCACCGTGCCGCCGGTCTCCGTGAGGACCGGGATCTCCATCTTCATCGACTCCAGGAGCATGACGGGGTCGCCTGCGGCCAGCCGGTCACCAGGGGAGACGACGACCTTCATCACGTTCGCCACCATCTCGGCGACGACCTCTGCAGTCTTGGGGGGACGAGCCATGCGTCGGACGCTACACGCGCCACGCCGTTACCCGCAGGTACGACGGGACGCCTTGGCTACGGCTGGAG
>DASSJR010000380.1:0-2435 GCA_035691135.1 Nocardioides sp. | reverse complement strand
CCGACCTCTTCCGGGCGCCCGTGTTCCCGGGCAACAAGCAGCCCGGAGAGGCGACAGCTGACTGAGTCGGACGCGGGCGGGAGCTCAGGTCAGCTTCTCGAGGATCAGCTCCCGCACGCGTCCGGCGTCGGCCTGCCCGCGCATCTCCTTCATCACCGCACCGATCAGGGCGCCGGCGGCCGCCACCTTGCCGTCGCGGATCTTGTCGGCGATCTCGGGGTTGGCGGCGATGGCGTTGTCGACCGCGGCACCGAGCGCACTGTCGTCGGAGACGATCGCGAGCCCGCGGGCGGCGACGATCTCGTCGACCGAGCCCTCGCCGGCCAGCAGCCCGTCGAAGACCTGACGGCCCAGCTTGTCGTTGAGCTTGCCCTCGTCGACCAGGGCCTGGACCCGGGCCACGTCGTCCGGGGTCACCGCCAGGTCGGTGAGCTCGACCCCGGCCTCGTTGGCGCGGCGGGCCAGCTCGCCCAGCCACCACTTGCGCGCCGCCTGGGGTGAGGCTCCTGCCTCGATGGTGCGCTCGACCAGCACCAGGGCGCCCGCGCCGACGGTGTCGCGCATCTCGAGGTCGGAGAAGCCCCAGTCCGCCTGCAACCGCGCCCGCTTCTCCCGGGGAGGCTCGGGCAGCTCGGCGCGCAGCTGCTCCACCCACTCGCGACTGGGGGCCACGGGGACCAGGTCGGGCTCCGGGAAGTAGCGGTAGTCCTCCGCGTCCGACTTCTCCCGGCCGCTGGTGGTGATGCCCGTGTCCTCGTGCCAGTGCCGCGTCTCCTGCAGCACCTTCGCCCCGGAGTCCAGGACGGCGGCATGCCGCTGCATCTCGTAGCGGACCGCCCGCTCGACGGAGCGCAGCGAGTTGACGTTCTTGGTCTCCGTCCGGATGCCGAGCCCGCCGTCGTCCTTCGGGGACAGCGAGAGGTTCACGTCGCAGCGCAGCGAGCCCTGCTCCATCCGGACGTCGGAGACCCCGAGGCCGAGCAGCAGGTCGCGGAGCTGGCCGACGTAGGCCTTGGCGACCAGCGGCGCCTTGTCGCGGGTGCCGAGGACCGGCTTGGTGACGATCTCGATCAGAGGGATGCCGGCCCGGTTGTAGTCGACGAGCGAGTGGGTGGCGCCGTGGATGCGGCCGGAGGTGCCGACGTGCAGCGACTTGCCGGTGTCCTCCTCCATGTGGGCGCGCTCGATCTCGATCCGGAACGTCTCGCCGTCGACCTCCACCTCGGTCCAACCCTCGAAGGCGATCGGCTCGTCGTACTGGGAGGTCTGGAAGTTCTTCGGCATGTCCGGATAGAAGTAGTTCTTCCGCGCGAACCGGCACCACTCGGCGATCTCGCAGTTGAGCGCCAGGCCGATCCGCATCGCCGACTCCACGGCCTTGCCGTTGACCACCGGCATCGCGCCGGGCAGGCCCAGGCAGGTGGGGCAGACCTGGGTATTGGGCTCGGCGCCGAACTCCGTCGGGCAACCGCAGAACATCTTGGAGGCGGTGTTGAGCTCGACGTGGACCTCGAGGCCGAGGGCGGGGTCGAACTTCTCCAGTGCCTCCTCGAACGAGAGCAGGTCGTCGTTCATGCTCGTGCCCCCGTCCCGACGGCGTCGAGTCCGCGGTTGCGGTCGAGCAACGGGCCTCCCCACGATCGTGTCCACAGGGTCTCGAGCGCCGCGCCGACCCGGTAGACCCGGTCGTCGGCGAGCGCCGGCGCGAGGATCTGGACGCCGGTCGGCAGGCCATCCTCCTCGGCAAGGCCACTCGGGATCGAGATGCCGGGCACGCCGGAGAGGTTGGCGGGGATCGTGGCGAGGTCGTTGAGGTACATCGCCAGCGGATCGTCGAGCTTCTCCCCCAGCTTGAA
Organism: Nocardioides sp.; assembly: GCA_035691135.1. GTDB lineage: Bacteria > Actinomycetota > Actinomycetes > Propionibacteriales > Nocardioidaceae > Nocardioides. The sequence goes on along the minus strand of DASSJR010000380.1, from coordinate 579 downwards.
CGCCGTGGTCGGCGCGGTGGGAGAGATGAGCACGTCGGCCTTCTCGAAGGCCGCCTCGAAGTCGCGGGCCACGAGCGTCCGGACCTTCTGGGCCTGCCCGTAGTAGGCGTCGTAGTAGCCGCTGGACAGGGCGTAGGTGCCGAGGATGATCCGGCGCTTGACCTCCTCGCCGAACCCGGCGTCGCGGGTGGCCCGCATGACCTCCTCGGCGCTCGGCGCCTCGATGCCCTCGGGCATCACCCGGAGCCCGTAGCGCATCGCGTCGAACCGTGCGAGGTTGCTGGACGCCTCCGCCGGCAGGATCAGGTAGTAGGTCGCCAGCGCGTGCACGAAGTGCGGGCACGACACCTCGACGACCTCGGCGCCGGCCTCGACCATCAGGTCCACCGACTCCTGGAACCGAGCCAGGACACCGTCCTGGTAGCCCTCGCCGCCGAGCTCGGTCACCACGCCGATCCGGACACCGGCGAGATCGCCCGTTGCCCCCTGGCGGGCGGCACCGACGAGATCGGGCAGCGGCTGGTCGATGCTGGTCGAGTCGAGCGGGTCGTGGCCCCCGATCACCTCGTGGAGCAGCGC
>DASSJR010000379.1:0-11660 GCA_035691135.1 Nocardioides sp. | reverse complement strand
CGGTGTAGCCCGCGGGGCCGGAGCCGATGATGATGACGTTGCGCGGGGCGGAGTCGGTCATGTGCGGTGGCATCCCTTGGTCGGTGTCGTACCCGGGTGGTCGTGCCCGTGGGTCGTGAATGGAACCGATCGTAGGCGAGGAGCATTCCCGCCGAGCGGAGGACCGGCCCTGCCCTCGGTCAGGGCGCGGGCAGGGTCACCGAGCGGACGGGCTCCGAGCTCCCGCACAGGAACACGTCGGCGACCTGGGTGTCACCCACGGGGCGACGGAACACCACGACAGCCGGAGTCCCGCCAAAGGAAACCGGGACGAATCGACCCCTACCCCACTGGCCGGCCCCACAGGCCGCCCCCGCCGCACGGTTCGCCGAGCCCTTCCCCGAGGAGTACGCGTCCGCGGAGTTCCTGCCGCCCAGCTCGCCGCGGGTGACGGTGATGTCGTTCGCGAGGTGCTGTCGGCGCAGCTTCTGGAGGTGTTCTGCCTTGTCCTGCGCGGGCGCGCTCTGGGGGATGGGCCCTGCCTCACCAGGGTTCGCACCGTTCGCACTGAACGGCGACTTCGGCTGCACGGAGTCCTGGCCGTCGTCCTGCGCCTCGGACGCGGCGCTGCCCGCCGTCAGGCTGTCGGAGCCCGCGTCCGGGGAGACGATCTGAGCGACGCCGATCCCGACCACGACCACGGCCGCGGCGGCGACCAGCAGCGACGCCACCCGCCGGCGTCGCCGGGCCAGGTCGACCACCGGCGCCGCGCGGTCGGGTTCGTGGGCGAGGTCGTCGAGGACCCGGTCGAGCCGGGCGACGACCTCGGGCGGGGTCGGCCCGGTGTGGCGCGCCTCCGCGAGCAGGCGGCGTACCTCTTCCTCTTCGGGAGTCAGCGGCTGGTCGCTGTCGCTCATGTGCGCCTCCTCTCGGGCGTTCGCGGTCGGTACGGCGGTCGGTACGGCGGTCGGTTCAGGCCGGCTCCGGGGGGCCGCGGGGGTGCGTGGATCGGACGGGCGGCGACGGGGCCGGGTTCCCGGGGGAGGGGTGGTCCGCCTCCCGCCCCGGGGCGAGCGTGTCGAGCAGCTCGGCGAGCCGGACCCGGCCCCGGGAGCAGCGGGACTTGACCGTCCCGACCGCGCAGTCGAGCATCTCCGCGACCTGTGCCACCGGGTAGCCCTCCATGTCGACCAGCACCAGGGCGGCCCGCTGGTCGGTGGGGATGCGGCCCAGCGCCGCCAGCACCTGTCGGCGACGCTCGTCGTCCAGGGCGCGGTCGGCCGGGTCCGCGGGTGCGCTGGTGGCGAGGGAGCCCCGATCGCGGTGGCTGTCGAGGTCGTCGGGCAGCGCCTCGGCCCGGCGTACCTTGGCGGCGCGGATCCGGTCGAGGCAGGCATTGACCACGACCCGGTGCAGCCAGGTGGTGACCGCCGCCTCGCCCCGGAAGGACCCGGCCCGCCGGAAGGCCGCGATCAACCCGTCCTGCAGGGCGTCGGCCGCGTCCTCGGGGTTGCCCATCGTGCGCAGCGCCACCGCCCACAGCCGGTCCCGGTGCCGGGCGAACAGCACACCGAACGCGTCGGTGTCACCCTGGACGTGGGCCTCGAGCAGCTCGGCGTCGGAGCGGTCGTCGCCCATGGGGCTCAATCCCGTTCAGCCCCGGACCACGACTTCGGCGACCTCGCCGCGGAAACCGCCCTCTGCTTCTGGGAGCGAGGTGAACCAGATGGTCAGGAACCGCCCGGTGGCCGGCTCGTCCAGGGGCACCCGCTCCTGATCGTCGGCAGTGACGGTGGCGACCGGTGTCTCCCCGGCCACGCCGGGCGGGTCGTCGTCGGAGAGGTAGAGACTGACGTCACTGGGCGCCCCGCCGAGGGTCAGGTCGACCTCGGAGACCTCCTGGGACGACCCGAGGTCGAGGCGGAGGCCGACGCCGGTCTTGAGCCCGGTCGGGCCGAGGTCCTGTTCATAGGTCACGGTCCGCCACGCGGTCGCCGGGTCGCCGTCGACGGCCAGCGGAGCGAGCTCGCGGTTCTCCTCCGGCGGGTCACCCTGCGGGTCGAGGTCGATGGCGGAGATGCCGGTGATCGGGGTGGACGTGGATGACGGAGTGGCGGCCGTCGACTCGGGTGCGGGATCCGGGTCGGCGCCCAGCGGTGACCGGCCTCGCCCGAGGTTGAAGGCGAAGACGATCGCGATCAGCAGGAGGCAGGCGCCGGCGATCGCGGCGGCCAGTCGCATCCAGCTCCGGCCGGGGACCTCGTCCTCCTCTTCTTCCTCGGCGGCCGGGATCACGCCGCTGCCGGTGCCGGCCTCCCACGGCCAGAACTCCTGCGACGGCGCGGCGGCACCCGGACGCGGCGTGCGAGCCGGTCGGCCCTCAGGTGGCTCGGGTGCGAAGAGCGGGCGGTCGGGTGGTTCCTCGAACGGCGGCGGAGGCGGCGGCTTCTCCGCACGTGCGGCTAGCCACGAGACCTCGTCGTTCTCGTCGTCGAAGATCGGTACGCCGGCCTGGGTCGGCAGGTCCGCGGACTCGGCCGGAGCCTCGCGGGGCGGGACCGGTGACGCGGCGCTCGGAGGCTGGCCAGGCGGTGGCGCGGCCGCCGGGTCGGGCGGCGTCGTCGGGCCGGACGGGGTTGCCGGGCCGGACGGGGTTGCCGGTCCGGACGGGGTCGCGGGGCCGGACGACGGCGCGGGTGCCGGGAACCGGGTGGTCGCGCCGGGGGGTGGGACCGGTCGCGCCTGAAAGTGTGCGGTGGGGTGCAGCCCGGCGCTGGCCTCGGCCTCGGCCATCTCGGCGACGTCCCCGACGAAGTCGCGCAGTGCCTCCCGGATGCCGTGGGCGCTGCGCAGGCCCGGTCCGTGGGCGTCGCCGGCGGTGCCCACGGCGTTGAGCACCTGGTCGCACAGGCTGTCCAGCGGGCGCTGCACGCCGGCCTTGACCTGGCGCGGGCGCAGCACCCGGCCGTTCTCGAGAGGTGCGGCGGGGACGCCGGAGCGAGAGACTCCGGGCCACTTGGCGGTCAGCAGGTAGTAGAGCAGTCCGGCCAGGTCGGTCACGTCGGTGGACATCCGGCCGGTCGGGAGCCCGAGCAGGGCTGCCTCGACCGCCATACCGATGATCCGGACCGATCCGGTCTGGTCGATCATCACGTTCTCCGGGACGAGCCGGCCGTGCGTGACGCCCGCATCGTGGGCAGCGGCGATGGACTCGGCCACCTCGGAGACGACCCACGCGGCCCGGCGCCCGCCCATGGCGCCTTCGTGGGCGACCAGGACGTCGATCGACCGTCCGGAGCCCCACTCGTTGACGACGTAGCACACGCCGTCGCGCTCATCGAGGTCGAGCACCCGCAGGATCCGGCGATCGTGGAGGGCTGCCGAGCGGCGGGCGGCCTCGAGCAGGCCGGGTGCGCGTTCGTCGTCAGCGGCGATCACGTGGACCGAGACGTGGCGGTCGAGGGTCCGGTCGTGGGCCCGCCAGAACCGCCCGGAACCGCTCTCGCTCAGCAGGTCGACGAGCAGGTAGCGGTCAGCCAGGACGTCCCCCGGTCGGATCGAGTTCGCCACGCCTTCCTCTCCACGTCTTGGTGCCCCCATGGTAGGGCGATTCACGCGTGAGTTCTGGAGCGGAGGCGCCGCGTCACCGTATCCAGGACATCCGTGACCTCGCGCAGGTGGAGCAGGCGCGCCACCACCACGAAGACCAGGACGTCGAGGGCCGTGATGGTGACGCCGCGCAGCGCCGCGAGGGCCTGGTTGGGAGGGCTGCCGAGCTGGTCGAGGGCCAGCACGGCGAGATAGGCCGCCACGGTCGAGATGCCCGCGGCGATGAGGAGGCGGACCAGGAAGCGCGCCAGCCGCGCCGTCTCCAGCCCGCCGAGCAGGCGCCGGAGGACGAGGTAGGACAGCGTCGACCCCACGGCGTACGACGCGATGTAGGCGAGCACCAGTGCGGGCGAGGTCTGCTCGGCGGTGGCGAGGGAGACGAGCAGCACCGCGGCCGCGATGTTGGTGACGGCGATGACGCATTGGATCCAGAAGACGGTGCGGTTGCGTTCGAGTGCGTAGAACCCGCGCAGGGTCAGGTAGTGAACGGTGAAGAACAGCAGCCCGACGCCGAACAGGGAGAGGGTCGGGGTGAACAGCTCGAACTCGTCGCGTCCGGCTCCCCACCCCCACACCACGTGGGCGACGTCCGGGGCGACCAGCGGCAGCAGCAGGGCGAACGGGAGGATCACGGCCAGGGCACTGCGAAGCGAGAGACTGAGCGTCCGGGCCACGCCGCCGAGGTCGCCGACGTTGGCCCGGTCGCTGAGCCTGGGCAGGATCGCGGTGGCCAGCGACACCGTGATCACCGCGTGCGGGACCATCACGATCAGGAAGCTCTGGGCGTAGACGGTGTAGCCGGTACCGGTGCCACCGTCGACCGCGGCCGCCGTACCGCCGGAGGCCAGGCGTACGACGACCGTGTAGGCGATCTGGTTGACCACCACGAAGAGGACGGTCCACACCCCGAGCCGCAGGGTGTGGCCGAGGCCGGTGTCCTTGAGGTCGAACCTGGGTCGGAACTTGAACCCGGCGGACTTCAGGAACGGCAGCAGGATCAGCAGCTGGGCGGCGATCCCGAGGGTGGACCCCAGGCCGAGCAGCGCCTCCTGGCCGCTGGTGAATCCCGCCGTCTGCTCGGCCTCGGTCGCCGGGCCGAAGACCACCAGGTAGATGACCAGGACCCCGACCGCGATCACGTTGTTGGCGATCGGCGCCCACATCATCGGCCCGAACCGGCCGCGGGAGTTGAGGATCTGCCCGAGCAGGACGAACACCCCGTAGAAGAAGACCTGTGGCAGGCAGAAGCGTGCGAAGTCGATCACCGACTCGCGCTGCGTGGCCAGCGACGGGTCGTCGAAGCGGGGGTCGAGGTAGAGCGACATCACCCACGGGGCCGCCAGGACCAGCAGGAGCGTGACCAGCCCGAGGAACAGCACGGCCGCGGTGACCACGCGGTTGGTGTAGGCCTCGCCGCCGTCCGGGTCGTTCCTCATCGACCGGACCAGCTGCGGGACGAGCACAGCGTTGAAGATGCCTCCGGCCACCAGGATGTAGAGCATGTTCGGCACGGTGTTGCCGATGTTGAACAGGTCGGCGTGGAGCACGTTTCCGAGCGCGGCCACCAGGAGCGCCGACCGCACGAAGCCGCTCAGCCTGGACACCACCGTCCCGGCGGCCATCACCGCGCTGGAGGAGAGGATGCGCGATTCGTCGGTGGACTCGGCGGGAGGCTGGTGGCTCATGCCGCCCGCGCCCGTCGTACCCGGCGCACCAGGCGTACGACGATCGCGCCGAACAGCAGGGCGACCCCGGTGCCGAGGATCAGCCAGATCACCTGGCTCACCTGTGCCGACCGGACCGGAAGGGTTGCGCTGGACCCCAACGGGGTCCCGTCCTCGCTGGTGACCACCAGCCTGACGTTGTGGACGCCCAGCTGGGTCGTGGCGGCCTCGAGCAGGATCGAGCTGCGGCCGCCGGCCGCGACCTCGATGGGGTCCGTGTCGCCGATCGTCAGCGGCTCGTCGGCCCGTGACTCCACGCGGACCCGCACCGGTTGGTCGAGGTTGTTGGCGATGGTGGCCGAGAACCTGCCGGTCGTGCTCGACAACGTCACGGCCGGTGGCGCGTCGACCCGGATGGACGACAGCTGCCGGCTGATCCGCTGACGCGAGCGGTCAGCCTCCGCGCGGGAGGCGTCGGGGTGCTCCCGGCTCGAGAACGAGAGGCCGTTGAGGGCCTCGGAGAGCACCTCGTCGCCGACCGCGTCGTTGCGGACCAGCACCTGGTCGAGGGTCTTGCCGATCCGGATCAGGTCGTCGGCGGAGGCGAAGTTGGCGGCGTCGAGCTCCCGGGCCACCTGGCTCTCCGGATAGTCCAGCCGATCCCCGTCGACGCTCTCCGCGCGCTCGGTCGTCGCCGAGGCCACGTCGGTGAGCTCCATCCAGGGGACGTCGAGTCCCGTGAAGAAGCCCGTGGCACTGCCGGGGTTCCAGTCCGGGGGGAGGACCACGACGAGGGGCTGGTTGCCCGGATTCAACAGCCGGAGGGCCGCCTCGGAGAGGATCTGCTGCCGCATGGCCATCAGCCCCAGCGGGTCGTCCGGACCAGGGCCGCCCGCGGCCACGCTCGAGGAGGTGACGGTGACCGTGCGGCCGGACACCCGGGCGTCGGCCGGGGCATGGCGCCCGAACATCTGGTCGGTGACCAGTGTTGTCGACTGCGGGGTGATCATCCGGAGCGCCTCCGGCCGCAGGTAGCCGCTGGGGGACCCGATGCCGGGGGTGGAGTCCACGTTCCACGAGTCGAGCTGAGCGCCGGTGAGGCGGCGTGCCTTCGCGTACATCTCGGGATCCCGCACCGAGGCTGCGCTGACGTCGAGGTCACCGTAGGGCAGGGTGAGCACCTGGTCGTCGGGGCCGAGCGATGCCCGCAAACGCAGGAGCCAGGCGGCACCCGGCTCGTTGGCGGGGTTCCTGCGGCCACCTGGCGGCGCCCCGTCCGGCTCGGCGCTGGGGGAGCCGCCGCCGTTGGCCTGGCTCGGCGGGGGAGACGGTGAGGCCGTATCGGTGCCGCCCGGGACGGGGACGGCCGTCTCGTCCAGTGGCCTGGCCGGGTTGCCCGCGACCAGGTCGCGAACGGCATCGGGCACCGCTGGATCGATCAGCCAGGTGACCGGCGTGGATCCTGCCGCGGCGCCGAAGTCGACGAGCGACCGGAGCGAACCGCCCGTGTCCAGCGTCCTGGCCCAGGCCCGGGTGTCGAGGATCTGTCCGCTCGGCGAGTAGCGGATTTCGTGGCGGACCGGGATCACGAGCGCGGTGTTGACCGACCCGCTGCCGCGGGGCACCAGCGGAAGGAAGGTGCGCGCTCGCCCGTCGGCGATGTCGTCGCGGGGCTGGCTGGACTCGCCGAGGGCGTGGACGCCGAACCAGTAGACGCCCGGCTGGTTGACGCCCAGGTCCGACCGGGACACCTTGATCGAGAACTGGGCCGACGCGCCGGGTTTCAGGGAAGGGACCGTGGCGAACGTGCCGGGGGCCGTGATCCGGTCGCCGACCGGCTCGGCCGGGTCGAGCTCGGTGGCCTTGGCGAGCTCCGCGGAGGAGGTGATGGGCGCGTCACCGATGAAGAGGTGCACGTTGATGGCGACCCAGCGGTCGTGGGTGTTGTTGGTCAGGGTGCCGTTGACCCGGACCGGACCCTGCGCCGGAAGGTACGACGGCGAGAGCGCGTCGATGGTCACTCCCAGGTCTGTCTCGTCACGTCGCGGTGCCGGGGGGGACACGTGCCGAACCGTGGCGGCAGCCCTGCTGCTGGTGGGCACCGCATGGTCCTGGTCGGGGAGGGTCAGGGAGGGGTCGGCGAAGGCCGTGCTCGGAATGGTGGTGGCTGCTACCGCCAGCAGGGCAGGAAGCAGGGACCACGGGCGACGCACGGCGCCGACTCTATCCGGCTGCCCCTCGGCGGATAGAGTTGCTCGCCGTGTCCGACGCCGCCCTTCCGCCCCTCCAGATGAGCCGGGTCCAGGAGTCGGTGGCGGAGGAGCTGGAGCGCATCGCGCCGGTCATCGACGGGCTGGGGCGCAGGTTCCGTGACGCGGGCGAGGAGCTGGCACTGGTCGGCGGTTCGGTGCGCGACGCGATGCTCGGCCGGCGCCAGAACGACCTGGACTTCGCCACCTCGGCGCGCCCGGTCCGGACCGAGGAGCTGCTCACCGGATGGGCGGACACCATCTGGGACATGGGCCGCGCCTTCGGGACCATCGGCTGCCGCAAGGGCGCCTGGAACGTCGAGATCACGACGTACCGCTCCGAGGCCTACGACCCGACCTCGCGCAAACCCACGGTCGACTTCGGCGACACCCTGGCCGGCGACCTCGGCCGACGCGACTTCACCGTGAACGCCATGGCCGTCATGGTGCCCGACCGCTCGTTCGAGGACCCCTTCGGCGGGATCGCCGACCTCGGCCACCGCGTGCTGCGCACCCCGGGGAAACCCGAGGACTCGTTCTCCGACGACCCGTTGCGGATGATGCGCGCGGCACGGTTCGCCGCACAGCTCGGGTTCGCCGTCGACCCGGACGTGGTCGCCGCCATGACGGCCATGGCCGACCGGATCACGATCGTCTCGGCCGAGCGTGTCCGCGACGAGCTGGTGAAGCTGGTCTGCGCGCCCTTCCCCCGGCGCGGCCTGACCCTGCTGGCGGAGACCGGCTTGGCCGAGCACGTCCTGCCCGAGCTGCCGGCCCTCGCGCTCGAACGCGACGAGCACCACCGGCACAAGGACGTCTACGAGCACACGCTCACGGTCCTGGAGCAGACGATCGAGCTCGAGCACCGGCTCGGGGGTGAACCCGACTTCGTCGCCCGCTTCGCCGCCCTGATGCACGACGTCGGCAAGCCGCGGACCCGACGCTTCGTCGGCGACGGAGCCGTCACGTTCCATCACCACGACGTGGTGGGTGCCAAGCTGACCCGGAAGCGGATGCGCGCGCTGCGGTTCTCCAACGACACCACCGACGCGGTGGTGAAGCTGGTCGAGCTGCACCTGCGCTTCCACGGCTATGGCGAGGGGGAGTGGACCGACTCCGCCGTCCGGCGCTACGTGCGCGATGCGGGCGACCAGCTGGAGCGCCTCCACGTCCTCACCCGCGCCGACTGCACCACCCGCAACCGCCGCAAGGCCGAGCGGCTCCGGCGCACCTACGACGACCTCGAGCAGCGGATCTCGCGTCTCTCCGAAGAGGAGGAGCTGGCCGCCATCCGGCCGGACCTGGACGGCAACGAGATCATGGAGATCCTGGGCATCGGCGCGGGCCCCGAGGTCGGCGAGGCCTACCGGTTCCTGCTCGAGCTCCGGCTCGAGCACGGCCCCCAGTCCCCGGAGCAGGCCCGCGCCGCGCTGCTCGACTGGTGGTCGGCCCGGTCCTGATGCCGGCAGCTGCGTTAGGTTCGCGGCTGCTCTGCGGGTGACGCCACCGTGTGGGTGCTGCCTGACCGGTGTACCGGTCAGGTAGTCCACCGAACGCGGCGTTACCGCAATTCCCCGGGACGGACGGAGACGCGATGACCGAGACCGAGTACGAGTCGCTGCTGGAGGAGAGCATCGAGGTGGCCGCGCCACCGGCGAAGGTGTGGTCCCTCGTGACCGATCTGCCGCGGATGTCCAGCTGGAGCCCGCAGGTGCTGCGCACGATCGTGCGGGGCGGCCCCGTCCAGCTGGGAACCCGCGCCTTCAACGTCAACCACCGAGGACCGCTCGTGTGGCCCACTCGGACCAAGGTGGTCGCGTTCGAGCCGCACCGGGAGTTCGCGTTCCGGGTCAAGGAGAACTTCACGATCTGGTCGTTCACCCTCGAGCCGACCGAGAGCGGAACCCGCGTCATCCAGCGCCGCCGTACCCCGGACGGGATCTCCGACATCTCCAGGAAGCTGACCAGGATCGCCCTCGGCGGGCAGGAGACCTTTACCCGCGAGCTGCGCGAGGGCATGCGGCAGACCCTCGAGCGGGTCAAGGCCGAGTCGGAATCGCGGGCGTGAAAACGGTCCCCGGCCCCCACGGGCCGGGGACCGTCCCCCCACTCGCGAGGGTCAGCGGCGGACGCGGAGGGTCCGCGTAACCGTGGCGGTGTTGCCCGCCCGGTCGGTCACGGTCAGTGTCACCAGGCGCTTCCCGGCCTTCTTGTAGGTCGTCCGCACCACCTGACCGGTCGCGTCCTCCCGACTGCCGCCGTTGCCGAGGTCCCAGCTGTAGGAGAGGTCGGCGAGAGCAGTCCGGTCGTCGGTCGAGCCGGCGCCGCTCAGGACGATCTTCTGACCGGCGGTCGGTTTGCTCGGCTTGACGCTGAACGCCGCGGTCGGCGCGGTATCGATGCCGGAACCGCCTGACCCGTAGCCGTAGTCGAAGGTGGCGCAGCCCTGGCCCATCCGGAACGTCACGTCACCGGTCAGGTCGCCGTCGGACGTCGCCGGACCCGCGGTGTCGCCGAACATCGACAACACGTTGAAGGACAGGCAGCCGTAGCGGAACCGCCACGGGTTCGCGACATCGGGGTAGCGCGCGTCCGTCTCGGAGTTGCCCGGGTCCTCGTAGTTGTCGGTGTGGCCGATCCCGGAGTCGGTGTAGCTCGAGTCCCGGTCGGTGGCGGTGTACGCCGCGTCGTTCAGGTTCGGCGCCGACTCGCCGGGTTCGGGCTGGCTGTCCAGCGGGGACTGGGCCGGCGGGTCGTCGGTTCCGGCGTTGCCGTAGCCGTGGGCCTCGTCGGTGTAGACCAGCGACAGGCCCGGCTCGAACCCGATCGGGTCGCGGTCGACCTGGCCGTGTCCGTCGTAGTCGAACCCGGAGCGGTCGCGCATCTCCATGTAGTAGGCGTGGTCCGCGGCCGCCTCGGAGCCCGCGGCGACGTACCGCCAGCCCAGCGTGCAGCGCTGTGCGGTGGTGAGGTTGTCGCGGCAGCCGCCGTTGAACACCCGTGGGTCGTCGGGACCGCCGCTGGACTCGAAGTCCGTGTCCAGCACCACCTGCTCTCCCGACGGCGTGGTCGCGGTGACCTTGACGTCGTCGATGAACCAGCCCGGCTTGGCCACGCCCGGGTCGGAGGAGTAGCTGAACCGCAGCGCGCCGTTCGGCTCCCCGGCCAGCTCGCTGATGTCGTAGCTGTCGGAGAGGAAGACCGAGTCGGGGTACTCACCCAGCTTGCGGTCCGTGGCTTCGCTGCCCGCGGAGTACGAGCCGCTGGTCCCGGTGAGCCCGTTGTCGTACTGCTGCTGGCAGCTGTTCGCGTTCGGGTTGCCGGCGAGTGGGTCGGTGTTGGAGGTCGTGTAGCCGTTCTCCGACGGGTTGGAGGTGTAGCTCTCGCCGCCGTTGGTGGTGGTGAGGACGAACCCGTAGTCGAAGTCCCACTCGATGTCCCACAGGGACTTGAACTCCAGCTTGACGTCGCTGCCCTTCGGGAGGTCGGCCAGGCCGGGGATGGCCAGGTCGAGGTTGCGCCCCTCGGTGGGCGAGCAGCCGAAGTCGTTACCGGAGCCGCTCCACCACGCGTGTGTCTTGGTCGCCGTGTCGCCGGTGTCGAACTTCGCCGGGTCGAGCAGCTGGCGTCCGGGCAGCTTGGCGACGTACGCCTGGGAGTTCTGCACGCGGCCGTCGGTGCCCTCGGTCAGCGTGTACGGCGTCCCGTCGGGCGTCTGCCAGTGGATGGTGTCGGTGTCCTGCTTGGAGTCGGTCCAGCCGGAGACGGTGGGTGACGTTCCCGGCTTCAGCACGTCAGGCACCACCCAGCCGAGCTCCTGGCGGGAGAAGACATCCATGTTCTGCGACTTGTCGGTCGCCATCAGGTTCCAGTCGCCGTAGGTCTCCCGGCTGCCGGTGGAGTAGAAGTCGGGAAGCCCCAGCGAGTGGCCGTACTCGTGCGAGATCACGCTGGCCTTGTTGATCGCCGTCTCGGGGTTGACGTTGTAGGGACCCACCCGGACGAAGACCTTGAGGTCGTCGCCCATGTCGGTGGTGGTGGTCTCGTCGTAGTTCTTGTCGGTGTACCAGAGGGGCTGGCCCTCGAGGTTCTTCAGCTGGTCGTCGGTGGTGTAGCCGGGAAGCCCGGTCACCGGGTCGGAGTAGTAGAACTCCAGCGA
>DASSJR010000378.1:0-7326 GCA_035691135.1 Nocardioides sp. | reverse complement strand
GCGCCGAGCGCCAGGCGGGCGAGGTGCTCGTCGATCGGCGAGAGCCCGTCGAAGTCACGCACGGTGTCCCACCAGGCCAGCTTGTCCACCTCGTCGCTCACCTCGAACTGCGCGAGCTCGGCGAGGCGGGTGCGGAACACGGCGACGTACTCGATGCTCCGCTCGTGGCCGAGCTGCACCGTGCCGACGCCGACGAACTCGACGTCCCTGGCCGCCGTACCTGTCTCCTCCGCGAAGCGTCGGACCGCCGTCTCGCGGGCCGTCTCGTCCGACGGGATCTCGCCGACGGGCAGCTCCCACTCCTGCCGCCAGCTGTTGTGGACCAGCACCACCCGTCCGTCGTGCTCGGCCACCATCAGCGACAACACCAGCGGGATCGCCGGATCAAGCTGGTCGAGGTCGGACTCGGGGCCGTGGCGGAAGTCGAGGAGGAGGTTCTCGTTGAGCTTCTCGGCCAGCGGCTCCCGCCGGTTGGGGACCTCCATCTCGTACCACCGCGGCCCGATCGGCGTCATCAGCACCCGGCGCGGGTCGAGATCGGCGTGCTCGTCCTGATGGGCCAGGGCCCGGATGATCCGGACCTCGAGACGGGACTCCGCCAGGCCTTCGGCGATCCCCTCTCCCCACTCGACGACCGTGACGGCGTCCTCGAGCGAGGTGTCGAGGTCGAGGTCGTCGAGCTCGTCGATCCCGCCCAGCCGGTAGGCGTCGACGTGCACCAGCGGCGGACCGCCATCGAGAGGTGGGTGCTCCCGGGAGATCACAAAGGTGGGCGAGGTGACCTTGCCCCTCACCTTGAGCCCCTCACCGATGCCCTGCGTGAAGGTCGTCTTGCCGGCCCCCAGCTCACCGCTGAGCACGATCAGGTCACCGGCGCGGAGCTGCTCCGCGAGTGCCTCACCGAGGGACCGCATCGCCTCGGGGTCGGGCACGTTGTAGAGGAAGGTTCGCAGCGGCCGGCGCAGCTCGACGTTGGGCGAGTAGCGGAGGATCTCGCGGAAGCCCTGACGTTCCCAGAAGCGGATCGTCTCCGGCAGCTCTTCCCTCGCCACGACGGTGAGGTCGTCGAAGCCGTCGGAGGCGTCGACCGCCCAGTCGATGAGCAGGGCGGCGATGCCGTGGCCGCGCGCGCTGGGTACGACGCCGAAGCGGCGCAGGTACATCGTGGTGCCGACCGGATCGAGCACCAGCGCACCGACGGGCTCGTCGTCGAGCACCGCCATCAAGCCGCCGTACTTTTCCAGGAGCTTGGCCAGCGACTCCGGGGTCTCGGACAGTGCTGCCGCCGGCGGATCCAGGGGCGGGCGCACCTCGAAGGCGGTCCGGATCACCGACAGCATCTCGATGGCGGCCTCCGGCCCGACCCGTCGTACGTCGACGCTCACCGGGTGTCGACCCGCTCCGCGGCCGCGGCGATCAGCTGGTCGAGGGCGGCATTGACCCGGTCATGCCGCTCCATGATCACCATGTGTCCGGCCCCCTCGCACTCGACGAGGACCGAGTGCGGGAGCTTCGAGTGCAGCTTGCGGCTGTGCCCGACCGAGGTCAGCCGGTCGCCGGTGCCGCAGATGATCGTGGTCGGGACCGATTCCAGTGCGGCCAGGGCATCGAACTTGTCGAGCTCGCCGAACACGGGGAAGAACTCCGCGACCACCTCGAACGGCGTCGACGACAGCATCCCGTCGACGAAGTCGACGTAGCTCTCCGGTACGTCGTCGCCGAAGGCGAAGAGGTCGGTGACCACCGACGCCACGGACTTGCCGACGCGGCGCAGACCGTCGACCTGGCGGTGACCGCGCGCCAGTGTTGCCACGAGTCTCGTCGCCAGCTGCCCGCCGATGGTCCTCGGCAGCAGCGGAAGCACGATGCGGTGCGGGTCCAGTCCGCCGGCGGTCGTCGAGATCAGGCCGACCCCGACGACCCGGCTGCCGAACAGCTCCGGGTGCTGCTCGGCCAGGGCGATGATCGACATGCCGCCCATGGAGTGGCCGACGAGCACCACCGGACCGTCGGGGACGACCGCTTCGAGGACCTGGAGCAGGTCGTGGCCGAGCTGGTCGACGGTGGCCTTCCGCTCGGTCGACCGGCCGGAGCGGCCGTGAGAACGCTGGTCGTAGTAGACGGCCCGCACCAGCCCGCGGTAACCGGCCCGCTGGAAGTGCCAGCAGTCGAGGTTGAGCGCATAGCCGTGGCAGAACACGACGGTGAGCGCGGGCTCGTCGGCGGCGCCGCCGCGGCGCCGTCCACGCGGTGGGTCGTGCTCGAACTCGTCCACCTCGACGTGCAGCGGTACGCCGTCGTCGGCGACCACCGTCACCGGCGCCGAGTGCAGGGAGCCGAACGGGGTCCGGTCCCCCGCCCCGCGACGAGAGATGACCCGGCGCCGGCGGGCGACCTCGGCCGCCGTACCGGCCACTGCCACGCCGATGGCGCCGGCGGTGAGGGCCGCGATCCTGCGTCGAACCGTCACGAGTTCACTCCTGAGGTCACTCCTTCGTCGACGTATCGGCGCACCATCCGGCCGCCGATCCGGGTCACGATCTCGTAGTTGATGGTCCCGCAGGCCTCCGCCCACTCCGTCGCCGTGGGCTCTCCACCGACCCCGGTCCCGAACAGCACGATGCCGGCGCCCGGGTCGGGGAGCTCGCCGTCGAGGTCCACCACGAACTGGTCCATGCAGATCCGGCCGCGCACCGGACGGCGACGGCCGGCCAGCCAGACCTCGGCGACGTTGCCGGCGTGCCGGGGTACGCCGTCGCCGTACCCGACCGGCACGAGCCCGACCGTGGTGTCGTGGTCGGCGGTCCAGGTGTGTCCGTAGGAGACCCCGGCCCCGGACCTGATCGGCTTGGCCAGTGACAGGGCGGCCCGGGCGGTCATGGCCGGGACCAGGCCGATGTCGGGAGTGACGCCCGGTGCGGGATCCAGGCCGTAGGACGCGATCCCGCAGCGGACCAGGTCGAACCGGGACGAGGGACGCAGGATCGCCGCCGCCGAGTTCGCCAGGTGCCGCAGCTCGGGTCGCAGACCCGCCTGCTCGGCGACGTCGAGTGCGTCGAGGAAGACCTTCTCCTGGGCATCGTTGGCCGGATGGTCGGGCTCGTCACTGCAGGCAAAGTGGGACCAGATCCCGGTGACCGACCAGTCCCCGGCCTCCTCGCCCGTCCGGGCAGCCTCGACGACGCCCGTCCAGTCCTCGGTGGCGGCGCCGCCTCGGGACAGGCCGGTGTCGACCTTCAGCTGGAGCCGGGCCGGGCGCCCGGCCCGGGCGACGCCGGCGCTGATCTCGGCCAGCTCGGCGACGGTGTAGGCGCAGACGTCGACGTCGGCGGCGATGGCCCCGGCGTAGTTCTCGCCGGGGACGCCCAGCCAGCAGAGCACCCGGCCCTCGTCACCCGCCTCGCGGAGCTCGAGTGCCTCCTCGATGGTGGCCACGCCGAGCCACTCCGCCCCCGCCTCCCGCGCCGCGCGTCCCGCGGGGACCAGCCCGTGCCCGTAGCCGTCCGCCTTGACCACGGTCATCATCGCCGCCGGTGACGCCAGCTCCTTGAGCAGCCGGACGTTGTGCCGGATCGCCGCCAGGTCGACCACGATCTCGGCGCGCGCGGCGGGGCTCATGGCGGCGATTCTTCCATTGCGGCCGGGCCGGTCAGTCGCCCCACGCCACCTGCCGGACCGCGTCCGGGATGCTACGAGCGACCGCCGGGGCGACGATCGGGCCGTCTCTCGAGGCCAGGGTCGCGGCCGCGCCGTGCAGCCAGGAGCCGACCGACGCGGCGTCGTACGGCGTCAATCCGGCGGCCAGCAGCGACCCGATCAGCCCGGACAGGACGTCGCCCGCACCGGCCGTCGCCAGCCACGGGACACCGGTCGTGGTGACCCGGACCTTCCCGTCCGGCGCCGCGACGAGGGTGTGTCGGCCCTTGAGCAGGACGACCGCGTCGTACCTGGCGGCCGCTGCCCGGGCATGGGCGAGCGGGCGGGCCTCCACGTCGGAACGCTCGGCACCCGTCATCGCGGCCAGCTCGCCGGCGTGGGGCGTGAGCACCGCCGGCACGCTGAGCGGCCCGCACACGTGGGCGAGCGCGTCCGCGTCGACGACCACCGGCACGCCGTCGGCGACCGCCGCCTTCAAGGCGTCTCCGGCGCCGTCTCCCCCGCCCGAGCCCACCGCCCAGGCCTGGACGCGGCCCTCCCCGACGACGTCAGGGCGCGACTCGCGCACGCGTTCGGCCACCTGGTCGTCACCGACGTAGCGCACCATGCCGCACAGTCCGGTGGCGGCGCCCGCGACGCAGAGCAGGCCGGCGCCGGGGTAGCGCGGGGACCCGGCCCGGATCCCCACCACTCCCCGGGTGTACTTGTGAGCCTGCGGATCGGGCCTCGGCAGGAGACGTGCGACGTCTGCTGGTTGGAGGGCCTCGACGGCGGCCTCGGGCAGGTGGAGCCCGATGTCGACGAGGTGTACGACGCCGCACGCGGCGGCGGCCGGGTCGACCAGGTGGGCGATCTTGTGGGTGCCGAAGGTGACGGTCACCGCCGCGTGCACGTGTGCACCGTCGAGCTCCCCGGTGTCCACATCGACCCCGGACGGCACGTCGACCGCCACGATGGGCACGCCCTCGACGCCCGCCAGCGCGTCTACCGCGTCGGGTCGCAGTCCCGGCCGACCACCGATCCCCACGATCCCGTCGACCACCACCTCGGGTCGCTCATGATCGGGTCGTGTGCCTGAGACCGACCCAGGGGTAGGCGTGGGGTACACAACCCGTCCTCCAGCGGCCCGGAGCGCGGCCAGTCCGCTCTCGTGCACGCGCTCGGAGAGCAGCTGCGCCTCGACCGCGCAACCGCGGCCGGCCAGCAACGCGCCGGCGTACAGCGCGTCGCCACCGTTGTCGCCAGAACCGACGAGGAGCAGCACCCGCCGTCCATACGCGGAGCCGAGCAGGTCGAGGACGGCGTACGCCAGACCGGCGGCGGCCCGCTGCATCAGCGCACCCTCGGGGAGCGTCGCCATCAGGGCGCGCTCGGCCTGCCGCACCTGCTCGACCGTGTGCGCCTGCCTCACGGCGTCCACGCTATCGGGGTCGTGTGCCTGAGAGGGCGCTCCGGCGCTCACTGAGGCGCACGACCCGACCAGGTCGATGGGAACTGTGGAGAACCCCTCTGTTTGCCCACGAGCCTGGGAAGGCTCAACGACGTGACTCCTGACCTGCTGTCCCTCATCGCAGACCAACACGGCCTCGTCGCCAGGCGGCAGCTGCGTGCGCATGACCTGGACCGTTTTCGCGTGCGCAACCAGATCGACGCCCGGCGTTGGGTCGAACTGACTCCACGGGTCATCAGCACGACAACCGGGCCGCTGTCTCGTGACCAGCGACGCTGGCTCGGGGTTCTGCATGCGGGGCCTCGCAGCATGCTCGGTGGGCTGACTGCGGCAGAGGTCCACGGACTGACAGGCTGGGAGCGAGATGCTGTCACCGTGCTCGTCGACGACGAGCTCAGCTTCGATCCTGTCGACGGGATTCACTTCTTCCGGTCGCGCCGCCCGTTCGAGCTCATGATCAGTCCTCGGCACGGAGTTCCGCGCTGCCGGCTCGAACCCGCTGTGCTGCTCTGGGCAGGCTACGACGCAACGACCCGCGCCGCCCACGGAGTTGTCGCCGCGACGGTCCAGCAGCGACTAACCACCCCCGAGCGACTCGTGGAGTGGGTGGACCTGCTCCGACCGCTGAGGCGCGCGAAGGCCTTCAAGAGGACGATCGGGGACATCGCGGGCGGGGCCCACTCTGGCGCCGAGCTCGAGGTCCGGCGTTTGTGCAGGAGGTTCTCGATGTGCCCTCCGGATCGACAACGCATCCGACGGGACCGGGCCGGGAAACGGCGCTGGACCGACTGCGAGTGGGACCTTCCGGACGGGACGACGCTGGTCCTGGAGGTAGACGGTTCGTTCCACATCGAAGTTCGCCAGCAGGGCGAGGACTACAAACGTGCCCGACGCATCACGACCAGGAACCGGATCGTGGTCCGCTGCACGGCTTACGAGCTCCGACACGAGACCGCGGAGGTGGCGGCGGACCTGATCGCGCTCGGAGTACCCGGTCGTGTGCCCGATAGTGCGGCCTAGCGCACCCTGAGGCACACGACCCGTCAACGCGCAGCGACCTCAGGACTCCAGCACCACGACCGCTGAGGCGATGCCGGCGTCGTGGGAGAGCGACAGGTGCACCGAGCCGACGCCGAGGTCGTTGGCCCGCGCGAGGACGGAGCCACGCAGCTCGAAGTAGGGGCGGCCCGACGGCTCGGAGAACACCTCGGCGTCATGCCAGGCCATCCCGCTCGGCGCACCGAGGGCCTTGGCCATCGCCTCCTTGGCCGCGAACCTGGCCGCCAGCGACGCCGGGTGCAGCACGGCCTCAGCCGCGGTGAAGAGCCGCTGACGCAGACCGGGCGTGCGCTCCACGGACTCGATGAACCGCTCGATGTCGACGACGTCGATGCCGAGACCGATGATCGGCATCACTCCACCGTGACCGACTTGGCGAGGTTGCGCGGCTGGTCCACGTCGTGGCCCATCACCGAGGCGAGCTCGCAGGCGAACAGCTGCAGCGGGACCACCGCGACGAGCGGCTGCAGGAGCGTCGGCACCCGCGGCAGAGGGATCAGCACGTCGGCGTACGGCGCGATCGAGTCGTCTCCGGCCTCGGCCAGGCAGATCGTGCGCGCCCCACGCGCCCGCACCTCCTGGATGCCACTCACCATCTTGCCGTGGAGCTGGTCACGGCCCTTGGGAGGTACGACGCAGAGCACCGGCATCCCCTCCTCGATCAGTGCGATCGGGCCGTGCTTGAGCTCCCCCGCCGCAAACCCCTCCGCGTGCAGGTAGGCCAGCTCCTTGAGCTTCAGGGCGCCCTCGAGCGCGATCGGGTAGCCGGCGTGGCGGCCCAGGAACAGCACCGACTTGGTGCCGACGTGCTCACGGGCCAGGGCGTAGACCGCTTCCCGCTGGTCGAGCACCGTCTGGATGTGGTCGGGCATCGCCTCCAGCTGGTCCATGATCTGCGCGATCTCCTCGCCGTAGCGCGTGCCCTTGAGCTGCGCGAGGTAGAGGGCGAGCAGGTAGCAGGCCACGAGCTGGGTCAGGAACCCCTTGGTCGAGGCGACGCCGATCTCGGGCCCGGCATGGGTGTAGATCACGGCGTCGGACTCCCGCGGGATCGTCGAGCCGTTGGTGTTGCAGATCGCCAGCACCCACGATCGCTGGGCGCGAGCGTGCCGGATCGCCTGCAGCGTGTCGGCGGTCTCGCCGGACTGGCTGATCGCCAC